>DASZLC010000032.1:0-12449 GCA_035552615.1 Solirubrobacteraceae bacterium
GAGCTCGCCTACTTCGGCGGATTCACCCACCTGCAGATCGCCGAGATGCTGGAGCTAGCGCCCGGGACGGTGAAGGGGCGGATGCGACTGGGCCTGAGCAAGTTGCGACTATCCCTGCATGAGCTGGCGCAATGACCGAGCGTGACCCGGCGTCGGCATGCGACCGCGCCGATGATGTCGCGGCGTACGCGCTCGGAGCGCTGGACGACGATGAGGCGCGCGCGTTGCGGGCCCACCTGGAAGCCTGTGAGCCATGCCGCGCCGAGCTCGGGCGCATGGAGTCGACCGCGGCCGCACTGCCGCTGAGCGCGCCGCCGCTCGCCGTTCCGCGCCAGCTTCGACGGCGCGTACTCGCCGATGTACGCGCCGACGCCCGGCGGGGCGCAGCGCCACGCCGCGCGCCACGCTCATGGATCTCCGGCGCGCCCGCACTCGCCGGCGTGCTGTGCGTGGCCGCCGTCGCCATCGTGATCGTGATCGCCGTCTCCAGCGGACCCACGCGCATCGCAACGCGCGTCTACCGCGCCAGCGTCACCTTCCCCGCCGCCCCGTGTGAGCCTGCGGGTTGGCAGCGGCACGCCCGAGCTCGTCGCCGAGCACCTTCCCGCGCCTGCGGGCGGCAAGATCTACGAGGTGTGGGTGGCCCGCTCTGGACGCCCGCCGCTCGCCACGAGCGCTCTGTTCGACGTGAACTCCTCGGGGCGGGCGGCGGTCGCCGTGCCGGCCAGCCTGAAGAACGCCAGCGCGGTGCTGGTCACCGCCGAGCCGCTCGGCGGCACGACGCATCCGACGACCCCGGCGGTGATCGTCGCGCGACTGAGGTGACGGCTACGGGCGCAGGCCGTTGGCGTAGGCGAGACGGTGCGGCGGGGGCGGCGCGACGGGCTCGCCGTCGCCGAGCGCCGGGGTCTGGCCAAACAGCATCCAGCCCTCGTCGGTCTGGCGCACGAGACCGCGCCGTGCGAGGTCCGACAACGCGCTCGTGACGGTCGGCCGGCGCGCGGCAACGAGATCGGCGAGCAGCGCGTGGGTGAGCTTCAGCGGGAGCACGACCCCGTCCCGCCGGACGCGGCCCCAGCGGCCGGCCAGGTGCCACAGCAGCAGGTGCAGGCGGGTGTCGACGCGAGGCTGGTGGACGATCGCCATGTTCGTCACCAGGTGCCGCGAGCGTCGCACCAGCCGCTCGAACAGGCGGTTGGTGATCTCCGGGTAGCGCGCGAGCACGCGAGCGCTGCGGCTGTCGAGCCAGGCCAGGCGAGCGGGGCTGAGCACCGACCACTCCGAGCGCAGGTCCAGCATCGGCGCGTCGGCACCCTGCCAGGGGCGCACAATGTCGCTCTCGCCGAGTAGCTCGAGGCCGAACCGACCGTCGATCTCGACGTGACGCAACAGCACGCCCTCCAGCACGAGGAGCCCGATCGATCCAGGGTCGGGATCGGGGTCGGGCAGCTTCCAGGCGCCGGGCCCCAGGCGCAGACACGAGGTGACGAGCTCTTCGGTCGCCTGCTGACGGCGGTCGGAGGGGAGATCGTCGCCGAGGTCGGGGTCCTCCTGCAAGAGCTTGCAGGAGTCGAGTGACGTGAGGTGTGCTCCCATGAACATGGAGCATTCCCCCGCGTGGCGATAACCAATCTCGGGCACGGTATTTGCATACCCTTTCCCACACGTTTGCAACCGGCGAGCGGTCCCCGGCGGCGGCGACGTGAGCCGACCGCGAGGCTCGTTCAGACGACGACGGCGGCGCCGGCGGGGGCGGCGGTGCGCTCGGCCAGCGCCAGCAGTGCCTCGGCGACCTCGGCCGGCCGCTCCAACGGACCCATGTGGCCGGTCTGCGGCAGCACGATCAGGCGGTGCAGGTCGGGCAGCGCGGCGGCGATCCGCTCGGCGTGCACGGGTGGAGTGAGGCGGTCGTTGGCTCCGGCCATGACGAGCGTCGGGACGGTTAGCTGCGGCACCGCGTGGTTCAGATCCATCTCGGTCAGCGCCAGCCCGACGCCGGCGCGGACGTCCGGAGGGCAGGCGACGAGCATCCGCTCGTAGAACGCCACCAGCGCCGGCGTCGCGGTTGGCCCGAACGCGGTGTAGTGGACCATCGCGCTGCTGATCGGCGTCGAGAACTTCGGCACCCCGCCGCGCGCGGACAAAACCCCCTTGGACAACGGGGTGCGGTTCAGCGCCTGGGCCAGCCACGGGACCGGGACGATCAGGCTCTCGGCGATCAGCGCGCCGACGCCGGTGTTCAGCAGCGCCGCCGCCCGCACGCGGGCCGACACCTGGTGGTGCTCGGCCCAAGCGACGATCGACATCGCCCCAAGCGAGTGCCCGGCGACGAGCGGGCGCTCGCCGTCGGCGCAGACGACGCCGATCACGGCCTCGAGGTCGTCGCCGAAGCGCGCCACGGAATAGTCACCTGAGGCGGCCTCCGAGCTCTGGCCATGACCGCGCAGGTCGTAGGCCGCCACCCGGAAGCCGCGCTCGACGAGCCGCGGCACCACGAGCGTCCAGTAGCTCAACTGCTCGGTCCAGCCGTGCGCCAGGATGATCGCTGGAGCGCCGTCCTCGCCGAAGATCTCGATGTGCAGGGTCGTCCCGTCGGGTGAGCGCACGCGCAGCGGACGCCCGTGCGGCGGCGCGCTCAACCGCTCGTTCAGCGGATCGGCGGCGATCGACGCCAGGTGGCGACGCTGCAGGAGCGCGCCGCCGGCCGCCACGGCGAGGGCGCCCCCGGTTCCAAGAGCAATCGTGCTGCGATTCGGGCGCGGCAACTGCACGCGACCAAGGTTACACAAGTGTAGTTTGCGATCGCCCGTAGGATCCGCATTCGATGCGGATCGGCTTGCTCACCGGTGGGGGCGACTGCCCGGGACTGAACGCGGTCATTCGCGCCGTCGTGCGCAAGGGGATCGATGCCTACGGGGATGAGCTGCTCGGCTTCCAGGACGGTTGGCGCGGGGTGCTGGAGGACAACTTCGAGCCGCTGACGCTGGAGTCGACGCGCGGGATCCTGCACCGCGGCGGAACAATTCTCGGCAGCTCCCGGACCAATATCTACAAGCGCGAGGACGGCGTGGCGGCGGTCCGGCGCACGTTTGACGAGAACGCGCTCGACGGGCTGATCGCAATCGGCGGCGAGGACACGCTCGGCGCGGCCAGCAGGCTGAACGGTGACGGGTTGAACGTGATCGGCGTCCCGAAGACGATCGACAACGATCTCGGGGCGACCGACGTCACGTTCGGCTTCGACACCGCCTTGCAGATCGCCACCGAGGCGATCGACCGCCTGCATACGACCGCCGAGTCGCACAACCGGATCCTGGTCGTCGAGGTGATGGGGCGTAGCGCCGGCTGGATCGCGCTGCACTCCGGGATCGCCGGCGGCGCCGATGTGATCCTGATCCCCGAGATCCCGTTCGACATCGAGAACGTGTGCGATCTGATCCGCCGCCGCCACGGCCGTGGGCGCTACTTCTCGATCGTCGTCGTGGCCGAGGGCGCCACTCCCCAGGCCGGGACCGAGATGACGCTGGGGTCCAGCGGCGAGGACGAGTTCGGCCATCCCCGGCTCGGGGGGATCGGGCACGCGCTGGAGCGCGAGATCGAGTCGCGCACCGGCTTTGAGACGCGCGCCACCGTGCTCGGGCACGTCCAGCGTGGCGGCACCCCGTCGGCGTTCGACCGGGTGCTGGCCACGCGGCTCGGTCTGGCGGCGATCGACGCCGCGCACGCGGGGGAGTGGGGCATGATGACCGCCCTGCATGCCACAGAGATCACGCTGGTGGCGCTCGCCGATGCCGTGGCCGAGGTCCGCCGGGTGCCGGTCGAGGAGTACGAGCGCTACGGGGTGCTGTTCGGGTGACCGCAGCGCCCACGGTGGGTTCACAGACAACGACGTTTACCGGGGTTCCCTTCGGTCTATTCTCCGCGGAAGTGCCCCCTGAGCGAAAGGCCAGCTAATCGATGACAGCGACCGAAACAAGCTCACAGCTCGACCAGCTCTGCGTGGACACGATCCGCACGCTGGCGATGGACGCCGTCCAGAAGGCGAACTCCGGGCATCCCGGGGCGCCGATGGGCCTGGCGCCGGTCGCCTACACGCTGTACGCGCGGGTCATGCGCCACAACCCCAAGGACCCCGACTGGATCGATCGCGATCGCTTCATCCTGTCGGCCGGCCACGCGTCGATGCTGCTCTACGCCTCGCTGTTCCTCAGCGGCTACCCGATGACGCTGGAGGACATCGAGCACTTCCGCCAGCTCGGCTGGCCGACGGCCGGGCACCCGGAGCGCAAGGACTCGCCCGGGATCGAGGCGACCACCGGCCCGCTCGGACAGGGGCTGTCGATGTCGGTGGGGCTGGCGCTCGCCGAGCGGATGCTGGCGGCGCGCGTTAACCGTCCTGGACACGAGATCGTCGACCATCACACGTTCGTGATCGCCTCCGACGGCGACATGCAGGAGGGCGTGGCCTCCGAGGCGTCTTCGCTGGCCGGCCACCTCGGTCTCGGCCGGCTGATCGTCTTCTACGACGACAACAAGGTGCAGCTCGCGGGACCGACATCGCTGGCGTTCTCAGAGGACGTCGGCCAGCGCTACGAGGCCTATGGCTGGCACGTCGACAACATCGGCCACGACCTGTCGATCGACCGGATCGAGACGGCGGCACGCGAGGCGATGGAGGTGACCGACAGACCGTCGCTCGTGGTCGTGCAGTCGCACATCGGGTTTGGCTCGCCCAACAAGCAGGACTCCTACAAGGCGCACGGATCCCCGCTCGGCGAGGACGAGATCCGCCTTACCAAGGAGGCCTACGGCTGGGACCCCGACAAGCACTTCTACGTCCCCGACGAGGCGCTCGCGCACTTCCGCGAGGGCACGATCGGACGCGGCGGCGAGCTGCAGGCCGAGTGGGAGGAGCGCTTCGCGGCGTTCAAGGCCGACTTCCCCGAGCAGGCGGCGTTGCTCCAGCTGATCGACGCCGGCGCGATGCCCGAGGGCTGGGATGCCGACGTCCCGCGCTTCGATCCCTCCGAGAAGCCGATCGCCACACGCGCCGCGTCGGGCAAGACGATCCAGTGGGCGGCCAAGGCCGTGCCACAGCTGATCGGCGGCTCGGCCGACCTGTCGACATCGAACAACACGGACATCGACGGCGGCGGCGACGTGCTCCCGCACGAGTACGCCGGGCGGATCCTCCACTTCGGCGTCCGCGAGCACGGCATGGGCGCGGCGCTGAACGGGCTCACCCTCCACGGGTTCCGCGCCTTCGGCGGCACCTTCCTCACCTTCTCGGACTACATGAAGGGCGCGATCAGGCTGGCGGCGCTGATGAAGCTGCCGACGATCTTCGTCTACACGCACGACTCGATCGGGCTCGGCGAGGACGGCCCGACCCACCAGCCGATCGAGCAGCTCGCCGCGCTGCGCGCCGTGCCGCGGCTGAACGTGGTGCGGCCCGCCGACGCCAACGAGACGGCGCTGGGGTGGCGGTTCGCGCTGCGCGAGCTGCAGGCGCCGACGGCGTTTGCGCTGAGCCGTCAGAACCTGCCGATCCTCGACCCGGCCGCGATCCCCGACGACGCGATCGAGCGCGGCGCCTACGTCCTGAAGGATGCCGACGGTGGCGACCCCGAGCTGATCCTGATCGGCACCGGGTCAGAGGTGTCGCTCTGCCTCGACGCCGCCAAGGCGCTGGAGGGCGTCCGCGTCCGCGTCGTCTCGATGCCGTGCATGGACACCTTCACGCACGCCGACGAGGCGTATCGCGAATCGGTGCTACCCGCCTCGTGCCGCGCCCGGATCGCTGTTGAGGCCGCCAGCCCGCTCGGCTGGGACAAGTGGATCGGCGAGGACGGCTGCTTCGTGGGGATGGAGACGTTCGGGGAGTCAGGCCCGGCCGACCAGGTGTACAAGCATTTCGACATCACCGCCGAGCACGTGGCCGAGGTCGGTCGCTCACTGCTCGAGCGATAGCGGCCGATGGCGCTCGACATCGAAGTGCACGAGCTGGACAACCCGCTGGTCGAAGGACTGGAGCGGTTGCCGGTCGGCCCGACGGCGCTGGTGATCTTCGGCGCCACCGGCGACCTCGCCCACCGCAAGCTGCTGCCGGCGCTGTACAACCTCGCCCACGAAGGCGCCTTGCCCGAGCACTTCGAGCTGGTCGGGGTCTCCCGGCGTGACCAGCCTGACGACGCCTACCAGGCGATCGTGCGCGACTCGATCGAGCGCTACAGTCGCCGGTCGCCCGACCCCGACGTCCTCGCCGGCCTGCTCGCCGGGACCCGCTACGTGTCGAGCGCGTTCGACGATCCCACCGGCTACGAGAAGCTCGCCTCGGTCCTCGACGAGCTCGACGAGCGCCACGGCGAACAGCTGAACCGCGTCTTCTACCTGTCGACCGCCCCCGAGTTCTTCCCGATCATCTGCGGCAACCTCGGGCGGGTCGAGTTGCACCACTGCGACCACGCCGAGACGCGCGTGGTGATCGAGAAGCCGTTCGGCTACGACCTCGCCTCGGCGCGGCGGCTGAACGCCGAGGTGCTCGCCTACTTCGACGAGTCCCAGGTGTTCCGGATCGACCATTACCTCGGCAAGGAGACGGTGCAGAACCTGATGGCGTTGCGCTTCGCCAACGCGCTGTTCGAGCCGGTGTGGAACCGCAACTTCATCGACCACGTCGAGATCACGGCCGCCGAGGACATCGGGATCGGCACCCGCGCCGGCTACTACGAGGGCGCGGGCGCGCTGCGCGACCTCGTCCAGAACCACATGATGCAGCTGCTGGCTTTGCTGACGATGGAGCCACCGGCGGCGTTCGAGGCCAACCGCCTGCGCGACGAGAAGCTGAAGGTGCTGGAGGCGATCGTCCCACCCACGCTGGCGGAGGTGCCGACGATGTCGGTGCGGGGCCAGTACACGGCGGGCGTCGTCGGCGGCTCCGCACGTCCCGGTTACCACGACGAGCCCGGAGTCGCTCCGGACTCGCGTACCGAGACGTACGTGGCGCTCCGGCTGCACGTCTCCAATTGGCGCTGGGCGGGCGTGCCGTTCTACCTGCGCACCGGCAAGAACCTGGCACGCAAGGTGACGGAGATCGCGGTGATCCTGAAGCCGGTGCCGCATCTCGCCTTCCGGAGCTCCGGCTCGGTCGGGGTGCAGGCCAACAAGATCATCCTCACGCTGCAGCCCGACGAGGGTGTGTCGGTATCGCTCGGGGCGAAGATCCCGGGGAGCCTGATGCGGATCCGCCCGGTGAACATGGAGTTCCGCTACGGCACCTCGTTCCTCTCAGAGTCGCCCGAGGCCTACGAGCGCCTGATTCTCGACGCGATGCGCGGTGACGCCACGCTGTTCACCCGCAACGACGAGATCGAGGCGCTGTGGGGGATCATCGATCCGATCCTCACCGCCTGGCGCGAGGATCCGGCGATTCCGCTCGCCCAGTATCCGGCCGGCTCGGCCGGTCCCGTCGAGGCCGAGGCGCTGCTGGGCGGAGAGCGTCGCTGGAGGCGCCTGTGAGTCCGGCCGCGCAGGTCGAGGACTTCTGGTCGGAGCGCGACACGAGTCCCGATGCAATCGACGCGGCGCTGCGGCGGCTGCTGCACGACCGGCACGTCGCCAACAACCGACTGGCGCCGGCGCGGGTGCTGAACCTGGTGGTGATCGTCGAGCGCGATTGGAAGGGGGAGACGGCGAACCGCCTCGACCGCGTCGGGCGCTACCACGCGTCACGCACGGTGCTGTGCTCGGTGCAGCAGGGGCGCACGACGATCGACGCGAAGGCGCTGCTGTCCTACGAGGAGTCGTCAGACGGCGGCGCCGGTCCGATGCGGGAGCGGGTCGAGATCGATCTCGGGCCCGGCCATCTCTCGCGGATCGACACGATCATCGACCCCGTGCTCGTGTCCGAGCTGCCGACGGTCCTGTGGTGCCCCAACGGACACGACGAAGCGGTGACGGCGCTGCTCGAGATGATCGACGTGATGCTCGTCGACTCCGACGATCTGCTGGAGCCCGCCGAGGCGCTGGCGCGCATCTCGCGTCTGCTGGAGTCCGTGTACGTCGTGGATCTCGCCTGGCTGCGCACGACCCCGTGGCGCGAGCGACTCGCCGCCAGCTTCGACGGGACCGAGCGCCGCCGACTGTTGCGCCAGGCGGCCGGGCTGTCGATCGATCATCGCGGCGAGTCGCGCGCCAGCGCATTGCTGCTGAGCGGCTGGCTCGCCTCCCGGCTCGGCTGGCGGGTGCGACCGCTGACCGAGGAGCCTGGCCAGCAGCTGAGCGGAAGCGCGATGCGTCCCGGGGGCGAGCTCGGGATCCGCCTGACGCCGGCGCCGCAGGAGGCGCCGGGCCTGGCCAAGGTAGCGCTGGCGTGCGACGGCGAGCACCCGATCGCGATGTCGTTGCAGCGAGCCCCGGGCGGGCTGCAGGCCACAGAGAGCTTCGACGACGGACGCGAACTGCGTTGGCAGATCCTCGGCGCATCGCGCGGAGAGGGCGGAATCCTCGGCGAGGGCGTCCGCCAGGCGCTGCTGCGCGACGTCACCTACGGGCCGGCGCTGGAGGCGGCGCGGGAACTGTGCCCACGATGAGTGTTTCGATCGAAATAGTGCAGGACCCGGCGGAGGCGTGCGCCGAGCTGCTGCTGGACGTCGCCCGCCGGCGCGGCCACGCCGTGATGTCCGGCGGCTCGACGCCGAAACGCGCCTACGAGCTGGCAGCCGCCGAGCCGGAGGCGTGGCGTGGCGCCCACGTGTGGTTCGGCGACGAGCGGTGTGTCGGTCCCGACGACGAGCGCTCCAACTACCGCATGTTCAAAGAGGCGCTGCTCGAGCGGATCGGGGATGTTGCCGGCGCCGTCGTCGTGCACCGGATCGAGGGCGAGCTCGGCCCCGAGGCGGCGGCCGAGCGCTACGAGACGGCGCTCCGATCGGCCGGGCCGCCGCCGCTCGATCTGCTGCTGCTCGGCATCGGTCCCGACGGTCACACGGCGTCGCTGTTCCCCGACCAGCCGACGCTGGACGAGCGCGACCGTCTCGTCGTGGGTGTTCCGATGTCCGGCCTGGAGCCGTTCATCCCGCGCGTCACGCTCACGTTGCCGGCGATCGCCTCGGCGCAGCGGATCGTGTTTCTCGTGGAGGGCGAGGGTAAGGCCGAGATCGTCGCCCGCGTCTTCGGCGCCGGAGTCGCACCGACGCCGCACCTGCCCTCGACGTTGGTGCCGTCGCTGAGCGATCGCGTGACGCTGCTCACCGACGCCGCCGCCGCCTCGCGACTATGACCGCCGTGGTCGGGATCGACCTCGGCGGGACGAAGGTCGCCGTGTCGGAGCTCCGCGGCGGGACGCTGGGCGAGTGCCACCAGCAGCCGACCCAGCTCGGCAGCTCCGAGCAGCTGCTCGACCAGCTCGTGTCGATGGTGCGAACCGTCGGCGACGGCTTCGACGCGGTCGGCATCGGTGTGCCGTCGGTCGTCGAGTTCGCCACCGGGCGCGTCGTCTCGTCGGTGAACATCCCGCTCGTCGACGTGCCGCTGCGCGAGGTGCTCGGCCGCCGGCTCGGCGTTCCCGTGTTCGTCGACAACGACGCGACCGTCGCGGCGCTGGCCGAGGCGCACGACGCCGAGCTGACGCTGACCGCGCGCAACCTCGTGATGCTGACGATCGGCACCGGCGTCGGCGGCGGCCTCGTGCTCGGCGGTCGCATCTACCGCGGCGCGACCGGAGGGGCGGGGGAGCTCGGTCACACGATCGTCGGGCTCGATCTGGCCGGCGCTGTCCCGACTCCGATGGGCTTCCCGCAGCCCGGGTCGCTGGAGTTCGTCGCTGCCGGCCACGCCCTGGACCGGCTCGCCGCGCAGAGCGCCACCCTGCACCCGCGCTCCGAGCTCGGGCGTCTGCACGCGGCCGGCCTGCCGGTGCTCGGTCCCGACGCCGTCCAAGCGGCGCATGACGGCGATCCGGCCGCGCTGCGGATCGTCGAGATCTGGGGGCAGCGCGTCGGCATCGGCATCGCCAACGCGATCAACACCTTCGACCCCGAGGAGGTGGTGATCGGCGGTGGCGCGGCTCGCGCCGGTGACCTGATGCTCGCACCGGCGGAGCGGGTCGCGCGCGGGTACGTCGTGCCCGGGCTCGGCGGCGCGACGCGGATTCGCCTCGCGCGGCACGGCGCCGACGCCGGGGTGCTGGGCGCTGCGCTGCTGGCTCGCTACGAGCTCGAGGACGGCAGCGGTGAGCCATGAAATCGTGATCGTCCGGCACGGCGCCACCGAGTGGAGCGAGTCCGGGCAGCACACGAGCGGTACCGACCTGCCCCTGATCGAGTCAGGGCGTCAGCGCGCCGCGGAGTTGGCGCCGCTCCTGGCCAAGCGCACGTTCGCGCTCGTGCTGTGCAGCCCGCTGCGGCGAGCGCGCGAGACGTGCGAGCTGGCCGGCCTGGGCGACCACGCGGTGCTGTGCCCTGATCTGGTCGAGTGGAACTACGGCGAGTATGAGGGCCTGACCTCGCCTCAGATCTGGGAGAAGCGTCCCGATTGGCTGCTGTGGCGCGATGGCTGTCCCGGCGGCGAGTCCCCGGCGCAGGTGGCGGCGCGGACCGAGCGCGTGATCGCCCGCGCCCGCGAGGCCGGTGGCAACGTCGCGCTGTTCGCGCATGGTCACGTCCTGCGCGTGCTGGCCGCCCGGTGGATCGAGATGGACGTGATGGCCGGCGCACGGTTGACGCTCGGCGCGGGCACGATCAGCGTGCTCGGGTTCGAGCGCTCGACCCAGGTGATCGCGGCGTGGAACCACGCACCCTAATGCGGCTGAGAGGATTCGAACCTCCACGCCCTTGCGAGCACAGCGACCTGAACGCTGCGTGTATACCAGTTTCACCACAGCCGCGGGGGCCGTCGATCCTAGCAAGCAGCGTGCTGTGGGCGCGCTCGCCGGGGGTCAGCGGACGCGGATCGAGCGCCGCAGGATCGTCGTCCCGCGCTCGGTGACAAGCAGCGTGTAGCGGCCCTCCGCCGGGGCGTGGCGGCCGGCGCGGAGGACCGTCGTGCGACCCGCCACACCGATGTCGCCGACGCGCCGGCGGGCGACCAGCGTACGTCCGCGACGGAGCTCGACTTCCACGTCGGCGAGCCTGCCCGAGGCGGCGCGCAGCTCGATCAGCAACGCCCGGCGCCGGTGGTTGACGCCGAGGTCGCGGACGAGCAGCTTCCCCGGGGTGGCGGGGGGTGGGGTGGCCGGTGCCGGCGGCGGGATCGTGCCCGCGCCGGTGCTCGAGCAGAGCACCGTCTGGGCGTTCTCGCCGGCCGCGGCGAGCGCCGGCAGCTCGGGGAACGTCGGCTGGCCGGCGGCCAGCGCATCGAGGTCGAGGAAATCGGTGAGGTCGTTGGCGTTGGCGTCGCGGTAGGTCATCGCCGGCAGGTTCCATTTGCGCTCGACGAAGGCGAGGATCGAGGCGTGGTCGTAGACCACGCTGGAGACGTGGCCGGGCTTGGCGTACGGGCCGACGACGACGGACGGCACCCGGAAGCCGTAGCGGCGAAAGCCCTCGTACTTCGACTCGTTCTGCTGGACGATCGGCTGCACGCTGTCGGGCGCGAGCGCGGCCGGCGGCGCCACGTGGTCGTAGTAGCCGCCGTGCTCGTCGTAGGTGATGATCAGGACCGTGTGCGGCCAGTTCGGCGAGGCACCGAGCGCGGTCACCACCGAGGCGAGGAACGCCTCGCCGACGACGATGTTCTGCGGGTTCTCCTGCGACTGGGTGCTGTAGTTGGGGTCGAGCAAGGTGAACTGCGGCAGCGTGCCCGCCGCGGCAGCGCTGAAGAAGCCGGAGATCGGCTTGCCGTGGGTTAGCTCGAACAACTCATCGGCGGCCGGGTAGAGCTCCATCGTCGCGTCGGTGATCGTCGGGTACTGCACGTAGTACTCCTCCCAACTGATCCCGTGGGAGTTCAGCCGGTCGAAGATCGTCCCATGCGGTGGAGAGAGCGCCAGCGCCGCGTCCTGCTGGAGCAGCGGGATGTCGTCGGTCATCCCCATCGAGGTTCCCGCGATCAGGTACCGGCGGTTCGGGTCGGTCTGGCCGAGCAGGCTGCAGAACCAGCGGTCGCCCACCGGGAAGCGGGTGGCCAGGTCGTAGGTGAACGGAAGGTCGTTCCCGTCCCAGTAGCCCATCGCGACCGGGCCGCTGCCGGAGATAACGAAGCCGTCGTTGCGCCCGCCGTCGTACTGGATGTGCGCCTGCTTCCACTCCTGGCTCGGCTTGCCGTCCAGCTGGCAGGTCGTCGGCATGTGGAAGGCGCGTTGCGGCGCGCCGTTGGCGTACGGGTTGCTGTTCGTCGGCGGCCCACCGGCGCGCCGGGTCAGGCCGTCGCCGCGCCCGAGCATCCCGAACAGGTTGTCGTAGGAGTGGTTCTCCATCATCAGCACGACGACATGCTCGATCTGCGGCAGC
>DASZLC010000033.1:0-5292 GCA_035552615.1 Solirubrobacteraceae bacterium
TCGGGCTCGGCCGGGCGATCGGCGAGACGATCGCCGTCGTGCTGGTGATCGGTGACGCCGACAACCTCGGCAGCCACATCTTCAGCCAGGGGTACACGCTCGCGGCGGTGATCGCCAACGAGTTCGGCGAGGCCGCCAACGACCCGCTCCACTCCTCGGCCCTGTTCGCGGCCGGATTGGTGCTGTTCATCCTGACGCTGATCGTCAACATCCTCGCCCGCTGGTTCGTGACCCGCGGCACGCACGGCTCGCGGACGGCCGGCGGTGGCGAGGTGGCGGTGGCGGTCAGCGGGGGCGGGCAATGAGCGCCATCACGCAGTTGCCGCAGATCAGCGCCCGGCGGCGGGCCACCGACCGCGCGATGCGCGGGGTGCTGTGGACGGCGACGGGGATCGCGCTGATCCCGCTCGTGCTGGTCATCTACTACCTGATCCACAAGGGTGCCGGCCAGTGGACGAGCAACTTCTTCACGACCGATCCGAACGGCAACTTCTTCGGCAACCACGGCGGCATCCGCAGCGCCATCTTCGGCACGCTGGAGCTGATCGGGATCGCCAGCGCGATCGCGATCCCCGTTGGGATCGCCGTCGCCCTGTATTTGACCGAATACGGCAAGGACAGCCTGTTCGCGAACGTCGTGCGGTACTTCGTCGACGTGATGACCGGCGTGCCGTCGATCGTGTTCGGGCTGTTCATCTACATCGTGCTCGTGGTCTCGAAGGTCGGGGGCAGCGGCTTCGCCGGCTGGAAGGGGGCGCTCGCCGTGACGCTGCTGATGCTGCCGATCGTCATACGCTCCTCCGAGGTCGTGTTGCTGCTGGTCCCGAGCAGCCTGCGAGAGGCGGCGCTCGCGCTCGGCTCGCCACGCTGGCGGGTGATCACCCGCGTGGTGCTGCCGACGTCGGCGTCGGGGCTCGTGACCGGCTCGCTGCTGGCGGTGGCGCGCGGGATGGGCGAGACGGCGCCGCTGCTGTTCACCGTCTCCTACACGATGACGGCGACCGGCAACCCGAACACGCTGATGAACACGCTTCCGGTGCAGATCTACAACGACATCCACAGCCCCGAGCCGGCGGTGATCGCACGCGCATGGGGCGCCGCACTGACGCTCGTCGCGATTGTCCTGATCCTCAACCTGCTCGCCAGAGCGATCTCACGAAGGAGCCGCATGGCATGATCCCTGACGGAACCACGAGCAAGGACCCGACGAAGATGCCCGATGCGAAGGGACCATCGGAACAGACCGAGACAGCGCCTCCCCGAGAGGCGACGAGAGCCCGCACGGCCGAAGGGCATGCCGTCAACGTCAGCGACCTGCACGCCTACTACGGCGCCAATGAGGCGGTGAAGGGGATCGACATCTCCTTCCCCCCCAACGAGGTGACGGCGATCATCGGACCCTCGGGATGCGGCAAGTCGACGATGGTCCGCTGCATCAACCGGATGCACGAGGAGATCCCCGGCGCGCGCGCCACCGGTGCCGTCAAGCTGGACGATCTCGACCTGTACGCCGCCGGCGTCGACGTCACGGCCGTGCGGCGGCTGATCGGAATGGTCTTCCAGAAGGCGAACCCGTTCCCGACCATGTCGATCTTCGACAACGTCGCCGCTGGCTTGCGGCTGACGGGCCAGCGCGGCAGCGACCTGCGCGAGACGGTCCACAAGGCGCTGCGCTCGGTCGGGCTGTGGGAAGAGGTCAAGAACCGCCTGAACGCGCCGGGCATCGGGCTGTCCGGCGGCCAGCAGCAGCGCCTGTGCATCGCGCGGACCGTGGCCGTCGGGCCCGAGGTGATCCTGATGGACGAGCCGTGCTCGGCGCTGGATCCGGTCGCGACGCTGAAGGTCGAGGAGCTGATCGACGAGCTGAAGGAGCGCTACACGATCGTGATCGTGACCCACAACATGCAGCAGGCCGCGCGGGTCGCCGACTCGACCGTGTTCATGCTCGACGGCCTGGTCGTGGAGCACGGGCCGACGACCGAGATGTTCACGAATCCCTCAGACGAACGCACCGAGCGCTACGTCACGGGCAAATTCGGCTAGAGGGAGGCTTCCATGCAGGAGACTCGTCACCAGTTCCGTGAGTCGCTGAAGGAGCTGGAGACACAGACGCTGGGTGGACTCGATCTCGTCATCGCCCAGCTCGATCGCGCGCTGGAGTCGCTCAGCTACTCCGACGTCGAGCTCGCCTCGATGGTCGTGGCCGACGACGACCGGATCGACGGGCGCTACCTGGAGGTTCACCAGGGCATCCTGTCGCTGCTGGCCCGTCAGGCGCCTGTGGCCACCGATCTGCGCATCGTCGCGGCGCTGCTGCACGCGATCCGCTGCATCGAGCGGATGGGCGACCAGTGCGTGAACGTCGCCAAGCTCGTTCCGCTGTCGGGCTACGAGTCGCCGAAGGACAAGGAGATCCTCGACGCGATCGAGCGGATGGGCAACCTGGCCCGCTCGCAGGTCTCCCAGGCCAAGGAGGCGTTCGCCAGTCGCAACGTCGAGCTCGCCCAGGACCTCGTCAATCAGGACGCCGAGATCAACCGCCTGAACCGGGAGATCTTCAAGCGCGCTGTCGAGATCGGCGACGACCTCGACATGCGCGAGTGGGGGATGTTCATGATCTTGGTGGCGCGCTGCCTGGAGCGGATCGGCGACAACACGGTGGACATCGCCGAGCAGGTGGTGTTCGTCGTCACCGGCCTGTTCCGTGAGATGGCCAGCAACTCGGCGCCGACGACGTAAGGGCCCACGCCAGAATTAGTGGCGGAATTTGACGAGTGGCTGGGCGTGGCTGGCGGGTGGCGGCGAACCAAGTCGTACTGGGGGTACGGCAGGTTCGCCGCCGCCCGTCAGACGCGTCCAGACGCCGTCAAAAACGTCAGTAATTCTGAAGTGGGCCCTAAAGAAGGCTGACCGGCCGCGCGTCCCCGCGCGCGGCCGGCCCTCACACACAGAGAGAGAGTTGCAGCGTAGACACGCGCGACGCTCCCGTTGTAAGAATTTCGGTGCCCTGGTTGGAATCGCACGTGGCCGATTTCAACGAGGCGAGTCGGCGCCAATCAACCTGCGCAGTTACGGGACGGAAACATCGCTCGGAGCGGGCGTCCGTATGTTCCACCGTGATGGCCGTCACCGCCAAGCGCCGACAGGCACGGGTCGACGACCCGATCACGCCCGTCACGCCGGTGCCGCGGCTGGGGATCGACCAACCCGCGGGGTGGTGGCCGGCCGCGCCGCGGCTGAAGTCCTATGAGGCGGCCGGCTTCGCCCACCTGCAGATGTGGACGGCGCCTGGGGCGGTGCTGGCCGACGAGGCGCTCGTGAGCGCGCATGCCGGCGCACTGGCCGAGCGTCTCGGGCTGACCGGACTGCGCCTGATCCTGCACGCGCCCGTGGACCTGATCGCCGGCACCGCCGAGCACGACGCCCAGCTCGACGGCGCCCTGCGCTACGCCGCCGTGGCGGGCGCCGAGCTGATCGTCCTGCACGGAGCGGGGCTGCCGCAGGCCGGCATCGGCCAGCGCGAGCGCCTCGCCGCCGAGCGTCGTTCGCTGCGCGGGCGGCTTGGCCGGGCCGCCCGGCTCGGAGTGAAGCTTGCGTTCGAGAACCTCGCGCCGGCCTACCCCGGCTGCGAGTGCCTCGCCGACGACGTCGCCGTGGTCGCCGAACTCGTCGACGCGCTCGACTCAGAGCAGGTCGGGATCTGCCTCGACCTCGGCCACGCCCACATCGCTGCCGATCGCGCCGGGCTCCCACTGACCGAGCTGATCGCGCCCATGCTCGACCGCGTGCTCGTGTTCCACCTGCACGACAACTTCGGCGCCCGGCCGCAACCTGGCTGGGCCGAGCCGGAGCGGATCGACCTGCACCTTCCACCGGGCGCCGGGTCGCTTCCGTGGGCGGAGATCGCGCCGATAGTGGCGCGGCACGCGGCCCCGCTCGTGCTGGAGGTGCACCCCTCCGCGCGCCCGGAGCCCGGCACGCTCGCGGTCATGACCCGCGAGCTGCTCGGCATCGCCGCGCCGGCGGCTGCCGTGGGCTGAGCGACCGGATTCTGGGGTAGCGTAAAGAGCGTGCGACCCGCCTTCGCCCAGCAGCTCGTCGACCTAGAGCGCCGCATCGTCGGACACCTCGCGGCTGCGGCCAACACGCTGGCCACGATCGCCGCGGCGGTGCGGGCGCCGTCGGCGCACCGGATCGGGGCCATCGCCGACGACGGCCGGGCGCTGCGCAGCGGGGCGAACGCGATTCACACCGACCTCGTCGTCGTCGCGGCGCGGCAGACCCCGGTGGCGGGCGACCTGCGGCTCGTGGTGGCGATGATCGATCTGGCCCATCACACCGGCCTGATCGCCAACCAGTTCGGGCTGATCGCCGGGCAGCTGGCCGAGATCGACCCGGACACGCACGACCCGAGCGACGCGGCCGAGCAGCTGGCGGAGATGGCGGCAGTGGCCAGCGCCCAGCTGCGCAAGGCGACCACCGCCTTTAGCACCCGCGACTTGCGTACAGCTCGCGAGCTCGATGCCGACGACGACCGTCTGGACCAGCTGAACCGCAGGATCTTTGAGCTGGCCGCCCACGCCGAGGGCTCGAGCGAGCGGCTGGAGCTGGGCATGCACTGCGTCTTGATCGCTCGCTGCCTGGAGCGGATCGGCGACAACGCCGTCGATATCGCCGAGCAGGCCGCGTTCCTGCTCACCGCCGAGCTGCGCGAGTTCTCGGACGCGTCGCACCCGGACCGCGCATAACAGTCTCGGGTTTTTCTTCGTCCGTTCTTGGGAAACGCTCAGACTGGCACTCCATCGTGGGGCGCCGATGCGACGTGCGACGAGGACGATTGGGACCGCTGCTCGGCGCCGGCTCGCCGCGATGGCCGGCGTCGCGGCAGTGCTGGCGGGCTCCGGAGCGGCGGCGGCGACCGCCGATACGACCCCGACCGCGAACACAACGTCGACCGTGACGACCGCGACGGCGCCGACGACGCCGGGGGCGATCGCGGGCGCGTCGACCACCACGACGTCCACGTCCACGACCACGTCGCCCACGACCACGTCGCCCACGACCACGTCGACATCCACGTCGACATCCACGACGGCTACCTCGACGACGCCGACCACTCCGACCACGACGACCACGACCGCGACGCCGACGACGACGACGACCACGACCACGCCCGTACCGACCGTCCCGATGCTCAGCCCGACGATGCCGGGCACGACCGCGTCGAGCTCGGCCACGAAGCGCACCAAGCACCACACGAAGAAGTCGCACAAGCGCCGCCACACGAAACGG
>DASZLC010000034.1:0-7023 GCA_035552615.1 Solirubrobacteraceae bacterium
TCCGCCCCGCAAATCGCGCAGTTCGTCGAACAGGTGCTGGCCGAGACCAGGGCGGCCAAGGTCGACCTCGTCGGCCACTCCGAGGGCGCGTTCCAGTCGCTGTACGTGACCAAGACACAGGGCATCGCGGACCGGATCGACCGCGTCGTCGCGATCGCCCCGCCGACCCACGGCACGACGTTCGCAGGGCTGTACGACCTGGCCTCACTGTTCGGTTCGCAGGAGCGCACCGCGGTCGGGCAGGCGCTGACCGCGTTCGGCTGCCCCGCCTGCAACGACCTCGGCCCCGACGGCCCGGCCGTCGAGACGCTCGACAACGGCCCGATCGCCCAGACCGGCGTGACGTACACGATCATCGCCTCGCGCACGGACGAGCTCGTCACCCCCACCTCGACGGCGTTCGTTCAGGAGCCCGGCGTCACCAATGAGTACGTGCAGGGCTCGTGCCCGCTCGATCCGGTCGGCCACATCGGCGAGGCGTACGACACGAACGTCTGGCACCTCGTCCAGAACGCGCTCGACCCTGCCACGGCGACGCCGATCACGGTGTGCTCGTTCGGAGCGCCGTTCTAAAAGCGAAGCTCCCCGGACGCGCCCGCCGACGCCGCCCAGCCGGGGTAGTCTCACGGCCGTGCGGACAACGGCGCCAGCGATCCTGGCCGCCCCAGCGACGGGAGCGACGGTTCCCGTACCTGATCGACCCGGCCGGGTTGCAGTGCACGGGCACGGTCGGCGTCGTGGGCATCCACCGACGGCGCGGCGCAGTACCGCGCGACGTGCACCCTGCCCGCCTCGCGGCGCGCGTCCCCCACGGTCAGCCTGAACGACGCTATCGCCCGTTACGGCTGAGCCCGCAGCGTGGCCGGCAGCGGGCCGGTGGCGATCTCCACTGAGAGCTCCCGGGCCTGGACCGGCGTGAACGAGCCGGCAATCTCGGCGCGGTCGCCAAGCACCCCATCCGGATACTGCTGGAAGTCGACGTACGGCACGCTGAGCAGCCGGTCGCCCACGACAATCGCGAAGTGCTGATACAGCTTCCGGCTGAGCGTGCTGTCCACGCTGCCGCGCAGCGCAACCCCCGCCGTGAGCCGCTGAAACGCCCGCTGGCCGGTCCCCGTGAGCGTCAGCTCGACGGCCAGCTGGCCGCCCGCGTCGCGGCCAACCGCCGCGATGTCGACGTCGGCGCTGGTCAGCACCGGGGCACCGCGCAGCGCGTAGTACCCGCCACCCCCGATCGCTCCCACAACGGTGACGCCGCGCCCGGCGCGCTCGGCCGCGCGGCGTGACTCCGCGCCGATGCTCCCGGGTGAGGCGGTGCCAGAACCCTGGCTGACGAGCAGCGCCCGCGCGCCCTGACGCGTGAGCCCGGCCGCCGCCGTACGGCCGGGGGCGAGCACGACCGACGCCTCCCAGTCGTACATCCTCAGCCCGCCCCGGCCGGCCAGCGCGACCAGCTCGCCGCGGGCGCGGGGTCGGACCCCGCTCACCGACACGGTCGACCCGGCCCGGCGTACACGGGCGTGCGGGAACACCAAGTGAACGCGCTGTGCGTACGCGCTCGCCGTTCGCGACACCGCGGTTGGCGACGGTACACCGGCGATCCGCAGAACGAGCTGCGGCCGGGGCGGCGAGACGGACGGCGTCAACCGTCCGCCGCTGCGTGGCAGGCTGAGGAACACCACCGCGACGGCGATCACCACCGCCACCGCGAGCGCCGGGCCGAGGAGCTCCCAGCGCGGCCGTGGCAGCCGCCACGCGCGCGGGGCGCCCGCCTCCACGCGCGCCACCAGCTGGCGCTCGATCCGTTCGAAGTAGTCGCTCATCGCTGTCCCTCCGTCATGTCTCGGCGCAACCGCGCCAGCCCGCGGCTGACCCGCTGGCGCACGACCAGCTCGGATGTCCTCAGCTCGGCGGCGATCTCGCCGTACTCACGCTCGTCCAGCACGCGGGCGCGAACGGCCCGGCGCTGCGAGTCCGGCAGGGCCTCCAGCAGCTCGGTGACGCCGGACCCACCCGCCGCCCCCAGCTCGTCGACCCGAGCCAGATCGTCGTCGTCGAGCGCCTCGGGCTCGAGCGCGAGCCGCCGCCGCGCTCGGTCCTCCACCCTCCCGCGGCGGCGGCTCTCGCGCAGCTTGTTCTGCGCGATCCCGCGCACCCACGGCACGGCCGACCCGCCGTCGCGATCACGGAACCGCGCCGCCGACAGCAGCACAGCCGCGAACACCTCGGCGCTGAGGTCGGCGCTCAGCTCGCGATCGCGCGTGTCGCGTAGCAGCAGGCCCACCACGGCCGGCAGATGCCGGCGGTAGAAGGCGCCGAAAGCGGCGCCGTCGCCGGCCACCGTCGCGCGCAGCAGCTGGCCGTCGGTCGCCACAGGAGAAATCGCCATCTCACCTCTTACTTTGCCCGGGCCGTCCGCGTGTGACCGGCACCGGGTCAGGTCGTCAGCGAGACCGTCATCGTCTCCTCGTCCGCGGAGCGCTGGTCCTGGCGGTTGATCTGCGCTCCGGGTGGCGGGGCGATCGGCCCGGCCAGCAGCGGATCGTCGGTGTCGCGCATCCACTGCGCCAGCCGCGCGATGAGATCGTCGCGGACCTCCGCGTACGAGGGGTCGTCGATCAGGTTGCGCCCCTCGCCGGGGTTGAAGAACAGGTCGTGGAGCGCCTCGCGGGCGACCGGCCGCTCCGCCCAGCCGCGTGCCAGGTACGCCTCCTTGCTCGGGCTGTCGTCGCAGTTCGGCAGGACGGGGTACGGGTAGTCGTCGAAGCGCCGGATGTACTTGTAGCGCTCGGTCCGTATCGACCGTTGCGGCTCGTAGGCGGCGTGGTAGGTGAGCTCGGAGAAGATCTCGCTGCGGACTCCCGGCTCCTCCTCGCCGGCGACGAGTGGGACGAGCGAGCGCCCCACCGCCCACGATGGCGACTCGATGCCCGCCAGCTCGCACACGGTCGGAAAGATGTCGACGTGGGAGACGAGCTCGTCGCGCGCGCGCCCGCCGGAGAACCCGGGTCCGCGCATGATCAGGTAGACGCCGATGCCGCGGTCCAGCAGGCTCGCCTTCGCGCTGGGAAAGGCCAGCCCGTGGTCGGTCGTGCAGATCACCAGCGTGCGCTGGTCAAGCCCCGTCTCGTGCAGCGCGTTCAGCACCGAGCCGACGCCGTGGTCAAGCGACCGAGCGCTGGCCTTGTAGGCGGCGACGTCCTCGCGGATCTCCGGCGTGTCGGGCAGGAAGGGCGGCGGCAGCGAGTACACGCGGTCGCGCACCGAGCTGGGGTCGAAGAAGCTCCGATGGGTCTCGAAGAAGCCGACGGACATGAAGAACGGCTCGCGGATGCCACCACGAAGCGCCTCGATTGCCACCGGGGCCACCGAGTTAACCCGGGTGTCGGGCAGCGGATGGACGACGTCGTAGCCGAGCGTCTCCGGATCGGCCGAGATGTGCTGCTCGCCGATCAGCTCGGAGTGGTAGCCGGCCCGCTGGAGCAGGCGGACGAGCTGGTGGTCGTAGTCGTTCAGCGAGAAGCCGCGGTGGGCCAGGCCCATCATCCCGTTGGTGTGGCAGTACTCGCCGGTAAGCAGGGCCGCCCGGCTGCCCGAGCACGAGGGCGCCGCGCAGAACGCGTTGCGGAACATCACCCCCTGGTCGGCCAGCCACTGGAGGTTCGGCGTCTGAATCTGGTTTCCGTACGGCTGGACGTACCGTCCCGTGTCGTGCGAATGCAGGTAGAGGACGTTCGGCGGCACGCGAACCGAGGCTAGAGCACCGCTTGGCGACGTTCGAGCTCGGACTCCGGCGCCGCCGCGCCGCGACGCCGCTGCTCGCGCCGGTACTCCTCCACCCACCGTTCGGTCAGCGCGTCAGCCTGACGGTAGGTCGGGACCGGCGCCCGCCACCCGCGCGGGGCGCGCACGCCCAGGTGGTCGAGCACGTGCTCGATTGTGTCCTGCTGGTGCTGCTCCAGGTCGTCCTCGTAGACGACGGTGATCGAGGCCCGTCGGTGCCGGCGCAGATAGGCCCCCCAGCGATCGTCGTCGGCGCTGAGCTGGCGGCGGAGGTGGTCGATGGCCTCATAGCTGTAGTGGAGGCTGTCCTCGTTGGCCGCGGCGCCCGGGTGCTCCAGGCGCCAGGTGCGCGTCTGCAAGGCCCGCCACAAGCTGATCGCTTGGCGCAGCTTCTCGCGCCTCGTCATCCACACATACCGTGGGCGGAGGAACAGCGCCTCCAGCAGCTCGTGGTCGCCGAGCCCGGCGTAATCGGGCAGCTGGGTGGCGAGACGGTGCAGATCGGCCAGGTTGCGCCACATCAGCTTCGTCGCAAACACGCCGTTGGCCGTCGTCCCGAGCCGGAAGGAGCGCTCCAGGTGCTCGCGGTAGTCGCCGACCCCGCGCAGGTCGGAGTACGCGGAGGGCTCCGGCGGCGCGTCGTTGTCGCGCACGCCCGCGCCCGTCCGGGGCAGGCCCTCCAGGTACTCGCCGGGACGGGGCGGCAGCCCCGTGTCGGCCCGCGCTTCGAAGTACTCCTCGGGGCGGCCGGCCACGCCGGTGCTCTTCAGCAGTTCGCACAGCAGCGTGCTGCCGCTGCGCGGTGTGGCACAGACGATGTACGCCGGTCGCTGCATCGCAAAAGTAAATCTACCGATTAAGTTGCCAATGTGGGAGCGGTGTGTGATGCTTCTACCCTCTTACCATCCGGGCGATGCCTGCTGTCCGTGCTGCCACCCCGAACGAGGTGTCCGCTTCGGCGATCGTGTCGCGCGCGCTGGAGCTGGGGCTGGCCGGCTGGGTGCGTCACGATCCCGACGGCGTCACGCGCGTGCACGCCGAGGGCGAGGCGCCCGCCCTGAAAGAGCTCCTCGCCGTTCTCGGCGCCCGCGCCGAGGTCACAAAAGCGAAGGTCGAGGGCCACGAGCAGTTCGCGATCCGGGGCATCAGCGCCGGCGTGTTCGTCGTCCAGGAGCACGCGGCCACGGCGCGCCACTACGACTTCCGGCTGGAGGTCGAGGGCGTGATGCGCTCGTGGGCGGTGCCGAAGGGGCCGTCGCTCGACCCGGCGGTGAAGCGCTTCGCCGTCCAGGTCGAGGACCACGGGATGGCCCACAACGACTACGAGGGCGCGGGCGACGGGCGCGGCGTGATCATCTGGGATCGGGGCACGTACGAGCAGGGCGGGCGGGTACCGTGGCCCGAGGCGCTGGAGCGCGGCCACGCCGTGTTCGTGCTCCACGGCGAGAAGCTGCACGGCGGATTCGCGCTGCAGCGAACCCGCCCCGGCGAGAAGCCGCAGTGGCTGCTGATCAAACGACGAGACGAGGCGGCGCGTCCGGGTTCGGACATCGCCGCCGAGCGGCCCGAGTCGGTGGTGAGCGGACAGACGCTCGACGCGCTGCTCGGACTGCCATGATGACGGTGTGTCTACATCACCTCCATCACGCAGCGTCAAGATCGGCAACGACGAGCGCACAGGCTGGTCGTCGGAGCGCCCGCGCCGCGACGGCGCGCCGCCGCGCCTCGCCGATATCTCCACCCGCAACCGCGTCCTGAACCCCGATTTTCGGCTCCGGTACTCGCCCGGCAGCCTGGTCGTGATCGTTGGCGCCGCCTCGGCGGGCGCCGCGGGCTGGGCGGAGCGCATCTTCGAGGAGCGCGCCGCCGTCCTGTCCAGCGCCAAGGTCCGCGCGCTGCTCGCGGGCAAGCTGCCCGACGAGCAGATCGCCGAGCGCACCCCGCAGCTGCTCCTGGCCGCCGCCACGAAGCGCCTGGAGGCCAAGCAATCGGTCGCCCTCGTGCTCGACGGTTTCGACGCCGAGGAGCGCGATCGCTACCTGCGCCTCGCCCACGGGCTCCGACGCCCGCGTCACGCGATCCTGATCGAGGGTGCACGCGACGAGGTCACCGACGAGGAGCGACCCGCCCTCGACGCCTTCCGCAAGGCGCTCGACGACGGCGAGCTCGGCGCCGAGGGCTTCCAGACCTCGCTGCGCCTCGGGGGCCGGGCCCTGCAGGAGCTGAAGCGGATCGTCTTCCAGCCGCCGCCGGCCGAGGACTGACTCAGGCGCCGAGGATCTCCTCGGTGGCGGCGTCAAGCCGGCCACCGAAGTAGTGCTCCAGGACCTCGTGGAAGACCGTCACGGACGGCGCGGCGCGGGCGAACAGGGTCATCGACGAGCACAGCTTGAGTGCATCGATCCCGCCGAAGATCTCCTCGGCGGTGAGCCCGTGCAGTCGCAGCAGCAGCGTCGCGCAGCCGACCAGCCGCGGACCGAGCACGTGATGCTCCAGATAGGCGTCGGCCTCGGCCAGCGAGGAGATGGCGTAGCGCTGCGCCGTCGGGCTGCGACCGAGCCCGGCGATCTGCGGGAACACGAACCACATCCAGTGGCTGCGCTTGCGCCCCGCCCGGAGCTCCTCCACGGCCTGCTCGTAGACGCCGCGCTGCGCCTCGACGAAGCGGCTCAGCTGATACGGGTCATCGGTCCGCATCGCGTGATTACAACATTGTCTTGGGAGATCGACCACACATATTGGGGTCGATCTACCAAGCGGCCCACAGAATTTCAGCACGCGGCGTCGTCGATCTGGAGCGCATACCCGGCACGGAGCACGGCGACCGACGAGAGCGGCGTGATCAGCGTGGCGGTCCCTCGGGCCGGCCGGCGCCGCCGCGCCCCATAGCCGTCGCGCCCCCACTCGGTGAGGTGATCGCCGAGAACGACGAACGGCCGCTCGTCGAGGACGACAAACACCCCGTCGGGGAGCGACGCCCAGGGCGCGTCGTGAAACCGGCGAGCACTCGTCCCCCGGACGATCCGCTCGCCGTGGAGCCGGCGGTTCATCTCCTTGGCCGAGGGCGGCGGCATGCCCAGCGCGTCGGCCCACGCGTCGCGATAGGCGGTGTACGCGGCGCGCCGGCACTCGCCGCACGGCCGGTGCCCGGCCGCGAACGCGACCGCCTCGTCGTGGAAGTACAGCCACGTGAAGCGGTTCGGCAGCCATTGCTCCCGCCAGCGGCCATTGAACGACAGC
>DASZLC010000035.1:0-9390 GCA_035552615.1 Solirubrobacteraceae bacterium
GGATCGCCGGCTCCACAACCCCGGCCACGGCGCGCAGCAGCTCGAGCGCGAGCTCGTCGCCCGCCTTCAGCACCCAGCTGGAGAACCCGACGAGATCGGTGAACAGGATCGTCGCCTCGACCATGCCGGCGCCGCGTCCCACCCGCTGCGACAGCGCCTGCCACACCTGCAGGGCGGCGAGTGCGGCCTCGCTCGTCGCGGTGATCCCCGCCCGCCCGTCGTCGTCGTCGTCGCGCTGACGCTCGGCCAGGAAACGGGCGATCACCTCCGAGGGGCGATCGCCGGCGGTCGACAGGTGGTCGCCGAAATTCTCGTCGCCCGGCAGCATCTCGCGGGCCGAGCGGATCGCCCGGACGAGATCCTGGCGGCGGTTGGCCTGGCGCGCCGCCTCCGCGGTCCGGGCGACGGCGTTCGGCGGCTCGCTCACTTGCCGGCGGCCATCGCGACGAAGGGGTCCAGCGCCGCCGGGTTGGCGAGCGACTCCCGGCTCGCCGCCTGCTCGACCGGCGTGCCCATCAGGATCCGCTTCACCGGCACCTCCAGCACCTTGCCCGACAGCGTGCGGGGAACCTCGGCGATCGCGATGATCTCGTCGGGGACGTGGCGCGGGGAGCAGTCGGCGCGGACGCGGCCGCGGATCTCCCTGACCAGCTCGTCGGTCAGCTCGGCGCCGTCGCGGAGCACCACGAACAGCGGCATCCAGCCGTCGGTCCCCTCACGCGGCAGATCGATCACGAGCGCGTCGAGCACGTCGGGGACGGCCAGCACGGCGCGATAGATCTCGCTCGTGCCCATCCGCACGCCGCCGCGGTTGATCGTCGAATCCGAGCGCCCGTAGATGATCGCCGTGCCCCGGGCCGTGATCTCGATCCAGTCGCCGTGGCGCCACACCCCCGGGTACGTCGAGAAATAGCTCTCGCGGTAGCGCTCACCCGACTCGTCGCCCCAGAAGTAGATCGGCATCGTCGGCATCGGCTTCGTGATCACGAGCTCGCCGACCTCCCCGGTGTGCGGCCGGCCCTCCTCGTCCCACGACTCGACCGACGCACCGAGGCAGCGCGCCTGGATCTCCCCCATGTACACGGGCAGCGTGACGACGCCACCGACGAACGCCGTGCACATGTCAGTCCCGCCCGAGGTCGAGAACAGCCACGTGTCCTGGCCGAGCTGCTCGTAGATCCAGCGGAATCCCTCCGGCGGCAGCGGCGACCCGGTCGACCCGATGTTGCGCAGCGCGCGCAGGCCGCGCCCGGAGCGCAGCTCGATGCCGTCCTTCATGCACGCCGCGATGAACGCCGCGCTGGTGCCGAACGTCGTCATCTGAGCCTGCTCCGCGAGGTCCCACAGCGTGCCCAGCCCCGGGTAGCCGGGATTGCCGTCGAACAGCACGATCGACGCCTCCGACAGCAGTACGCCGACGAGGAAGTTCCACATCCTCCATCCGGTCGTCGAGAACCAGAAGATACGATCGCCGGCCTGCGCGTCGAGGTGCAGGCTCTTCTTCAGCTGCTCGATCAGGATCCCACCCTGGCCGTGCACGATCGGCTTCGGCAGCCCGGTCGTGCCCGAGCTGTAGAGCACCCACAGCGGGTGATCGAAGGGCAGCGCGGTGAACTGAAGCGACGAGGATTCGTCCCCACCCACCCCGAGGAAGCCATCCTCCCAGCCGGACCCGTCGAGGTAGCCGAACGACACGACATGCGGCGCCGATGGGATCTCGGCGGCGATCGCCGCCACGATCTCCCGCCGGTCGAACTCCTTGCCGCCGTAGCGGTAGCCGTCGATCGCCAGCAACACCGTCGGCTCGATCTGCGCGAAGCGATCGACGACGCTGCGCGCTCCGAACTCGGGCGCCGCCGAGGACCAGATCGCTCCGATCGACGCGCAGGCGAGGAACGCCGCCACCGTCTCCGGGATGTTCGGCATGTAGGCGCACACGCGATCGCCCTCGCCGACGCCAAGCGCCCGCAGTCCCGCCGCGATCCGCGCCGTCTGCTCGCTCAGCTCGCCCCACGTCCACGCCTGCAGCGGCCGGCTCTCGGAGGCGTGCTGGATCGCCAGCGCCGCCGGATCCTTGCCGCGGAAGATGTGCTCGGCGTAGGAGACCCGGCTGCCGGGAAACCATTTCGCGCCCGGCATCCGCATCGCGTCGATCACGCCGTCGCCGGGCACCTCGAAGCGGACGTCGAAGTACTCCACGATCGCCGTCCAGAACGACTCCAGCTCGTCGACCGACCAGTGCCACAAGGCGTCGTAGGAGGCAAACGACAGCCCGCGGGTCTCCCCCAGCCATCGCTGGAACTTGGTGAGCGCCGCGTGCTCGACGCGCTCGTTGGACGGTTCCCACAGCAGCTCGGGTTCGGTCATGCGCTGCGGAGTATTTCGTACCGACGCAATCGGGGCGGGCCGCTCCCGGTTCGTACCGGAAGCCAGCCCGCCCCGTGCGTTTCCCACCCTGGCGGGCTCTCCCCAGCCCGGCCGCTGCGCCCCACTTGATCGGCGCTAGGTATCCGCGATCAGCGACGGTTGCGCCACGCACCGTCCGATCGCCACCACGCCGTCCTGCTGTCGTGCGCGCCGACACGCCAGTGCCGCCGGAGCCGGCCCGTGCATTCCGGCTCCCGCGCTGACGTCTCGCTGTTGGTTGTCCGTTCCATGCGCATCGAGCTTCTGTGAGGCAGCGTGCCATCCGCCGTGTGGCCCGGATACGTCCAGCTGTCCCGAGTTGGCTGCAACCCCCTATCCATTCGTACACTGGTGGCGGTTGACACAATCCCCAGGCGCATGTCCGAGGCGAGCGAGACCGAGCTGCTGGCGCCGTTCGCGGGAACGGTCGTGGCAATCCCCCCGGGTCTGCAGCAGCCGGTCGACGCTGGCTCGGCGGTCGTCGTGCTGGAGGCGATGAAGATGGAGCACGAGCTGCTCGCCGAGGCCGACGGCGTGCTGGCCCGCGTCGAGGTGGCGGTCGGCGACACGGTGAGCGCCGGGCAGCTGCTGGCGGTGCTGCGCGACGGACCGGCCGGCCCGGCGCCAGCACAGACCGCCTGCACGGAACCTGAGGCTGCCACCGAGGAACGTGCCGACCTCGCTGCCGTTCGGCACCGTCACGACCTCGGGCTCGACGCGGCTCGGCCCGATGCCGTGGCCCGGCGCCGGGAGCGCGACCGCCGGACCGCGCGCGAGAACCTCGACGACCTGCTCGACGCCGGCAGCTTCGTCGAGTACGGCCCGTTGATGTTCGCCGCTCAGGAGGCACGGCGCAGCCGCCAGGAGCTGATCGAGCGCACCCCGGCGGATGGGCTCGTCGGCGGTCTCGGGGCGATCGACGGCCACCCCTGCGTGGCCATGTCCTACGACTACACCGTCCTGGCCGGGACCCAGGGCATGCGCAACCACCTGAAGAAGGACCGCCTGTTCGAGCTGGCCGAGCACCGCCGGACGCCGGTCGTGCTGTTCGCCGAGGGCGGCGGCGGGCGCCCGGGCGATGTCGACATGCCGATCATCGCCGGGCTCGACTGCCGCGCCTTCCAACTGTTCGCGCGCCTCTCCGGGCTGGTGCCGCTGGTCGGGATCGCCTCGGGCTTCTGCTTCGCGGGCAACGCCGCGCTGCTCGGCTGCTGCGACGTCGTGATCGCCACCGAGGACTCCAGCATCGGGATGGGCGGCCCGGCGATGATCGAGGGGGGCGGCCTCGGCGTGTTCGCTCCGGAGGAGGTCGGTCCGATCGACGTGCAGTGGGCCGGCGGCGTCGTCGACCTGCGCGTCGCCGACGACGCCGCTGCCGTCGAAGCGGCCAAGCGCTACCTGCGGTACTTCATGGCGCCGCATCTCCTCACCCCGCCCCCCGCGCACCCCGATCAAGACGCGCTGCGGGATCTGATCCCGGTCAACCGCAAGCGCGTGTACGAGGTCCGGGGTGTGATCGACGGGCTGTTCGACATCGGTTCCGTGCTCGAGCTGCGCCGGGGATTCGCGCCGGGCATGGTGACCGCGCTGGCCCGCGTCGAGGGCCGCGCGCTTGGCGTCGTGGCCAACGATCCGACGCACCTCGGCGGCGCCATCGACGCCGAGGCCGCCGACAAGGCGGCGCGATTCATGCAGCTGTGTGACGCGTTCGCGCTGCCGATCGTGTTCCTGTGCGACACGCCCGGCTTCATGGTCGGGCCCGAGGCCGAGCGCACGGCCACGGTGCGCCACTTCAGCCGGATGTTCGTCACCGGCGCCAATCTCAGCGTGCCCACCGGGACCGTCGTGCTGCGCAAGGGCTACGGGCTCGGCGCCCAGGCGATGGCGGCCGGCAGCTTCAAGGCCCCGCAGTTCACGATCGGCTGGCCCACGTCCGAGTTCGGGGCGATGGGTCTGGAGGGAGCGGTGCGGCTGGGACTGCGACGCGAGCTCGACGCGATCGAGGACGCGGACGAGCGCCGTCAGGCGTACGAGACCGCGGTGGCCTCCGCCTACGAGCGCGGGCAGGGCGTCAACATGGCGGCCTACTTCGAGATCGACGACGTGATCGATCCGGCCGACACGCGTCGCTGGATCGCCACCCTGTTCGACGAGCGCTCAGGCCACTGGTCCGAGCACGACGGCAAGCGCCGCCCGAACATCGACACGTGGTAGGCCCGGTGAGGCGAACGGGCGGGAGTCGCTGCCCGTCCGCTCACCGGAGCCTTCAAAGCAGCGAGGAATCCCTCGCGCTCGCGACGAGGCGCACTTCGTCGCAGCCGATTCGCGTCCGAGCACTGCAGCAGCCACCGGCGGGGCGCGGGGACATCCCGCCACGGCTGCCGTCGCGTCCGATTCCACGACGCTGATTCGACATGCGCCGACGATAGGCGCGTCAGCATCAGATCTCCGTAAAAGCTACCGAGCCAGCGCCCGCTGGCCCGCACGCGCGTCGGACCGACCGGCCGCCGGCCGTGCCGTCCCCGGCAGGGTGATCTCGATCCGCACGCCACCCTCGGGGGGTGCAGTGAGCATCGCCTCGCCGCCGTGAGCGGCGGCCACCGAGCGCACGATCGACAGCCCGAGGCCGAACCCGGTGGCGGCGCGGTCGACGCGCTTGAACGGCTCCATCAGCGCCGCGGCATCGGCGGACGAGATCACCGCGCCGCCGTTCTGGACGACGACGCGAACCGTGGCACCCGTGGTCGAGGTGGCGACGTGCAGATAGCCGCCGAGGATGTTGTGGCGGATGCCGTTGTCGATCAGATTGGCGATCATCCGCTCCAGCAGCCGCGGCTCGCCGCGCGCCCACGCCGGCTCCAGCGCCAGGCGCATGACGATCTGGGCCTCCTCGGCCCGCGCCCGCATATCGGTGATGCAGTCCGCGGCGAGTCCGGCCAGGTCGACCGGCTCCTCGCGACCTGTGAGCGCCTCCGAGCGGGCCAGTACGAGCAGGCTCTCGATCAGCCGCTCGCAGCGGTCGATCGTCTCCCGGATCGCTTCGCCCATCCCGCGCAGCTCGGCGACGCTCGCATCCTCATCGGCGAGCGCGACGTCGACCTCGGTGCGCATGATCGCCAGCGGGGTGCGCAGCTCGTGCGACGAGTTGGCCACGAAGTGGCGCTGGCTGGCGAACGCGGAGTCGAGCCGACCGAGCATCCGATCGAACGTGTCGGCCAGCTGCTTGAGCTCATCGGCGGGCCCGACCAGCCCGATCCGCTCCCCCAGGTTCTCGCCCGAGACGCGCTGGGCGGTGGCGGTGATCTTCCGCAGCGGGCTGAGGGCTCGGCCCGCCAGCAGCCAGCCGGTCGCGACGGACACGATCGTCATCGCCGCCAGCGCCAGCAGGTAGTCGACGACCAGCTGGTGCAGCGCCTCGTTGCGCAGCTGGACGTGGACGGCCTCGATCATCTGCTGCTCGAACGCCGGCCGGGGACGGGCGGGCGGCGGGGTGAAGCCGAGCTTCTGGAGCGAGGAGCGGTAGTCGGTGCGCGCGTCGAGGTTGTGTCGCACGAGCGCGTATCCGATCGTCAGCAGAACCGCGCCCGTGATCAGGAACACGACGCCGTAGGTGACGGTCAGCTTCAGTCGGATCGTCGGCGCCGGCCCGTCCGAGAGCGCCCGTCGCAGACGCTTGCGCATCACGCCATCCGGTATCCGACGCCGATGACCGTCTCGACGACGGTGGGCTCGCCGAGTTTGCGCCGCAGCGTCATGATCGTCATCCGGACGACGTTCGTGAATGGGTCGGTCTGCTCATCCCACACCCGCTCCAGCAGCTCCTCGGCCGAGACGGTGGCGCCCTCGGCGGCCATCAGCGTCTCCAGCACGGCGAACTCCTTGCGCGCCAGCTCGACGTCCCGTCCGCCGCGCTGCAGCGCGCGGCGTGCCGGGTCGAGCTCCAGGTCCCCGTGGGTGAGTACCGGCGGGCGGCTCGGCGTAGCGCGGCGCCCGAGCGCGCGGATCCGCGCCACCAGCTCGGCGAACCGGAACGGCTTCGGCAGGTAGTCGTCGGCCCCCAGGCTCAGCCCCTCGACGACGTCCTCCAGCGTCCCCGCCGCGGTGAGCATCAGGATCCCGGTCTCGGGTCGCTCGCCGCGAACCGCCGCGCACACCTCGTCGCCGTGGAGGCCGGGCAGGTCGCGATCGAGCACGAGCACGTCGTAGCGGACGACGCGCGCCTTCATCAGCGCGTCGGTGCCGTCGGGGGCTAAGTCGACGGCCATCCCCTCACGACGGAGCCCGCGCGCGATCGCGTCGGCCAGACGCTGTTCGTCCTCTGCGATGAGCACGCGCACCAAGGGAGCATGACCCACCTCCTATAAGAACTCCATAAAAGCGACCGGCCCCTGCTTGTTCCGGACGCTTCGGCCAATAGCAGGGCAGTTACGCCCGCGATCAGGTGACCGTGAGCGTTCCGACCATCCCGGCCGCGCGATGCCCGGGCACGCCGCAGAAGAACGTGTACTTGCCCGCCTTCAGGTCGACGACCAGCGTACGCGTGCCGCCCATGAAGGTCGGGGTGGAGCCGAGCATCTTGCCGCTCGTCCCTTCCTGAACGTTGAAGTTGTGACCCTCCGGCGCCTTGTTCGTGAAAACGATCGTCACCTTGCCCGCCTTCGCCGTCATCGCCATCTCGTTGAACATCAGCTGCCCACTCGGCTGGGCGGCGATCGTCAGCGTGTCGGAGGCCGAGGCCGCCTCGCCGCTGGCCGTGGTGGTCGGGGCGGCGGCGCTCGTCGTGGTGGTCGGGGCGGCGGCGCTCGTCGAGGCGGGGCTGCTGGAACTCGCCGAGCTGCCGCAGGCGGCGAGGCCGACGGCGAGCGCGGCGGCGCTCAACAGGGTCGTCGGAAGCTTGGTCATCAGATTTGCCTTTCGTTGGGTGGGTCCGTCGATCAGCAGGACGCCCGCCGCCGACCGATCCTTCCCGAACGCTCGGCCCGCGTCGCGCCGTTATGCTGCGCCTCCCAGGAATGCCAGGCGGACGTCAGCTCGACCCCGACAGGCTTGGGGATCACATCGACCGGCTGTATCGCGCCGCCTGGGGTCTGTGCGGGTCACGCGAGGAGGCCGAGGACCTCGTCCAGGAGACATACGCGCGCGTCCTGCGTAAGCCTCGCTTCCTCCAGTCCGAGGACGACATCGGCTACCTGCTGCGCGTCCTGCGCAACACGTTCATCTCCACGCGCCGGACCGCCGCCCGCCGGCCCCAGACAGCGGCGCTGCCCGACGAGCTCGACGTACTGGAGGATCCCCGCGCCGTCCGCGCCGAGTCGCGTCTGGAGTCCGCCGAGCTGTATGCGGCGATCTCCGCGCTTCCGGACGACTTCCGCGACGCGCTCGTGGCGGTCGATCTCGTCGGCCTCTCCTACCGCGAGGCGGCTCGCGCGCTGAAGGTGCGGGAGGCGACGGTCACGACGCGCCTGCATCGCGCCCGCCAGCGCGTGGCTCGGCAGCTCACCGCCGAGGAGCCGGCTTAGTGGTTGCCCTCCGCGGCGGCGTACTCCGCCAGCCCCGAGGTCGAGACGGTGGTTGACGACACGATGCAGGTGTGGCCGCGGTCCGTCCAGGTGACAACGCTCCGTCCGTGCAGGGTGAGCTCGTGCAGCAACGTTCCCCTCACGTTCTGCCCGTGGCCCGCCACCGTCAATGGCGGCGTCGTGAGGATCGTGTACGCGATCTCCTGACCGCGCGGCTCGTAGTACACGGTGATCGCCGTGTGCCCGTCGATCCGGTCCTTCCGCATCCCCACGGCGTGCGCAAAGTTCGGGAAATAGAGGTTTCCGACCTGCGCGTCGATCGTGCGCGGCGGGTCATCGGCGGAGTGGCCAGGGGCTGCCGCGACGGGCCCGCGCAGCGCCAGTGACGCCGCCGCGGCCAGGCTCGGCCCCCCGGGGGTCCCGCCGGGCAGGGCGAGCGCCAGCACGAGCGCGACCGTCGCCAGCGCCCCGGCGAACGCGCCTCCGTACCGTGCCTTGCGCACGCGCCGCACGCGCGCGCTCGGCCGCGCGGTCTCGATCTGCAGGCGCAGCCGCAGTGGCGCCCGGTCGCGCTCGCGCGCCTCGGTGAGCGCGTCGACGGCCCGACGTTCCAGCGCGAGGAGCTCTCGTAACTCGGGCGCTGCGGCGACCATCCGCTCCACGTCCGGGCGTCGCTCGGGAGCGATCGAACCGTCGGCGAGGGCGGAGATGTCAGCCAGCTGCTGTGGGGTTGTCTTCGGGTGGCTGGGAGATTCCATTCTGGCCTGCTTGGGCTGTTTTACAGCTTAACGACGCTCCGGCGCCCCAGAACCTTCCCGAAGCGCCAGAATGAACTTGAATGAACGTCTCGGTTCAGGATTACACGGTTTAACGTCACAACGTTTAGGGGTACAGTTCTCCCATGCCCACCGACCAGAACATCGCCGAGCGCGGGATGGCCGCCGGCCTGCGCGCGCTGAACGCGCTGGCGTCCTCTGCGTTGATCGATCGCTTCGGCCTGCGCGAGCCGGCCGAGCGGCTGCTCTATAACGCCTCGCGGACCTCGGTTCGCACCGCCGCCACCGCTGGCCGCACGTTCGCCGCGGCGACGAAACTGGCGCGCCCCGCCCGCCAGCCCGCGGCCAAGACACCCAACCTGTTCGACATCACCCCGACCGAGGAGCAGCACATGCTCCGCGAGTCGGTGCACGACTTCGCGCTGGCCAAGCTCCGCCCCGCCGCCCACGACGCCGACGCGGCGTGCGCCGCGCCGCCCGAGCTGCTCGCCCAGGCCAACGAGCTCGGGCTGACGATGGTCGGCGTTCCCGAGGAGCTCGGCGGTGCTGTCGAGGAGCGCTCGGCGGTGACATCCGTCTTGATGAGCGAGGCGCTCGCCCAGGGCGACCTCGGAATCGCCGTGGCCTGCCTTGCCCCCGCCGGCGTCTCGACGGCGCTCAGCCTGTGGGGTGACGCCGATCAGCAGGCC
>DASZLC010000036.1:0-46759 GCA_035552615.1 Solirubrobacteraceae bacterium
CGGGTTGATCGGCTCACCAACGCTTCCCAGGAGCTTCAGCGAACTGAGATCGAACTTGTTCGGATGCTGGGCCCCCCACTTCATGCAGGCGCGGATCGCCGTCGGCGCGGTGTAGAACTTCGTCGCCTTGTACTTCTCGCACAGCTCCCACCAGATCCCCTTGTGCGGGTAATCGGGCGCGCCCTCGTACATGATCGACGTCGCCCCGTTGCAGAGCGGGCCGTACACGATGTAGGAATGGCCGGTGACCCAGCCGACGTCGGCCGAGCACCAGTACACGTCCTCCTCGGGATGCAGGTCAAAGACATACCGGTGCGTCGTCGAGACGCCGGTCAGGTACCCGCCGGTGGTATGCAGGATGCCCTTCGGCTTCGCCGTCGAGCCCGAGGTGTAGAGCACGAACAGCGGGTCCTCGGCGTCGATCTCCGCCGCCGGGCAATCCGGGTCTGCGTCCTGCATGATTTCGTGCATCCAGACGTCGCGGCCGGCCTTCATCTCGCAGTCGGTCCCCTTGGAGCGCACCACGATGATGTGCTGAAGGCTGTCCAGGTCGCCCATCACCTCATCGACGTTCTGCTTAATGGCGGCGGTTTTGCCCTTGCGCGCGGCGCCGTCGACGGTGATCAGCGCCGTCGCCTCGGAGAACTCCATCCGCTCGCGGACCGACTCGACGGAGAACCCGCCGAAGACGACGTTGTGCACCGCCCCGATCCGCGCGCAGGCAAGCATCGCCACCGCCACCTCGGGGATCATCGGGAGGTAGATCCCGACGATGTCGCCCTTCTTGATGCCGAGGTCCGTCATGGCGTTGGCGAACCGCTGGACGTCGGCGTGCAATTCGGCGTAGGTCACGGTCCGGCTCTCGCCCTGCTCGCCGTGCCAGTGGAACGCCACCCGTGAGCCGTTTCCTGCTTCGACATGCCGGTCCAGGCAGTTGTAGGAGACGTTCAGCTTGCCTCCGACGAACCACTTGTAGAACGGCGGGTTCGAGTCGTCGAGCACCTGGTCCCACTCCTTAAACCAGTGCAGCGTCCTGGCGTTCTTCACCCACCACCCCTGCCAGTCGGCCTCCGCCTCGTCGTAGACGGCGGGATCGCTCAGCAGCGCATCCTCACGAAACTCGGGCGCGGGCGGGAACCGCTCGACGTCGAGCAGCGAGGCCAGCTCGCGCTCCAGATCATGTTCGCTGCCGGTGTGCTGCTCAGTCGTCATCGTTCATCACCTCTCGCTCGCGGACTTCCTCAACCTCAGCCCGGGCTCGCTGCCCCGGCGCACCTTGTGGCGGCGGGGGCCACGTGGACCCCCGCCGTACGTCATACCACGCTTCGCGCCTGGCTGTCAGGGCAGGTGGGATCCCCCGGGTTCACCCGGGGCTCCAACCGGTAGTACCCATCGCCCGTACTGGGCCTTCATCACCTCGGCGCACGCGGTGTACAGCGCCAGCGCCGCGGTGACCAGACCCGCGTAGCCACCCGCGTGGATGACGCTTGCGTGCCCACCGGAGTTGCCGATGCCAAGCAGCACGAAGGTAACCGTTAGCGCCAGCAACGTCGCTGAGATCGCGCGCGCACTGGCGAACGAGCACAGGAAAATCATCCCGGTGAAGATCGCCCACGCCCACAGGTAGAGCCCCAGGGCATGCCCGGCGTCTCCGCCCTTCACGATCGCCGGCAGCTGCACCTGCACGAGGAAGTAGAACGAGATCCAGAACGCGCCGAACGACGTGAAGGCCACCGCCCCGAACGTATTACCGGTGCGGAACTCCCACAGCCCGGCCAGCAACTGAGCGAGGCCTCCATAGGCGATCGCCATCCCGAGCACGACCGGGAGGTTCTTGTCGAAGCTGACCAGGTTCGCGTTCATCGCGCTCAGCATGAGCGTGGTGATGCCGAACCCGGCGAGCCCGAGCGGTGCCGGGTTGGCCGGGACCCACGAGCCGCTCGTGGCCGCGGGTGCTTCCGTCTGACGAGTTGGTCCTGAGACTGTCGCCATCCGTATCTCCTCTCTCCTGGAGTCCGATGTCCGGGCATACGTCACCCGTGAACGTCAGCCTAGGCTCGGTGATCAGGGCTAAACCGGCGAATCGGGCGGCGGCGGGTTTCGCGGGACGAACGGCGGCCTGGGTGCGACGAACGGCGACCGCTGGGCGCAACCTTGCAGCAACCGCTCCGGCGCGTCGGCCGAACGGAATATCCTGCGCACAGAGTGGAGGTCTTTCTCGGTGTGTTGCTCGGATGGGCGATCGCCGCGTCCTTAGTGGCAGCCCTCCGGCTGCTCCGCCCGCCCCGGGTCATCTCCGGCGAGGTGCGAGCGATGCAGGAGGCCCTGCATGCCGCGACCGTGACGCTCCCGCACCTGCGCCGCGGACTCTCCCCGGAGTCCGCCGCGAAGACCGTGCCGCACCTGCGCACGCTGACCCAGGCACTGGCTGTCGCCGTTGTCGACCGCGATCGCGTGCTCGCGTTCGACGGCGCCGGCTCTGATCATCACGAGCGCGGAGACCTGCTCTCCAGCCTGGTCAGCGCCGGCCGCGACGACCGGCTGCACGTTGAGTCGAAGACCGTCTGCGCGGTGCCGGCCTGCCCGCTCGGCGCCGCGGTCATCGCGCCGCTGATCGTCCAGGGCGAACGGGTCGGCTCGTTCGTGGCGCTGTTCGCCCGCGGGCGGCACCTCACGCCGGACGACACCCGCACCGTGGGGGAGGCCGGCAGCCTCGTCTCGGCGCAGCTGGAGCTGGCCGAGCTGGAGGCGCAGACCGAGCGTCTGGCCCGGGCCGAGTTACGCGCCCTGCGCGCGCAGATCTCGCCCCACTTCATCTATAACGCGCTGGCGGCGATCGCGGGCTACATCCACTCCAACCCGGAGGAGGCGCGCGAGCTGCTGACCGACTTCGCCGAGTTCACGCGCTACGCGTTCCGCGGCCAGAGCCCGTACGTGACGCTGGCCGACGAGCTGCGCTATGTCGAGAAGTATCTGCGGCTGGAACGGGCGCGGTTCGGGGAGCGATTGGAGGTACGGATCGAGGTGGCGCCCGAGGTACTGCAGGCCGTCGTCCCGGTGCTCTCGATTCAGCCGCTGGTGGAGAACGCCGTCCGCCACGGGGTCGAGCGGCGCGGCCGGGGCAAGATCGAGATCGTCGGGCGCGACATCGATGCTGACGTCGAGCTGCGGGTGATCGACGACGGCGTCGGCATGGAGTCCGGGCGGGCCCAGCGGCTCTTGGCCGGAGAGGGCGGAGGCGTCGGGATCATGAACGTGCAGACCCGGCTGCAGGCGACCTTCGGGCCCGACTACGGCCTGGAGATTGAGACGGGCCCGAACCGGGGCACCGTGGTGACCATGACGCTGCCGAAGTTCCGCGCCGGGGTGCGAGCGGCGTGACACGACCCGGGTTGCGCGTGCTCGCTGTCGACGACGAGCGCCCGGCGCTGGAGGATCTGGCGCGGATGCTCGGTCACGCGCCGCAGGTGGGCGAGGTGGTACTCGCCGGCAGCGGCGGCGAGGCGCTCCGCTCGCTCGCCGACCGCCGCTTCGACGCGCTATTCCTCGACGTCCGGATGCCCGACCTCGACGGCTTGGAGCTGGCCGGAGTGCTGAACCGGTTCGCCGATCCGCCGGCGGTGGTGTTTGTCTCCGCGCACGAGGACGGGGCGGTCGGCGCGTTCGAGCTGGAGCTGCATGTGCTCGATTACCTGATGAAGCCGGTCTCCCGTGTTCGCATCGGCCAGGCGCTGGAGCGCGTGCTGGCCGAGCGCGCGGGCCGTGGCGCCGGGGCCGAGGCGCTGCTGCCGCGTAGCGACGGGGAGGAGATCATCCCCGTCGAGCACCAGCGCGGCGGCACCACCCGGCTCGTCGCCCGCAGCACGGTCATGTACCTGAAGGCCGAGGGCGACTACGTCCGGCTGATCGCCGACGGGGGGCGGTTCCTCGTGCGTGGTGCGCTCGCCGAGTACGAGCGACGCTGGGAGGCCCACGGCTTCGTGCGGGTCCACCGCAGCTACGTCGTGAACCTCCACCGGGCGGTCGAGATCCGCCCCGAGCTCGGGGGTGGCGCCACGGTCGTGATGAGCGACGGCGCGGAGGTCCCCGTCGCCCGCCGCCAGGTCGGCGATCTGCGTCGGAGGCTCCGGGTATGAGTACCGAGCGGCGCCTGCCGCGCCCCCGGCTGCGCACGCCGCGGGACGAGTTGGCGGACTCCACCGCCCACGGCAACGTGTACCTGCGCCGGCTCCGCCGCGCCCAGCTGAGCTTGTCGCTGATGGCCCTCGTCGCCTTCGGGGCGGTGTTCGGGGTGCTGCCGATCGCTTTGTACCTGCTCCCGCATCTGCACCACACGAGGCTGCTGGGGATCCCGGTGACGTTGTGGATCCTGGTGATCCCGTCCTCGCCGGTATTCATCGCGATCGGCTGGATCTACGCGCGCCGCGCGGACTCGCTCGACGCCGCCTTCCGTGATGTAGTCGAGCGATAGTCATGACCGCGCTGCTCGCCGTTGGGGCGGTCACACTCGGAACGCTCGGGCTCGGCGCCTGGGGCGTGCGGTTCGTACGCACCACCTCGGACCTGCTCGTCGCCTCGCGCGCCGTCACCGCGTGGTGGAACGCCGCCGCGATCTCCGGGGAATATCTGTCGGCGGCGAGCTTCCTGGGGATCGCCGGCCTGGAGCTGAAGCTCGGCGCCAGCGCGTTGTGGCAGGCGCTGGGGTTCACGGCCGGCTACCTGGCGCTGCTCTTGTTCGTGGCCGCGCCGCTTCGCCGGTTCGGCTCGTACACGATCCCCGACTTCGCCGAAGCCCGGCTGCGGAGCCCGCGGCTGCGGATGCTCGCCGCCGCCGTCGTGATCGTGATCGGCTGCTTCTACCTCGTGCCGCAGTTGAAGGGCGCCGGGTTGGCTCTGAACGTGGTCGTCGGCGCGCCGTACTGGGTCGGCGTGTTCGTGGTGGCCGCGATCGTCGCGATCAACGTGGCGATCGGCGGGATGCGCGGGATCACCTACGTCCAGGCCTTTCAGTTCTGGGTGAAGGTGTTTGCGGTGTCGGTGCCGATCATCGTGCTGCTGATCCACTTCGGCGGGCTGCCGGGACGCTCGGCCCTGTTCGGCGACCGTTTCCCCCACGCCGGCCGTCACGGGCTGACGGTGAAGCTCGCGGCGCCGCAGCAAGTGGACTTCCCGGCCGCCGGCAGCTTCACCGCGGGCGGCCATCGCTACACGGTCGCCGCGGGGCGGCACGTGACGCTCCCCGCGGGGCGCATCCGGCTGCCGCCGGGGGGCATCGTGCCGATGGCCAACGGGATTCCCCCGGAGCGCGGGACGGAGTGGTCGCGGCCGGTCGGCGGTAGTGGTGAGGCCTCGCCGCTGCTCGTGTACTCGCTGCTGATCGCCACGTTCCTGGGCACGATGGGGCTGCCGCACATCCTCGTGCGCTTCTACACCAACCCCGACGGCCACGCCGCGCGCCATACGACCGTGCGCGTGCTCAGCCTGCTCGGGCTGTTCTACCTGTTCCCGGCCTTCTACGGCGCGCTCGGGCGGGCGCTCACCCCGCAGTTGTACGTCACCGGCCAGACCGACGACGTCGTCCTGCGGCTCCCGCAGGCGGCCTGGCCGGGACCGGTCGGGACGCTGCTCGGCGCGCTCGTCGCGGCCGGCGCGTTCGCGGCGTTCCTCTCGACCTCCTCGGGCCTGCTCGTCTCGCTGGCCGGTACGCTCAGCCACGACGTGTGGCCGCGCGTGACCCGGGGCAAACCGAGCGGTGTGGCCACGCGCCGCAGGTGGTTCAGGATCGCCGCCGTCGGCGCGATCATTCCGCCCGCCGCGCTCGGGCTGGCCGCCCAGTCGGTCGACATCTCGATCCTCGTCGGGTGGGCGTTCGCGATCGCCGCCAGCACCTTCTGCCCAATGTTCCTGCTCGGGATCTGGTGGACCCGGCTGACGGCCCGCGGCGCCGCCGCGGGGATGGTGGCGGGCATGGTGATCGCCACGGCGGCGATCCTCACCGGGCTGGCGGTGGGCGAGCCCGACACGGGGGCGGGCGCGCTGCTGGCCCAGCCCGCCGTGGCGTCGGTCCCGATCGCCTTCCTGACGATGGTCGTCGTCTCGCTCCGGGACCCGCGCCGGCTCGATCCGGCGGCCGAGATGCTGGCCCTGCACGCCCCCGAGGGGCTGGGTCTGCGGCTGGCCGATGAATCCGCACCGTCCGGGGACCTGGTGCGCAACGTGTGAGCTGGCGGGCGATTGCGGATCGGGGTAGCGTCTGACGTGAGGCGATTCGAGTGACGAGGAGAAACGGATGACGACCACGGCCCACCGCTTCACGAGCTACGAGCAGGCGTGCGCCGAGCACGCCTGGTCGGTGCCCGAGCGCTTCAACATCGCCGCCGAGGTGTGCGACAAGCACCCGCGCGAGAAGCCGGCGATGATCCACGAGCGCCACGACGGCGTCGTGCGCGAGCTGAACTGGGGCGAGCTGCAGGACATGGCCAACCGGTTCGCGAACGTGCTGGTGGCGCACGGCGTGAAGAAGGGCGACAGGGTCGCGATGCTGCTGCCGCCCGAGCCCGAGACGGCGGCCGCGTTCTTCGGCACCTGGAAGGTCGGCGCGATCCTGCTATCGATGTCGGTCCTGTACGGCGACGACGGGATCCGCCACCGGCTCGCCGACTCGCAGGCGAAGGTGCTCATCACAAACCAGGCGAACGCCGGCCGGATCGAGCCGGGGCTGGTCGACGAGGTGGTGATCCTCGACGATGCGCTGCTGGCGCAAGGATCGACGTCGTTCGACACCGCGGACACGCTGGCCGACGATCCGGCGCAGCTCTATTACACGAGCGGCACGACCGGGCTGGCCAAGGGCATCCTCCACGCGCACCGCTACCTGCTGGCCCACGAGGAGTTCGTCTACTGCCATGACGTGCAGGACGGCGAGCGGTTCCACGGGATGGGCGAGTGGGCGTGGGCGGCGGGGATCTGCCCGCTGATCGGCCCGTGGCGGTACGGCGCGGTGCAGTGCGTTTACCAGCGCGACGGTGGTTTCAATCCCGACAAGCAGCTGGCGTTCCTGTCGAAGCACGCCGTCACGAACGTGTTCGGGACGCCGACGGCGATCCGCTCGATGATGGCGATCTCTGACGCCCGCACGCGCTACCCGCAGCAGTTCCGGATTGTGTGCTCGGCCGGCGAGCCGCTGAACCCGGAGGCGATCAAGTGGTTCCGCGAGCAGTACGGAGTCACCGTGCTCGACTACTACGGCCTATCGGAGTCCTACCCGCTGTGCGGCAACTTCCCGTTCATGGAGGTCCGCGAGGGGTCGATGGGCAAACCGCTGCCGGGCTGGGACGTGCAGATCCTCGACGAGGACGAGAAGCCGGTCACCCGTGGCGAGCGGGGTGAAATATGCCTGCGCGCGCGGTCCAACCCCCACTACCCCCTCGGGTACTGGAACAACGACGAGGCGGGCGAGGAGACGTTCGGCGGCGAGTGGTTCCACACCAAGGACGCGGCCAGCCAGGACGAGGACGGGTACTTCTGGTACGCCGGGCGGGCCGACGACGTGATCATCTCGGCCGGCTACCGGATCGGACCGTTTGAGGTCGAGTCGGCGTGTCTGGAGCACCCGGCCGTGGCCGAGGCGGCGGCGATCGCCTCGCCCGACGAGCGCCGCGGCCATGTCGTGAAGGCGTTCGTCGTGCTGGCCGCCGGCCACGAGCCGTCGGATCAGCTGGCCGAGGAGATCAAGGGGTTCGTGCGCGACCACCTGTCGGCCTACGCCTACCCCCGAAAAATCGAATTTACGACCGAGCTGCCGAAGACGCTGACCGGGAAGATCCGCCGGATCGAGCTGCGCGAGCGCGACGCGCAGCAGTGACCGCGGCCGCGGACGCCACGATGTGTCGCCGTGCCGGGCCCTATCGGGCGGCGGCCAAGGCACTTGGCTTCGCGGTCTGCTCGGCCGGATTGAAGACGCGCCCCTCGTTGAACGAGAACAGCGACGTCGCCATGTCGAACGTCGTCCAGCCGAAGGCCGGACGCCAGGCGCCCTTGGTCCTCGCCGCTTCGATGGCTGTCACGGTGCGGTGGCGGTGGCAGTGGCTCGCGATACGAGCTCTTCGGCCAGATGGTCGATTTCGGCGGTCTGCTCGCGGATCAAGTGCTCGGCTTCTTGCTTTAGCAGCGCGATGTTCTCGGGGCGGGCATCGTCGATTTCATCACCAGCGAGCGTCAAGTCCTTCTGGAAGCGGAAGTATCGTTCGGCGCCGAGGACCATCGCGAGCTGCTGGTCGATCGCCTCGCTGACGCCGTCCAGGACGACGTGCAAGATCGGCCTGGCCCACTGAGCGGTTCCCCAGTGGCGCAGCTCCTCGACAGGTAGCGGTCGTGTCTGAGAACCGGTTCCGATCGACACCAGCAATACATCGGTCTCCAAGCGTCCGCGTTTGGCCTGCGCGAACGCACACATCGCGGGGTTGTTTGCGAATATCCCCCCGTCGACGAATACGAGCTCCTCGAGCTCCTCATCACCTCGGACGAAGAGTGGCTCGAAGTAGGTCGGAGCCGCTGAGGTGGCCCGGGCTACCACCTTGGCGGGGTAGTCCACCGAGGGTTCCTGGCGCGCCCGGGCGCTGTCGAAGTAGAAGACGTTGCGCTTGGCGACGTCGTAGGCGGGAATCAGGATATCCGTGACCGCGTGCCCGAGGCGCATGTCGCCGCAATAGCGCGCGAGCACCCCCTCCAAGCCGAGCACGTGATAGCGCTCGTCGATGATGCCGTGCAGGGCGTGCATCTTCCCGCGGTCGAAGATCGTGGGCCCCTCGTGCTCGTAGAGGTCGACGACTTGCTGCGCGCTCCACATGGGCTCCCCGTCGCTGCCGGGTCTCGTCAAGGCAATCGCCAGGATTCCGCCCGTAGAGGTGCCGGCGATCAGGTCGAACAACCTGGCCACCGGCCGACCGGCCCTACGTTCCAGCTCAGCGAGCACCATCGCCGGGATGATCCCCCTGATCCCGCCGCCGTCGATCGACAACACTGGAACTACGTGATCGTTGGTGGACTGCCCCGAACCATGCGCCGACTCGCCATTACCCGAGATCCCGCCCGCTTCCCCTGCCATGCCGCCTCCCCTAACATGCCGCCTCCATTGGGTCCCGGCGCGATCCTAGCAACCGAACAACAGTTCGTTGCCACGATCGACAAGTCAGGCAACCTCGTGATCCCGGAGGCGGGCTTCCCGAGTGCCGGCCGATGTTTGACGCCCTACTCTGGCGCGACTATTTCGTGATGGTCGGCGGCAGCCTTGACCGGTCTCGTGTTCGTCGCGATGTCGCTGCACCTCTCCGCCATCGTCTCCCATCCGACGCACCGCTCGGCTACGCGGCTTGCCTTCCACGGCGTGTCTGTCGGCTAGCGTGCGACCATGCCACCGACCTGGCTGACCGTGCTGGCGTGGATCTCGCTGGCGAGCGCGTTCGCTTGCACGGGCCTCATCGCCGTCGACATATTCGCTCGCGGATATCGGCAGCACATGTGGATCATGGACGTGGTCTGGCCGCTGACGGCGTTGTACTCCGGGCCGCTCGCGTGGCTCGCCTACCGGCGCTGGGGGCGGGTGACCAGCCCCCGCTACCGGCAGCAGTCCGGCATCGGCAGCCACCATCCGTTCTCGGTGTCGGTCGGGATCAGCGACACTCACTGCGGTGCCGGGTGCGCGCTCGGCGACGTGATCAGCGAGTGGGTGCTATTCGCGGTCGGCGCGACGATCGCGGGTGTGGCGTTGTGGCCGGAGTACATCCTCGACTTCGTGCTGGCGTTCGTGTTCGGGATCGCCTTTCAGTACTTCACGATCGCGCCGATGCGCCAGCTCGGCTTTCGTGAGGGCGTGATCGCCGCGCTGAAGTCCGACACGCTGTCGGTGATGGCGTTCGAGATCGGCTTGTTCGGCTGGATGGCGCTGTCCTACTTCGTGTTCTTCACCGACCCTCATCTGAGGACGGACCACGCTGCTTACTGGTTCCAGATGCAGATCGGGATGATCCTGGGCTTCCTGACCTCCTATCCCGCAAACCGCTGGCTCATCAGGCACGGGATCAAAGAAGAAATGTGACCGCGCGCTCACGCGCGGAGGGGGTTACCTCACCCCAGGCGTTTCGACCTACGCGCGGGCCTGGGCGCGGAGCTCCGAGAGGATCCGCTCCAGGCGCGGCTCGGTCTCGGTGTCGACGTGCGTCATGGCGTCGGCCACGGCCGGGTGGACGGCCGCGATCTGGGCGTGCATCTCGTGCGCGACGGCGCGGTAGCTCGGATGGCCCTCGCGCCCGGAGCGCAGCTCGATCAGCTGCATCGCCTCACGGGCGTTCAGGTCGAGGATGAAACGGATGCGGTAGCCGAGGCACAGCGCGTACGGCGCCGCCTGCGGAAGGCCGGCCGTCGCCAGGCGCTCGAACTCGGCCCGCGAGCGATCGAGCGCGCGACGGTACTGCTCGCCGCACCCGGCGAGCTCGACCTGCCCGGGCACGCCGGCGCCGAGATCGGGGGTCAGCGACTGCCATTGAATCGTGAGCATCCGATGACGCTGCAGGTCGCGGAAGGCGCCGTAGTCGGCGACGATCTCGAAGCGGTAGCGCAGCGCCTCGAGTCCGCGCCCAGGGCGGTGCCGGCGATTGTGCCGCTCGCCGACCAGGTCGGCCAGCAGCTCGCGGCGCTGCGGCGGGCCGAGCGTGGCCAGGCCGTCGCGGATCGCCGTCTCGCCGGCGCTCGACTGCTCGAACAGCAGCGCCGTCAGCAGGTCGTCCTCGTCGCCCTCGACGCGCAGCAGCCGCACCGAGGGACCACCCGCCGCCTGCTCGTCGGAGTCGATGCCGAGCCGGCGGGCCCAGCGCTCGCCGGCGCGGCGGCGGTTCTGCAGGTAGGTGACCCACTCGCCGCCGCGTTCGGGGCGCTCGATCCGGGCCAGGAAGCTCGGCATCACCATCTGCAGCTCGCCGAGGATCGCCTCGCCGGCGCGCCGCGCCTCGGGCAGCGGATGTGCCAGTAGGTGGAGGATCAGCTGCTCGTAGGTCTGTCCGGTGGCGTAGATGCCCATGTGCGACAGCGTGCTGGCCGGCAACAGGCCGCGGAGCAAGTCGAGCGCCTTGGCTGTGATCGCGCGGGCGTGAGCCGCGGCGGGCTCGCCGTCGCCGGGTGGGAACTCCTCGGCCGCCCAGGCGGTCACCTGGGGGAGGGCCGCTGAGTAGATGGCGAACAGGTCGTCCATCGCGCGCCTGTACTCGGGGCCGAGCTGCTCGTCGCGGTAGTAGCGGTAGTAACTGTCCCCGCCCACCCCGTCGAAGCCGGGCATTGGCGTGTCGTAGGCGATGTAGCGGGTGGACTGCTCCAGGTAGGCGCCGAGCCGCGGGCGCTGCAGCACCTTCGTGAGGATGTTCGAGACCCACTCGCAGGCGACGTGGGCGCCGCCGAGCTGCGCCACCGAGTCATCGCCGTAGCCGAGGAAGATCCGCTCGTACAGGGCCGCGGCGCGCCGGCCCTCTTGGGAATCGAAGCGCACCCCCTCGGCGACGTCGTCGGCGAACTCGTCGAGGAACAGCCGCCGCAGCGTGCCCGGGTACCGCGAGTACCGAGCGAACAGGGCGCCCTTCACCGTCTCGGGCAGGTTGACCAGCGCGAACACCGGCCGGTCGAGGTTCGTGAAGTGCGGCGCCAGCCGTGCGCGCTCGGCCTCGGTGAAGGTCTCGATCGGGTAATCCATGGGGCGCCCGACTGTACCGACGCCGGAGGCGGACTCAGAACAGGCTGGAGAGCGCCGCGCCGGCGTGGGCGGCGAGCTGGAACAGCGGGTCCGGGATGACGCCGAAGAAGATGCAGGCGGCCCCGAACACGAGTCCGACGAGCACGATCTCCCCGGCTGGCTCGATGCCGGCGGCGGCGCCGGCCGCGTCGGCCTCGGGCGAGCCGCCCGCAATCGGCGGGTAGGTCGAGGACATGCCGGCGATCGGCGTGAGGGCGATCCCCTGGCCGGGATAGGCGGCCGACTCGGCCGGCGAGCTGCCCATCCACATCGTGGCGATCACCCGCAGGTAGTACCCCAGCGAGATCATCGACCCGATCACCAGCACGATCGCCAGCCACGTGTAGTCGCCGTCGACGAGCGCGTGGATCAGCTGGAACTTGCCGATGAAGCCGACGGTGCCGGGAATCCCGGCGAGGGCGAGCATGGCGATCGTCAGCGGCCAGGCAAGGGCGGGACGGCGGCTGCCGAGTCCGGCCAGGCCGCTCAGCTCGTCGCTGCCGGCGTCGCGGTCAAGCCCGGCGATCGCCGCGAACGCGGCCAGGTTCATCATCGTGTAGACGAGCAGGTAGAGAACGGTGGCTTTCACGCCCAGTTGGGTGCCGACGACGACGCCGGCCAGCATGTATCCGGCCTGGGCGACGCCCGAGTAACCGAGCATCCGCTTCAGCGACGACTGACCGAGGGCGCCGACGTTGCCGACGATGATCGTGATCGCGGCCAGCGCGGCGAGCATCGGCGCCCACGTGTTCTGAGCGGTGATCGCGGCGACGTCGAAGAAGCGGATGAACACGGCGAGCGCGGCGGCCTTCGTCGCCGTCGCCATGAACGCCGTGATCGGCGTGGGGGCGCCCTCGTAGACGTCGGGCGTCCACTGGTGAAACGGCGCCACCGACGCCTTGAAGGCGAAGCCGACGAGCACCAGCGCGAGGCCGCCGAACAGCAGCGGATCGCCGAGCACGCCGCCGGTCAGCGTGCCGCCGCCGATCGCCGCGGCGATCCCGGAGAAGGTCGTCGAGCCGGTGGCGCCGTAGACCATGGCCAACCCGTAGACGAGCGTGGCCGAGCCGACCGAGCCGATGATCAGGTACTTCAGTCCGGACTCCAGCGAGCCTTCGCGACGATGCTCCGAGGCGCACAGGATGTACAGCGGGATCGACAGCAGCTCGATGCCGATGAACAGCGTCACCAGCTCCTGGGCGGAGACGAGGATCGCCATGCCCATCACGCTGAACAGCAGCAACGAGTGGTATTCGCCCTCGCCCGCCTGTCGGGAGGCGGGCCCGCGCCACGACAGGAGCGTCGCGACGACCGCGCTGCTCGCGCAGATGATGTCGACGATCAGGGCCAGATCGTCGATCCGCAGCGCGCCGGAGACGATCGAGGCGGGGTGGTTGAAGCGCACGATGTCGGCGGCGATGGCGCCGCCGAGGACCAGGATCGTCAGGACCGGAACCCCGTTCTCGCGCAGCGCGCGCTCGCCGATCAGGCCGAACAGCAGCACGATCAGCGCGCCGCCGCCGAGCACGACGATCGGCATCAGCGAGGCCCAGTCGATGTGTGGGCCCTTGATGTGGGCGATCAGCAGCGCCGTATGGGCGTGCTTCAGCGTGACGGCGGTCATGGCGTGCTCACCTGCGCGACCTTCGGAGCGGGCGCGCCGACCTGGCTGGCGGCGACCGTCCGCTTCACGGTCGCCTCCGAGCGGTGCAGCCCGAACTGCGGGTAGAACGCCAGCACGAGAATCACGATCACCAGCGGCACGATCGCCGCCGCCTCACCGATCACGATCTCGCTGGAGTGGACCTTCGGCGCCGTGCGGTTGTGCATTGCCCGGATGAACAGCCGCAGGGCGTACACGGAGGCTCCGACGACGCCCAGGAAGGCGATGATGGCGATGCTGGGGTCGGACTTGAACGTGCCGAGCAGAATCAGGAACTCCCCGACGAAGTTCGAGGAGCCGGGCATGGCCAGGTTGGCCAGCGACACAATTAAGAACAGGGTCGCCAGCACCGGCGCACGCATCGCGATGCCGCCCATCTCCTTCAGCTTCTCCGAGCCGCTGGTGCGGGCCGCCGCCGCGGCGACGATGAAGAACGCCGGCGCGGTGACGAGGCCGTGGTTCACCATCTGCAGCAGCGCCCCCTGCGCACCCTGGTCCCTCAGCGAGAAGATGCCGAGCATGATGAAGCCGAGTTGGGCGACGCTGGAGTAGGCGATCACCAGTCGCGCGTCGTCGGTCGTGAAGGCCAGCGAGGTGGCCCAGATGACCGACAGCAGCGCGATCAGCAGCATCAACAGCTGGTAATGGCGCACCGCGTAGGGGAACAGCGGCAGCACGATCCGCAGGAACCCGTAGGCCGCGACCTTCGAGAGGACGCCGGAGAACACGGCCACCGCCGGGATCGGCATCGCCTTGTAGCCGTCGGCCAGCCAGCCGTGAAACGGGACGAGCGGCATCTTCACCAGGAAGGCGAACGCGAAGCACAGGAAGATCCAGTCCTGCGAGGTGTGCGAGAGCTGCAGGCCCTGGAGCGAGGACAGCACGAAGCTGATCGGCGTGCCGTGCTGGTCGGAGGCGAGCACGCCGGTCGCGATCGCCGCGGCCAGCATGAAGAACGAGCCCACCAGCGTGTAGACGACGAGCTTCATCGTGGCTCGCACGCGGTCGCCCGAGCCCCACATCCCGGTCAGGAAGTAGAACGGGATCAGCATCAGGTCGAAGAAGGCGACGAACAGGGCCAGGTCCTGGGCCACGAACGCGCCGAGTACGGCCGACTCGGCCAGGCCGAAGTGCAGGTAGAAGAGCTTCGGTCGGTCCCACTCGCGGAACGAGGCCCACACCAGCGAGGCGGTGAACAGCGCGGTGGTGAGCACGACCAGCGATACGTTCAGGCCGTCGAGCCCGAGCTTGTAGTGGATGCCGAGCGACGAGATCCACACCTTGTCGGTGAGGAACTGCAGGCCGGGCGTGCCCACCTTGAAGCGCGCGATGAAAGAGATCGCCACGCCGAGCGTGAAGAAGCTGGCCAGCGCCGTCGCCTTGCCGACGAACCGTGCGGGCAGCTGCGAGGCGACGATCGAGATCGCCAGCGGCAGCCAGATGAGGACAGAGAGCGTCACGTTGCCGACACCAAGAAGTAGAGGCCGACCGCGAACAGCCCGACGACCATCATCGCCGCGTAGTAGCGCAGGAAGCCGGTCTGGACGCGCCGGACAGCCGCCGAGCTCGCGCGGACGAGGCCGACGGTGCCGCCGGTGATGCCGCCACCGACGACGATCCGCTCCATCACCGACTGCATGATCTGGCCGAAGATGGCCACCGGCCGTACGACCACGGCGTCGATCAGCTCGTCGAAGTACCACTTGTTCAGCAGGAAGGTGTGCAGCGGCGCGAGGCGCTGCTGCATCCGGACGGCGATCTGCGGCGCCTTGATCCAGATCCGGTAGGCGATCAAGATGCCGATCACTGCGATCACCGCGCCGACGATCAGCCCGGTCCAGGCCGACGAGCTACTCGGCTCCAGGTGGGCCAGGCGGTCATGCGGGAACGCGGTGCTGAGGAATTCGGTGACCTTGTCGTCGATGCCCGGGACCTGGATGAACCCGCCGACGAGCGCCAGCAGGGCCAAGGCGCCCATGGCGATCTTCATCGGCCACTCGCGCTCGGCGATCACGTGCTCGGGGCCGGGGAAGCCGATCTCGGTGTCCTCCACCTCGCCGTTGGCCGGGTTGGTGGCGACCTCGGCATGGGCGAGATGGCCGTGCTCGAGTTCGCGCGCCTCCTCGCACGGCTCGCCGAAGAAAACGCGGAAGATCAGCCGGAAGGTGTAGATGCCCGTCAGCAGGGCGCCGACGTAGCCGAGCACGCCGAGCACCGGATACCAGCTGCCGCGGTGGAACATGTAGCCGAGGATGTCGTCCTTCGACAACCAGCCGGAGAACGGGGGCAGGCCCGACAGAGCCAGGCCGCCGACGACGAAGCAGGCGAACGTGAACGGCATCGCCTTGCGCAGGCCGCTCATCTTCTCGATCGATTGCGCGCCGGCCATCGCGCCGATCACCGACCCGGCCGCCATGAACAACAGCGCCTTGAAGAAAGCGTGCGTCATCAGGTGGAACAGGCCGGCGGCGTACGCGCCCGAGGAGACGGCCATGATCATGTAGCCGATCTGCGACATCGTCGAGTAGGCGATGATCCGTTTGATGTCGGTCTGGACGATCGCGATCGTCCCGGCGATCAGCAGCGTCGCGCAGCCGACGACCGAGCCGACGTCGGCGGCGGCGGGAGCCTGCTCGAACAGCGGGTGCATCCGCGCGATCAGGTACACACCGGCGGTGACCATCGTCGCCGCGTGGATCAGCGCCGAGACGGGGGTGGGGCCCTCCATGGCGTCCGGAAGCCAGGTATGGAGCGGAACCTGGGCGGACTTGGCGAAGGCGCCGATCAACAGCAGGATGCAACCGGCGACGAGCGCGCCGTCGTTGTGGTGGAAGACGTGCGGGGTGGCGGCAAACGTCTTCAGAAGGTCGACGGTGCCGGTGTGGCGGAGGATGAAGAACGTCCCCAGCACCAGGCCGACGTCGCCGACGACGTTGATCACGAACGCCTTGATCCCGGCCTGCGTGGCCGTCGTGCGGCGGTACCAGAACGAGATCAGCAGATAGGAGGCGGCGCCGACGAACGCCCAGCCGACGATCAGCAGCAGGAAGTTGCCGGCCAGCACGAGCAGCAGCATCGAGAAGACGAAGTAGTTCAGGTACGAGAAGTACCGGACGATCCCCTTGTCGGACTTCATGTAGGAGATCGAGTACAGGTGGATCAGCGTCGAGACGCCGGAGACGACCAGGATCATGAACACCGAGAGCGGGTCCACGAGGATCTGCATCTTCGCGTCGAGGCCGCCCGTGACCGCGTAGTTCCACAGCGTCGAGGTCAGCTCGCGGTGCCCGAGCGGCCTGTTCAGCAGCGTGATCAGGGCGCCGACGGAGCAGACGAACGACAGCAGGATGGCCAGCGTGGCGATCCAGCCCGAGCTGGTTCCGCGCCAGCGCGGCCAGCCGAGCGCGATGATCGCGCTCCCGGCAAGTGGGCAGGCCAGGACCAGCCAGCCCCAGGTGGTGGGACTCACGCGGTCATCCGTTCAGTTGCGAGAGCTCGTCGACGTCGATCGGGAGGTTGCGGCGGTGGATCGCGACGATCATGCCGAGCCCGACGGTCACCTCGCAGGCGGCGACCACCATCACGATCAGGGCAAACACCTGACCGGCCTCGCCACCGTGCATCCGCGCGAAGGCGACCAGCGCGAGGTTGGCGGCGTTCAGCATCAGCTCCAGGCACAGCAGGATGACCAGCGGGTTGCGCCGCGTCAGCACCCCGGCGGCGCCGATGGCGAAGATGATCGCCGAGACGGTGAGGTACCAACCGATGTTCACCAGCCGCCCTCCTGCTCGGGGGCCGCGATCGGCGCGGCCAGCTGCGCGCCCTCGTCGATGCCCTCGCGGTGGCGCGTCTCGACCGGACTGAGGCCGGCGCGCTGCGCCGCGGCCAGCTCCTGGCGGATGCCACCGCCCTCCGCCATCGTCCCGGTGTAGCGAGGACGCGGGGCGTGGATCCGGCGTTCGAGCTCGTCGTCGGGCGTCAGGCCGCGCCGCCGGCGGGCCAGCACGACGGCGCCGATCGCCGCCACCAGCAGCAGCAGCGAGGCGACCTCGAACGGGAACAGGTACGTCGTCAGGAACAGCTTGCCGATATGGCGCGGGGTGCCGAAGCCGAGGATGTACGGTGCGCCCTTGGTGTTGATCCCCTTCAGGGCCGAGCCGAGCATCGTCAGGCACAGCTCGATCGCCAGCGCCAGCGCGAACAGCGGCCCGATAATGCGCAGCGCCGTGCCGCCGAGCATGTCCTCCTCGCCGCCGCCGACGTAGGCGACGACGAACACGTACAGCACCATCACGGCGCCGGCGTAGACGACGACCTGGGCGGCGGCCACGAACTCGGCCCGGAGCAGCAGGAACAGCGCCGCCAGGCAGATGAGGTGGCCGACGAGCGCCAGCACGCTGTAGAACGGGTTGCGCAGCATCACGACGCCGACCGCGGCGGTGATGGCGCCGATCGCCGACAGGAAGAAGAGAACCTGGCTCACTCGCCCTCGGTCCTCAGCGGGGTGCGCTCCAGCGGCTCGGCCAGCAGCATCTCCTTGGTGAAGATCAGATCCGAGCGCGTGTAGTCGGACATCTCGTAGTCGTGGCCCATCGTGATGGCGTCGAACGGGCAGGCGACCTCGCAGTAGCCGCAGAAGATGCAGCGGGAGAGGTTGATCTCATAGACGGCGGCGTAGCGCTCACCGGCCGAGATCCGGTGCTCCGGGGTGTTCTCGGCGGCCACGACGCGGATGCAGTCGGCCGGGCAGGCGGCGGCGCACAGCGAGCAGCCGACGCACTTCTCAAGGCCTGAGTCCTCGAACTTGTGGAGCTTGTGGCGGCCGCGGAAGCGCGGGTACACCGGGGTCTTCTCCTCGGGGTACTGGATCGTGGAGACGCCCTCGACGACGCGCATGAAGGTCGTCTTCAGGCCACGCAGCGTCTCGCCGAACACGCGGTAGGCGCCGGCCGCCGCGTTGCGGGACGGGGTGCGGATCACTTCGATGACATCGGCGCCGGGGTCGTAGGTCATTGCGGTACCTCCCTCATCCCACGATGATCGCGGTGACGAGCAGGTTGAGGGTGGCCAGCGGCAGCAGGATCTTCCAGCCGAATGACATCAGCTGGTCGTAGCGCAGGCGAGGCAGCGTGGCGCGGATCCAGATGAAGAACGTCAGGAAGATGAACATCTTGGCCAGCACGACGATCGGGTCGACCCAGCCGGGCGGGTGGATCCCGAACGGCATCAGCCAGCCGCCGAGGAACACCGTGGTGATGATGCCCGAGACGACGATCATGTTCGTGTACTCGGCGAACAGGTAGGCGACGAACGCCGTCCCGCCGTACTCGGTGAAGTAGCCGCCGACGAGCTCCGCGTCGGCCTCGACGAGGTCGAACGGCGGCCGGTTCGTCTCGGCGAACGAGGCGACCATGAAGATCAGGAAGCCGGCCAGCTGCGGGATGATGTACCACGTGCTCCGCTGGGCGTTCACGATCCCGGTCAGCGACAGCGTCTGGGCCGTGATCACGACACCGACGAGCGCGAGCCCCTGTGAGACCTCGTAGGAGATCAGCTGGGCGGCACCGCGCATCGCCCCGAGGAACGAATACTTGGAGCCCGAGGCCCAGCCGCCCAGCATGATGCCGTAGAACGAGATCCCGGCGAACGCGAACACGAACAGCGGTCCGATCGAGACATCGATGCCGTACAAGCCGACCCGGGTGCCGAAGATGTGCTGGACGTTGCCGAACGGCACGAGCGCCAGCCCGGTGACCGCGGTGAGGATCGCGATGATCGGGGCGATCCGGAAGATGTACGCGACCGACGTGGTGGGGCGGAACGCCTCCTTGGTGGCGAACTTCACGATCTCGGCCAGCGGCTGCATCAGCCCGAACGGGCCGACGCGGTTCGGGCCGTAGCGCCCCTGGAAGCGCCCGAGCAGCTTGCGCTCGTAGATGATGATGATCGGTAGCACGGCGAAGATCACGGCGAAGATCAGAATCGACTTCACGATCTGGATCCACCACGGCTCGAAGTAGTTCACGTCGGCGAGGATCGTCACTGCGGCGAGACCTCCACGACGCGCTCGGTCAGGGCGTTGGCCGAGTCTGAGGCGATGCCGTCGGCCATGAACGCGGTGCCGTTCGGCACGCCGGAGCGGACCGCCGCACGGGCGCTCAGCCGCGTTCCGTTCTGGGCGACGGTGATCTCGGCGCCGTTGTCGATCCCCAGGCGCTCGGCGTCGGCGGGGGCGAGCTCAACCAGCTGCTCGGCGATCGTGAAGTGCAGCGCGGGAGAGAGCTCGACCTCCGGCGCCGCCCAGATCGAGCGATAGGTGCCGAGCCGCAGGCCCTGCTGGGAGGAGTCGAACACGGCCGGCGGGCTCGCCAGGCGCTCCAAATCGGAGCCCGAGACCGCCTCGGCGCCGGCGCCGGCCGGCAGCTTCGACGCGGCGTCGGTCTCCGGCCAGCGCAGCCCGTGCCCGGCGATCTGCTCCAGCGTCAGGTCGGCGTAGAACGGAACGGCGTCGCACAGCTGCCTGAACGCCATCGGTCCGGTCAGCACCCCTTGATCGAGGCCGGCGCGCCTGGAGATCTCGGCGATCACCTGCCAGCCGGCGCGGATCTCGCCGGGATGCGCGATCGCGGTGCGCAAGCGCTGCAGGCGCCCGTCGGGATGCACGACGGTGCCGTCCTTCTCGGCGTAGGACTCCGCCGGGAAGACCACTGTGGCGTGCTCCTTCAGGCCCTCGGTCAGCACCGAGGCGTGGGCGACGATCAGCGACGCGTGGTGCATGGCGGCGTCCCAGGCAGCGCGGTCGGGCAGCTCGCGCTGGGGATCGACCTGCAGCAGGTACAGCGCAGTGACGTCCCCGGCCTTGGCGGCGGCGGCGATCTCGGCGGTGCCGCGGCCGGCCTGCACCGGGTCGCCGTAGCCGGGGCCGGCGTTCGGGAGGAAACCGGCCTCGCGCAGCCCGCGGCCGTTTGACCCGGAGGGGAGCTCCAACAGTCCGGCGCCGTCACGCTCGGCCAGCTTCAGCCGTTCGGCGATCCGCAGCAGCGTCGGCAGCGCCGCCGAGGCCAGCCGCTCGGACCACACGATCACGATGTCCTCGCCGCCCTCGGTCAGCTGCCGGGCAAGCGCGGCGACGTTGGCGTCCGGTGCGCTGTCCGACTCGCCCGCTAGGGCGTTCTCCAGATCGGCCAGGAAGGCGGCCTCGCCGCCTGGTGGGTAGCGGACCGAGATCGCCGCGTTCGGATCCAGCGCGCTCGGGCGCGCCGAGGCGATCGCGAGCTGCACGCCCTGGCGCCGCACGCCCTTGCGGATCCGCAGGTCGAGGATCGGGGCGTCGTCGAGCGGCTCGGCGCCGATCAGCAGCACCGTGTGGGCGAACTCCAGGTCGGGCACGGTCGCCTGCAGCGCCGGGGCGGCGAGCGCTCGCGCGAGCTCGAGTGAGACGCTCTCGCTGAAGCGGCAGTCGAGGTCGTGGCTCGCGAGGCCCTCGCGCAGCAGTCGCTGGATCAGGAATGCTTCCTCGTTCGTCGCCTGGCCGCCGGCCAGCGCGGCGGTGCGGCCCGTGTGCTTGGCCAGGCCGGCGGCGGTCTCCAGGGCGCGCTCCCACGAGACGGGGCGCAGCTCGCCACCGTCGCGGACCAGCGGCCGGGTGATGCGCTCGTCGACGTGGATCGCCTGGTAGCCGAACCGGCCCTTGTCGCACAGCCAGCCGTCGTCGACGGCCGGATTGCCCAGGCTGTCGCGGGACAGGACGCGCAGGACCTTCTCGTCCCTGACCGTGAAGGTGACGTTGCACTGCGACGGGCACAGCGTGCAGATCCCGCCGGCGCCCTCGATGTCCCACGGCCGCGCGCGGAAGCGGTACGGCTGGCTGGTCAGCGCGCCCACCGGGCACAGCTCGATGATGTTGCCGCTGAAGGGAGCCGAGTACGGGTGGCCGTCGTGGGTGCCGACGAACGTGTGGGCGCCGCGCTCGGTGAAGATCAGCTGGTAGTCCTCGGAGATCTCCTGGCTGAAGCGCACGCAGCGGTAGCAGAGGATGCAGCGCTCGCGGTCGATGGCCACGAGCGGGCTGAGGGCCAGCGGCTTCACGAAGTGTCGCTTGGGCTCCAGCATCCGGCTGCGGCCGAGGCCCCAGCCGAAGGTGATGTCCTGCAACGGACATTCACCACCCTTGTCGCATACCGGGCAGTCGAGCGGATGGTTGATCAGCAGGAACTCGACGATCGCGTTCTGCGCGCCCTTCACCCGGTCGGTCTGGGTGTGGACGACCATCCCGTCCTTCACGGGGGTCGAGCAGCTCGTCTGGAGCTTGGGGATCCCCTCGATCTCGACCAGGCACATGCGGCAGGCGCCGACCGGTTCGCCGAGCTTCGGCTCGTAACAGAAGTAGGGGATCTCGACGTCGCCGGCCTTGGCCGCGTCGACCAGCATCGAGTTCTCGATCGCCGCGACTTCACGGCCGTCGATCGTCAGGCTGATCGTCTTCTGCTCGGGGCGGGGCATGTTTTCGAAGGGAGTTCTAATGGACGGGGATCGGGCCTGCGTGCTCGTCGGCCACGCCGACGGGGATCACATGCTCCAGCGAGCCAGCGTCGTGACGCGCGCGGGCCGCCTCTATCTCCGCCTCCAGCTCGGCGCGGAACTTCTCGACGATCGACCCGACCGGCATCGCCATCGCGTCGCCGAGCACGCACAAGCAGTTGCCGATGATCTGCTCCTGGACGGAGGCCATGATGTCGAGGTCCATCGGCGTCGCCTCGCCGGTCTCGATCCGCTGCAACATCTTGTACGTCCAGTTTGTGCCCTCGCGGCATGGGACGCACTTGCCGCACGACTCATGGGAGTAGAACTTGGCGAGCTTCAGCGCCACCTCCAGCGGATGGTGGCTGTCGTCGACGACGATGATCGCGCCGGAGCCGAGCATCGTGCCGGCCTTCGCCATCGCGTCGAAGTCGTAGGGGAGGTCGAGGTCGTCCTTGGTCAGCACCGGCGAGCTCGACCCACCGGGGAACCACAGCAACACCTCGCGGCCGGGGAACGTGCCGCCGGCCAGGTCGAAGATCAGCTCGCGGCTCGACGTCCCGAGCTCGATCTCGTAGTTGCCCGGACGCTGCACGTCGCCCGAGACCGAAACGAGCTTCGTGCCGGCCGAGTTCTCGACGCCGAGCTTGGCGTACTCCTCGCCGCCCATCGTGATGATGTGCGGCATCGTGGCCAGCGTCTCCACGTTGTTGATCAGCGTCGGTCCGGCGTACAGGCCCTCGACCGCGGGGAACGGCGGCTTCAGCCGCGGGTTGCCGCGCTTGCCCTCCAGGGAGTCGAGCAGCCCTGTCTCCTCGCCGCAGATGTAGGCGCCGGCGCCGCGGTGCAGCACGAGGCTCAGCGAGAACCCCGAGCCGAGGATGTCCTCGCCGATGTAGCCGGCCTGCACCGCCTCGGCGATCGCCGCCTCCAGGATGTCGGCCTGCAGCTGGTACTCGCCGCGGATGTAGATGAAGGCGTGGCTGATCCCGGCTCCCCAGCACGCGATCACGATCCCCTCGATGAGCATGTGCGGGCTCTTCTGCATCAGCTCGCGGTCCTTGAACGTGCCGGGCTCGGACTCGTCGGCGTTGCAGACCAGGTACTTGCTCATGTCGCCCTTGGGCAGGAACGACGACTTGCGCCCGGCGGGGAAGCCGGCGCCGCCGCGACCGCGCAAGCCGGATTTCGAGATCTGATCGACGACGTCGGCCGGCTCCATCGTCAGCGCCTGCCTCAGCGCCTTGTAGCCGCCGCGCGCCTCGTAGACCGGCAGCGTGTTCAGGCCCGGCTCGTCGATCCGGTCGAACAGGATCTTCACTGCGGCTCCTCCCCTGCGGCGGACTCGACTCCGGGGTCGGCGCAGCGCCGGTAGCGCAGCTGCTTGTGCTCCAGCACGGGGCGCCCGGCGGCCAGATCGGCGACGATCTGGCCCGCGTCCTCGGTGGTCAGCGGCCCGACGAACTCGCCGTTCACCGAGGCCATCGGCGCGATGTCGCAGGCGCCGAGGCACTCGAAGGAGCGGACGTTCACGTCGGTGCCACCATCGGCGGCGGCCAGCATCGCCGCGTAGAACTCATCGCCGCCGCGCAGCGAGCACGAGATGTTCGTGCACACGTACACGTCGTTCTTCGGCTTGCGCTCCATCTCGAACATGTCGTAGAAGGTGGCGACGGAGGTGAGGTAGGCCGGGGTCAGCCGCATCACGGCGGCGACCTCGGTGATCGCCTCGGGTGAGCAGTAGCCGTGCTCCTGCTGGGCCAGGTGCAGGGCTGGGATCGCCGCCGAGTGGCGATCGGGGTACTTGGCCATCGCCGCCTCGATGCCGGCGCGCAACTCGTCGGAGACCGGGGTCAGCGCCGGGTCGGGAACGGTGGCCGGCGGTTTGGTCAGGTCGACGGCGTCGTCCCAGCCGGGGACGCGCGAGCCGTGGTCGAACCGCGGAACGGACTGGGGACTCATCGATCGACCCCGCCCAGGATCGGGTCGATCATCGCCAGCGCGGCGATCAGGTCGGCGATGTAGTAGCCCTCGACCATCGGCGCGGTGGCCTGTAGGTTGTGGAAGCTCGGATCGCGCATGTGCACGCGCGCGGGCTTACCCGAGCCGTCGGCGCGGACGAAGCAGCCGAGCTCGCCGCGGGGCGACTCGATCGGGTAGTAGGCCTCGCCCGGCGGGACGCGGAAACCCTCGGTGACGAGCTTGAAGTGGTGGATCAGCGCCTCCATCGAGGTGGCCAGCTCATGGCGCGGCGGCAGCGCGACCTTGCGGTCGGTGGTGATGAAGGGACCCTCGGGAAGGCCGTCGAGCGCCTGCTCGATGATCTTCACCGACTCGTAGAGCTCGGCGTGACGCACGCGGTAGCGGTCGTAGTTGTCGCCGACGGTGCCGATCGGGACCTTGAAGTCGAAGTGGTCGTAGCTGCAGTACGGCGCGGCCTTGCGCAGATCCCACGGGACGCCGGCGGCGCGCAGCAGCGGGCCGGTGACCCCGAGCTGCAGCAGCGTCTTCTTGTCGACGGTGCACGTGTCGCGCAGGCGCTGCAAGACGATCTCGTTCTTCTCCAGCAGGTCGGCGTACTGATCCGCGCGGGTCGGCATGTCCTTCAGGAATTGGCGCACCTTCGCGGCGAAGCCCGCGGGAATGTCCTCCATCACGCCACCGACCTGGAAGTAGCGCGTGTGCATTCGCTGACCCGAGGAGTACTCGAACAGGTCGAGGATCCGCTCCTTCTCACGGAACGCGTACCAGAACATCGAGATCGCCCCGAGGTCGAGCATGCTCGTGCCGAGCCACACGAGGTGCGACATCAGCCGGTTCAGTTCCAGGTGGATGATCCGCAGGTACTGCGCGCGCGGCGGCACCTCCACCCCCAGCAGCTGCTCGACGGCGCCGCAGTAGGCCATCGCGTTGAAGTAGTAGGAGACGTAATCCATCCGCTCGATGACGGGGATCGCCTTCCAGTAGGACTTGTCCTCCGCCGTCTTCTCGATGCCGGTGTGGACATAGCCGATGATCGGCTTGACATCGCGGACGACCTCGCCCTGAAGCGTCGTGATCAGCCGCAGCACGCCGTGAGTGGCCGGATGGTGCGGGCCGATGTTCAGCGTCAGCAGCTCGGTCGAGGTCTCTCCTGCGGCCGGCTCGGCCGACAGCGTGATCGACTCCTCGCGGCGGCGGTAGTCCGAGGTCGCGCTCACGGGGAGCAGTTCACTGGTCCTTCCCGTAGCTGCGCGCTTCGTTGTAGGTGAACAGCACCGGCTCGCCGCCGACCGGGAAGTCGCGGCGCTGGGGATGACCCTCGTAGTCCTCGGGCATCAGGATCCGCCGCAGGTCGGGATGGCCGTCGAAGATCACACCGAACATGTCGTAGGTCTCGCGCTCGTCGAAGTCGGCGCCGGCGAACAGGTCGATGATCGTCGGAACATGTGGCTCCTCGGCGGTGACGCGAACCTTCACCGTGATCCGGTCGACCCGCTCCATGTCGAGCAGCTCGTAGATCACGCCGAGGCGCGGCTCCTCGGGCCAGTAGTCGCAGCCGTGGACGCTCATCACCATCGTGTAGCCCTTGTCTTGGAGCTGGGCGATCACATCGTGCAGCGTGGCCGGGGCGGCCTGCAGCTCAGCGCGGCCGCGCTGAAACGAGGTGCCGGTGATGGACTCAGGCATCTGTTCGCCGAGCTCCTGGGCGATCAGCTCCAAGCCGGTGGCGTCAGGCACCCGCGGTGTCCCCGGGCTTAAAGACGCTGATGTGCGCGCTGTCGGTGTCGGTGCCGGTCAGGACCTCCTCGGTGCCGACCGCGTCGTAGCGGACGCGCCAGCCGTCCTTCTCGGTCTTCTGGACCTTCTCGCGCAGGCGCAGGATGCCGTGGGCGAGCGCCTCGGGCCGCGGCGGGCACCCGGGGACGTGAACGTCGATCGGCATGAACTTGTCCGAGGGGACCAACGCGTAGTTGTTGAAGACGCCCATCGACGAGCAGCAGGCGCCCATCGAGATCGCGTACTTCGGTTCCAGCATCTGGTCGTAGATGCGCCGGACGACAGGGGCCATCTTGATGCTGACGCGGCCCGACAGGATCAGCAGGTCGGCCTGTCGTGGGGAGGCGCGGAACGCTTCGAAGCCGAAGCGCGCGATGTCCAGGCGCGCGGCAACGATCGTCATCATCTCGATCGCGCAGCAGGCCAGCCCGAAGGTCAGCGGGAAGAACGAGTTGCCGCGCGCCCACGACACGGCCTTGTCGACCGTCGTGGTGAGGACGCTCTCCTGCACGAATTTCTCCAGCGCCTCGCCCTCGAGCTCGCCGCGCAGCATGTCGCGGGCCAGCAGCTGCCGCGCGCGGAAGTCGGGGTTCTCCAACGGTTCGCGCTTTATTTCCAATCTAGGGCTCCTCTACGCCAGACGTAGACGAACGCGAGCATCAGCAGCGCGACGAACACGATCGTCTCGCTCATCGCGAACGTCCCGAACGCCCGCAGCTGCACGGCGATCGGGTAGATGAAAATCACCTCGATGTCGAACACGATGAACAGCATCGCGATCAGGTAGAAGCTGATCCCGAAGCGGAAGCCGCGCTGGATCTCGGACGGCAGCCCGCACTCGTACGGGTCAGTCTTCTGCTTGATCGCCCGGCCGCGCACGCCGAAAATCAGGTTCAGCACCGCGAACAGCGTGCCCACGGCCCCGCCGAGCACAAGGAAGACGATTGCTGGCAGGTACGAACGCAGCACGGTCGCCCGTTATATCACCGTGGCTCGGCAGCTTGTAACACGCTGTTACTTAGTGCGGAATGCGGCTAGCCCGTGCGGCAGGTGTCGGGTTTACTCTGGCGTGCCGTGAAAGAGGTCCACATCGTCTTCGGCGTGGCGGCGATCACGCTGAACGCCCTGGCCGCCGTGTACGGCGGATGGTGCTGGCGGGCGGCCGAGAGTCGCCCGCTGTTCTGGCGGCTGCTGCGCGCCGCCCAGGCCTCGATCGTGCTGGAGGCGGCGCTCGGCGGCGTGCTCGTCGCGCTCGGGCACAAGGTCTCCAACCTGCACCTGCTCTACGGCCTGTTGCCGATCGCGGTCTCGCTCATCGGCGAGTCGCTGCGGATCGCCTCCGCGCAGATGATCCTCGACGCGCGCGGGTTTGAGTCCGCGCGCGACGTCGGCGAATTGGAGCCTGTCGAGCAGCGGCGGATCGTGCTGTCGATCATTCAGCGGGAAGTGGGCGTGATGGCTCTGGCCGCTTTGGTGATCGTCGTCTTGTTGGCCCGCGCTGCCGGGACCGCCGGGTAGCCCGGGACTATTCGACGTCGTCCAGGGTGCGGTAGCGGCCTTCGAACCACAGCAGGGGCTCGGCTGAGCGGCGGCCGAGGCCGAGGTCGACGACCTGGCCGATGGCGATCGTGTGGTCGCCGCCGGCGATCAGCTCTTGCAGGTCGCACACGGCCCAGGCGATCACGCCATCGATCACCGGCGCTCCCTCGACAATCCTGTACGCGACGCGCTCCAGCTTCTCGTCCTCCGGGACCTTGGAGGCGAACAGCCGAGCCAGCTCGGTCTGGTCGTCGGCCAGGACGTTCACGGCGAAGCGCCCGTGCTCGCGGACGATCGGCAACGTGCGCGCGTCATTCTGGAAGCACACGAGTGTCAACAGCGGCTCCAGCGACAGCGAGCACACGGCGTTGGCCGTCAGCCCCCCGGATCCGGCCGGGCCCGACGTGGTGATCACCGCGACCCCGGTGGCGAAGCGGCCGAACACCTCGCGGAAGAGCTCGGTTGCCGTTGTCATCGCGCGACCGTTTATACCGTGCGACACGGCTCGGTCAGAGGTCCCGGCGCCGGCCCCTCTGGTTGCCGCCGTGGGAGGACGATCGCGAGCTTGTTGAAGAGCGAGCGTCGAAATGCCGGCGCCGGGACTCGGTGAGTGTTCGTCACGATCAGCGAACTTCCTGCATCACGTGACGGTCAGCGTCGCCCGCGCGCCGAGATCGGCGTCCTGCAGGATCGACGAGGACAGCGTGTACCGGCCCGGATTCAGGACGACCACCAGTGTCGCCTCGCCGCCCGGCGCGATCGACGACGTGGCGCCCTCCTGGTGGCCGTTCTCGGCGATCACCAGATTGTGGGTGAGCCGGCCATAGTTGCGCACCACCAGCGTCAGGACCCCGGCGCTGACCGTCGAGGCGCGCGGGTTGATGCGGTACTCGCTGAGCGCCAGGTTGAGCGTGCGGTTCTGGCCCACGTGTGCGACTCGTCCACACCCGGCAGTCGTGATCGCCGCGGCGGCGATCGCCAGGGCGGACGTGGCTCTACGCACCGCTGGCATCTCGCCGGATCGTACTTCCGTATGATCCCCGACCGCATGGCTCGGCCGCTGAAGCTGATCACCATCTCGCTGTCGCTAGCCGCCCTCGCAGCGGTTGTTTCCGCGTGTGGCACGCAGCGGATCTCGGTTCCGAAGTCGAGCGCCGCGGCGTACAACGGGGCGGTGCTGTTCTCGCAGCGGTGCGCGGGCTGCCACACGATCTCCTACGCCGGCACGCACGGCTCGGCGTCGAACATCCGCGACCGGCAGCCGATCAACGGCCCCAACTTCGACCAGCGCTGTGAGCGCCCGATCAGCCGCGTCCTGTACGCGATCGAGAATGGCGGCTTCGCCGGCGCCTACATGCCGGCCAACGTCGTGGTCGGCCAGCAGGCCCGCGAGGTGGCCACGTTCGTGGCGCGGTACGCCGGCCGCCAGGCAGTGACTCAGCCGGGTCAGACGCCGTGCGTCGACCAGGCGCTTGGCACGCTCCCGCCGTCGGGGGCCGACAACCTGACGACGCCCTGACCGGGCGCGCGAACGCGCTGTAGGCCGCCGTGCTCGACATCAGGCTGATCCGCTCCGAGCCGGACGTCGTCCGCGCCGCGCTGGCCCGCCGCGGGCCCGACGCCGCCGGGGCGATCGATCGCGTGCTCGCCGCCGACGAGCGCTGGCGCGCCGTGACGGCCGAGCTGGAGGCGCTGCGGGCCGAGCAGAACCGGGCCAGCAAGGGCCGCCGGGGCGCGCCGACCCCGGAGGAGCGCGAGCTGCTCGTCGCGCTCGCGGCCCGCGGGCGCGAGCTCAGCGACCGGGAGACGGCGATTCGCGCCGAGCTGGATGTCGAGCTGCGGTCGCTGCCGAACCTCCCGGCCGATGACGCCCCGCTGAAGGACACCGAGCTGTACGCCGTCGGCCAGGCCGGGGCCACTGGGCGCGACCACCTGGAGCTGGCCGGCGAGCGGATCGACATGGAGCGCGGAGCGCGCCTGTCCGGCGCCCGCTTCGCCTACCTCCGCGGCGATCTCGTGATGCTGGAGCTGGCGCTCGTCCAGTACGCGATGCGCAAGCTGGTCGGCGAGGGCTTTGAGCCGGTGATCCCGCCGGTGCTCGTGCGCGAGCAGGCGCTGTACGGCACCGGCATGCTCCCCGACACCGAGCAGCAGCTCTACCACCTACCGGAGGACGATCTGTACCTGGTCGGGACCTCGGAGGTGGCGCTGGCGTCGCTACACCGCGACGAGATTCTCGCCGCCGACGAGCTGCCGCTCCGCTACGCCGGCGTCTCCAGCTGCTTCCGGCGCGAGGCGGGAGCGGCCGGCCGCGACACGCGCGGGATCTTCCGCGTGCACCAGTTCGACAAGGTCGAGATGTTCGCGTTCGTCGAGCCGAGCGCGTCGGCGCAGGAGCACGAGCGGATCCTGGCCATCGAGGAGTCGATCTGCCAGGAGCTGGCGATTCCCTACCGGGTGGTGAACATCGCGGTCGACGACCTCGGAGCCTCGGCCGCCAAGAAGTACGACATCGAGGCGTGGTTGCCGGGGCAGGGGCGCTTCCGTGAGCTCACGTCGTGCTCGAACACCACCGACTACCAGGCCCGGCGGCTCGACGTCCGCTACCGGCCCGGGGAGGGACGGCCGGCGCATGTGCACACGCTGAACGGCACCGCGGTCACCAGCTCACGCACGATCATCGCGCTGCTGGAGAACGGTCAGCAGGACGACGGATCGGTCGTGGTGCCCGAGCCGCTCGTCGCCACCGGAGCGCCGGCGGTCCTGCCGCCGGCGGCGTAGCGCTCAGGCGGCGCCGACCGGTGTCAACGGTCGGGGCGCCGGCTGGTGCTCCAACACGATCAACGCCGCCCGCGGGGGTCCGCACGGGACGACTCGCACGCGTATCGCCGCACCGAACTTGTTCAGCGGGTGGACGGTGACGACGCGCGGACCCTTGGAGCTGCTGATCGCCTCGATCACCGCGTCGATCAGCTGCTGACCCTCGCCGGCCGTGCTCGCCGGCGTCAGCAGCTCGCCGACGGGGAGGTGCACGACATCGGGCTCGTCGAGGCTCAGCAGGCGCTCGGCGCGCTCCGACATGGCCTGGATGGTCAGCGTCGAGTCGACCACGATGAACGCCTCGCCGCTCCGCGGCCGATCGTTCGCCTGCGTCTGCAGCAGCAGGCCGAACCCGCAGCTGCGGCAGACTCTGGCGTCGGGCGCCGGCACAAGGCCGTACGGCGACGGCGCGGCGCATTTGCCGCAGAACCACACGGGCTCGGTCTCCGTTGCCGCGCTGGGCACCAGCCGCAACGCCCGCCCTGCTTCACCAGTGCCTCTGATGAGATGTTCGTCCCTCAGCGCCATACAGTCCCCGTTCGACGTCTGTCCCGATCCAATTGCCCCGACGTCGACGGAGTCTACCTACGATGGCGTGACTTGCCACCACTGCCGTCAGCGCGGGAGCGTACGGGTCAGCTCCACGACCTGCTGGAAGGTGGGGCGGTTCTGGAACGGGAACGGGGGCAGGGGGATCGCACTCGCCTCAACCGACTGGTTCTGGTCAAAGCACGCGGCGGTCGGGTCGGTGGCGCAGATCCCCTTGCCGTACACCTGAGCCGCCGTCTCGGTGATCGCCTGCGCCAGCGAGGCCAGCAGCACCCGGCGGCAGCTGCTCAGCGACCCGTCCCCGCAGTAGATCCGCGAGTAGTGGCCCGGGATGTCGCCGATCCCGATCGCGGGCACGTGGCGGGAGCGGTGGCGGTGGCGCGTTACGGTGGCGACGGGGGTGCCGCCGGTGTCGAGCAGCGTCCCGTGCGTGGCGAGCAGGTCCCGCAGGTCCTTGTCGACGAACCCGTACCAGCCCTGGGCCTCGTCGGGCGCCGCCGGCATCCCGCCGGGGGTGGCGTCGCCGAAGCCGATGATCCCCTTCACCTGGTCAAACGCATCGGACCCCAGCGCCGGCTGGAACTCGGCCGCCGTCAGCAACGGCCACCAGGCGTCCATGATCTGGATCGCCTGCTCGCTGGCGTCGACGCCGCTCTTGGTTAAGTCCCAGCGGTGCCCGCCGGCGTCATACCAGGCCTGGAGCTGCTCGACGGCGGTGCGCAGCGCCGGCTCGCTGGCCGGCGGTGTCCCGATCACGCGGTGGATGATCGGCCACAGCTTCACGATCCTGATGTCCTCCGTGGCGGCCAGGTCCATCGCCGAGACGAGCTGGGCGATCGACATCCGCCCATGGCCGGCCGCGATGTCCCGGGTGATGTGGTCGCGGATCAGCTGCATGCGGTAGAGCGGGCCGTAGCCGTAGTTGTCGTCGGCCGCCCCCCATTTCGGGGCCTGCTTGTTGTTCCAGGACACGAGGTACTCGGGATCGATCGCCTGCGGGTGGGCCGAGTTCGGGATCTCGGTCTCCGTGTGCGTGCTCGGGTTGAAGCCGACCCAGTCGTACTGCCCGGTGCCGAGGGTCGGGAAGTCCGGCGAGGTTCCGGGAGCGCGCTTCGGGTACCAGCCCGACTCGAAGTAGGCGATGTGGTTGGCGTCGACGTAGGCCCAGTTGAAGCCGAAGTTGATCTCCGAGGCCGCCTTCTGGAAGGTCTGCGGCGAGTCGACGACATCCGGGTTGTTCAGGTCCGAGAAGCCGATCACCGAGTCCGCCTCGTGGAAGTACGTGGTGCGGGCCGTCACGAACGCGACCTTCGTGTCGCCGTTCACCGTCCCATAGGCGAACACCAGGCCGTGCACGGTCCGCCACGTCGTCAGCGTGGCTGAGCCGGCCGGCGTCGAGTCGTCGAGGTTCGGCGTCCAGCGGTTCGTCTGCTGCAGCTCCTGCATCGGGAGGCACTGGCCCTTGTACAGGTACATGTGCTCGCTGCCGTCGCACAGCACCTCGGCGAAGGTGTCGACGTTGTCGGAGGTCGCGGTCGTGGCGCTCCACGCGTAGTCGCGGCCGTGGCCCAGCTCCACGTACAGGTTGACGCCGGGGAAGGCCGCGCCGCGCGCGTCGATCCCGGGCCCGTGCAGGTCCTCCTCCATCAGGATCTGCGGCATGTAGTAGCCGACCTGCGGTCCCATCACGGCGATCGAGTGCCCGTCGTCGGAGTGCTTGGCGTTCACCAGCTCCCAGTTGGAGGAGAGCGGATGGTTGGCGTACAGCGACTCCAGCAGCGCCGAGCCGATCGAGCCGTCGTGGGGGATGGCGATCGGGCTGGGCGTGTCGGTCAGCCCCAGGTAGCGCTGCGCGTCGGCGGCGACCGCGTGCGCGGCGGCGAAGCCGCTCGGCACGCGCTGGGCGGTGTCGGGGTTCGTGCCGCCGGGGGAGACGTAGCTGATCGTCCCGGGGACGGGCATCGCAAGCCCGCGCGTGGCGAACGCCGATCCCGTCTCGTACGGGAACGCCTTTGCCACCGTCGTCGGCGCCTCGGGGTCGTTGGCCTCGCGGAAATCGCTCCAGGCGGCGCGTCCTGCCTTCACGCCGAAGCGGTGCTGGAAGGCCTCCTGAAGCAGCGCGCTCGGCAGCTCGTCGCCGCCGCCCTTGCCGAAGATCGCCCCGATCAGCGACGCCTCGGCGATCACGTCGGTGGGCGACCACATCGTCGGGAGCTTGCCGATCGTCACGTACTCGGCCGGCAGCAGCGCCGGGTCGACCAACGCCTTTGAGATGTAGGCGTTGACGCCCGCGACGAAGTTGTCGAGGTCGGACACGATCTGCGTGCCAGTGGCGCCGTACTCGATGGGCGCCTCGGTGATCTGCTCCTGCAGGTCGGATTGGAGGTACGGGGCGACCGTCCACTGCGCTGCGTCCATCGCCTGGTTCCCGGCCGAGCCGCCGATGAACGAGGACAGCTTCGCCTCCGCTGTGTGACGCAGCACGTCCATCAGGAACAGGCGGTCCTCGGCCGCCGCGTAGCCCGCCCCGAACTCGACTCCGGCGCGGGTGGAACCGTAGATGTGGGGCACGTCGTACCGCGAGTCCCGCTCGATCGTCACGTCGGAGCGCGGGCTCTCGGTCGCTGCCACATCGCCGGCCGGCACGCCGAACGTGGCGTCCTTGAAGTACTGCGGGATTTGAGCGTCGGTCAGCGTCGGGGCCGCGTACAGCAGGTTCTCGTACAGCGGCAGCTGGTCGCGGAAGTGCGGCGGGACGGTGCCGAGCGCGGTGTGTGTGGCGAACTGCACCACGTTGTCGACGCCGGCCTCGCCGGGCGGCAGCACGTTGTAGAACCCGCCGGCGTCGTTGAACCCAGACGCCTGAACCGGGGGGCCGCTCGCCGCCAGCGCCGAGGGCGCCGTCCCGCACGCGATCACGACGCCGCACACAACGCCGGCCAAGCTCAGCTTCACCGCACTCCTCTCACGTCCCTGGGGTCGGCGATCATATGCGATCAGGAAGCGGTCACGTGGCGATTGGGACCGCGGTGGCGCGGGGGCGCGAGCGGCGGGCGATGAAGCCGTGCGAAGATCACGGCGTGCACGAGTCACCAGGGCACGGATCGCCGGAGTACCGCTCGACCGGCGTCGACTACGCGGCGCTCGACGCGGGCAAGCGCGACGCGCTGACGGCGGCACTGGCCACCTCTGGGCTGCTGGCCAGCGAGCACGGCGGACGCGCCATCGACGCGTCGCGCGGCGAGCCGGCGTTCGTGTTCGAGTTCGCCGGGCGGCATTTCGCCCAGGTGCTGGAGGGGCTCGGCACGAAGTCGATCATCGCCCGCCAGGTCGAGGAGCAGTTGGGCGAGAACCACTTCGACGCGGTCGCCTTCGACACCGTCGCGGCGATCGTGAACGACCTCTGCTGCGTCGGCGCCCTCCCGCTCGTGATCAACGCGTACTTCGCCACCGGTCTCTCCGAGTGGTACCAGCACGCCGAGCGGCAGGCGGCGCTGCTCGATGGCTGGCAGCGCGCTTGCGCTGAGGCGGGCGCGACCTGGGGCGGGGGCGAGTCGCCCTCGCTGCCGGGACTCGTGGCCGAGCAGGAGATCGAGCTGGCCGGCAGCGCGATCGGCGTCGTCCCGTCGGGCCACGCGCCGATCCTGGGGGCGGAGCTGGCGGACGGTGACGAGATCGTGTTCGTGGCCAGCTCCGGTCTGCATGCCAACGGCTCATCACTCGCCCGGCTGATCGTGAAGGACCTCCCCAATGGGTATGCCACCGTGCTGGCAGACGACGAGCGGCGCCGCACGTTCGGGCAGGCGCTGCTGGCGCCCACCGTGCTCTACGCCCCGCTGGTCAGGGCGCTCCTGGAGGACGACCTCCCGATCCACTATCTCAGCCACATCACCGGTCATGGACTGCTGAAGCTGATGCGCCCACGCCACGACTTCACCTATCGGATCACGACCGTATCGCCCGTGCCCGCGGTGCTTCGCTTCATGGTCGAGCGGACTCAGATGTCTCCGGCCGCCGCCTACTCGACGTTCAACATGGGCTGCGGCTACGCCGTGTACTGCGCCGCCGGCTTCGGAGACCGCGTCATCGAGGCCGCCCGGCGCCTGGGCCTCGACGCCCACGCGGCCGGGGTCGTCGAGGCCGGGCCGCGCCGCGTGGTCATCGCTCCGCTGGACATCGTCTACGAGAGCGACGCGATGGACCTGACGCCGCGCCGCGCCGCCTGACGCGGTACCCGTTAGGTGCCGTTTCACGTTTCCGCCGAATAGCGGCGGTTTCGTTACAGGCATCTTTTCAGTGCGTCGCCCAGGTGGACTGACGTGACGTCGCGCGCCGCCGAAATTGGTCGCTCAATTCTCGGTGGTCCTCACGCCTCAACCAGCACAACGACTATTCGCGACTGCTGGAGGCCCCGTGACGTCCATATCCACACCTACCAACCGCCGGCGCGCGTTTGCGCTGCTGGCGGTGGCGTATTTCATGACGACCATCGATCTGACGATCGTGAACGTGTCGCTGCCGACAATCGGCCGCGACCTGCATTTCTCTCAGACCAACCTGCAGTGGGTCGTGACCGCGTACGCGCTCACGTTCGGCGGCTTCCTGCTGCTCGGCGGTCGCGCTGCCGATCTGCTCGGCCGCCGCCGGACCCTGATGCTCGGACTCGCCACGTTTACCGCGGCATCGCTGGGGTGCGCGCTCGCGCCCGGCGAGGTGTCGCTGATCGCGGGGCGAGCGGTGCAGGGACTGGGCGCGGCGACCATGCTGCCAGCCGCGCTGTCGATCGTGATGAACATGTTCCGGGAGGGCGCGGAGCGCAACAAGGCGCTGGGCGTGTGGGGCGGACTCGGTGCCGCCGGCGGGACCGTGGGGCTGATCTCCGGCGGGGTGATCACGCGGTACATCGGGTGGCAGTACGTCTTCTATCTGAACGTCCCGATCGGGGCGGCGGCGCTGATGCTGGCTCCCCGGATCGTGCCGGACAGCAGGCTCGCGGGACCGCGGCGTCGGTTTGACATGGCCGGCGCGATCGCTGGCACCGGGGGCCTGGTGCTCCTGGTCGACGCTCTGTCCCAAGCCCCGCAGTACGGCTGGGGCTCGACACGGACGATCGCGTTGCTGGCGGCGTCGGTGGTGGCGCTGGCGGCCTTCCTCGTGGTTGAGAGCCGCAGCACGGACCCGATGATCCCGCTGTCCATCTTCCGCCTGCGGAGCCTGGCCGCCGCCAACGTCGCGGCGCTGCTGCTGGGCGCCAGCTTCTTCGGGTTCGTGTTCACAGGAACCCTGTACATGCAACAGGTGCTCCACTTCAGCGCGCTGCAGGCAGGGGCGGCGTGGCTGGCGGCGTCGGTGACCTCGATGGCTCTCGCCGCCGTCTCACAGCTGCTCGTCACCCGGATTGGACCCAAGATCGTGATGGCAATCGGGATGACCCTGATCGGCGCGGGGATCATGTGGGCGACGCAGGTGCCGGTCGACGGGCACTTCCTGGCCAATCTCGCCGGCCCATTCGTCGTCGCCGGTACAGGGACGGCGTTCTCGTTTATCCCGATCTCGGTGGCCGCGCTGCAGGGTGTGACCGAACACCAGTCCGGACTTGCATCCGGCTTGCTGAACACGTCCACTCAGTTCGGCGCGGCGATCGGTACGGCGATTGCCTCCAGCGTGGCGGCGGCCGGCACGAAGGCGCTGCTTCGAGCAGGGGATGCCGGACCGTCGGCGCTGACGGGCGGCTTCCACCGGACATTCTGGATGCTCGGTGCGATCGCGCTGATCGCTCCCCCCGCGATCCTCGCGCTGATGCGCCGGCCCGGACGTCGGGAGGCCGTGGCTACATCCGAGGCCCACGAGGCGCAGGGGGCGCTTCCAGCGGTCGTTTGACGGTGACGCGGCGGGCGACTGTTCCTACCAGCGGCAACAATCGCCCGCCGCGCTGCGCGGCCGACGCTGACCCGACGCGCGAGCGCGGACAAGCAAGCGGAGAGGGGGGGATTCGAACCCCCGAACGAGGTTAACCCCCGTTACGCGATTTCCAGTCGCGCCCGTTCAACCACTCCGGCACCTCTCCGGGCGTCAGGCCAATCTATCGAGGCGGCTCGCCTGTCGCGTTTCAGATCGACGCGCTCCAGGGCCGCACTCACCGACGTGGGCCACGACGGCTGCGGTCGCTGTCCCAGCCCGGCACGCCGAGGATGACCAGGCGCATCTGGCGCTCGGCCAGAGCGGTGATCTCGCCGATGGTCTCGGTCGAATCCGGCGGCGCGTCGAGCAGCGACTCGATCGTCGCGATCATCGTGTTCACGAGCAGCGCGGAGAGCATCTGCAGGTCGTCGGTACCCCACCGGTCCAACACCGGGAAGCGCGCCAGGTCGGTGGCGAGATCTGAGATGAAGAGGCGGATCTCGGCGCGGATCGCGTGGCGCAGGACGCCGTTGCCGGTGGAGCGGATCCGCGCCACGAACGCGAACTGCTGACGGTTCTCGCGCACGTAGGAGACGAGGATCTCCACCGACCGGTTGATGATCCGCTCGGCCGGCACGCTCTCCTCGCGGGCGTGGCGCAGCATCGCGCGCAGCGTCCGGAACGAGTCCTCGATCAGCACCAGACCGAGCTCGTCCATCGATGCGAAGTAGCGGTAGAAGGCGGTCGGGACGACCCCCGCGGCCCGGGCCACGCTGCGCAAGCTCAGGGAGTCAAAACTCTCACCCGCCTCCATCTGCAGCAAGGCCGCGTCGAGCAGCGCCTGGCGCGTGTGCTGGCGGCGCTCGGCCTGCGTCCGTCGCGGGCGGGCGCCGTCTTTATCTGCAGTACGCACGTTCACCATTGTCGTGTGCACGTCCTCACACAGGCGAGTTTAGCCCTTGACCTACGGGGAATTCTCGGCTTAGATACTTAGAGAACAGTCGTCCACTATTTATCCATCTGGACAGAGAAAATGCTCGCCACACTGACTCCCCGCCGGTTTCTTCGCTCGAACTTCGTCGACCTGCTGGTCGGTCCGCACGGGATCGATCGCTACCTGGAGCTGATCCGTCCCGAGCTGACGATTCATGACGCCCGCGCCGAGGTCGTCTCGGTGCGCCGCCAGACCGCGCGCAGCGTCACGCTGACGCTCCGCCCGAACGCCGCATGGCGCGGCTTCCGCGCTGGCCAGTTCGTCCGCGTCGGCGTCGAGATCGACGGCGTGCGCCGGACGCGCACGTACTCGCCGGCATCCGTCGAGGGCGCCGCCCGTGAATTGGAGCTGACGGTCACCGAGCATCCCGAGGGGCTCGTCTCCCGACACCTGCTCGCGCACGCACGGCCCGGTGCGGTGCTCCACCTCGGCGATGCTCAGGGCGACTTCGTGCTGCCGGAGCGGCGCCCGTCGCGGCTTGCCCTGATCAGCGGGGGCAGCGGGATCACCCCGGTTCTGTCGATGCTCCGGACCTTGTGCGCCGAGGGCCACGCCGATCCGGTCGCCTTCATCCACTACGCCCGCACCGCGGCCGATTGGCTGTACGCGCCGGAAGTCCGGGCGCTGGCAGCACGTCACCCGAACGTGCGGGTCGCCTTCGTGGCCACGCGGGGCGAGGACCGTGGTGCCGGCGTGCACGTCAGCGGCGAGGCGATCGCCGCGGCGTTCGCCGACGGCGCCGGGCTCCACGACGCGCACGCTGCCGTGTGCGGACCGCCCGCGCTACTCGAGGCGGTGCAGTCGATCTTTGAGCCCGAGCGGGTCTTCGCCGAGACCTTCACCCCTCCGTCGATCGTCCTGGCCGCCGGGGCCACGGCAGAAGGGACGCTGCACTTCACCCGCAGCGGGGCGAGCGCGCCGATCGGCGCCGGGTCGCTGCTGGAGCAGGCCGAAGGGGCCGGGCTCACGCCGGCGTTCGGCTGCCGGATGGGCATCTGCCACACGTGCACGTGCCGCAAGACCGCGGGCCCCGTGCGCAACGTCCTCACCGGAGAGATCTCCGACGAGGAGGACGAGGACATCCAGCTATGCGTGTCGGTCCCCGCTGGGGACGTCGCGCTTGAAATCTGAGACAACGAGGAGAACGACCGTCATGCCCACCCCTCATCCCCAGCTTAATCCGGAGCAGATCGAGACGCTCGGCCGCGAGCTCGACGAGCTCCGCAACCGGACCCTCGCCGACGTCGGCGAGCGCGACGCCGACTACATCCGCCGAATGATCCGGGCCCAGCGTGGGCTGGAGATCGCCGGTCGACTGCTGCTGGAGTTCGGCTGGCTGCCGCCGGCCTGGATCGGCGGGACCACGGCCCTCTCGCTGTCGAAGATCCTCGACAACATGGAGATCGGCCACAACGTGATGCACGGTCAGTACGACTGGATGAAGGACCCCGCGCTCGACTCCAAGCGATTCGAATGGGATACGGCGTGCCCAAGCGACCAATGGCGCTACTCCCACAACTACATGCATCACACGCACACCAACGTGCTGGGCAAGGACCGCGACATCGGCTACGGCATTCTGCGCATGTCCGAGGACGAGAAGTGGACGCCAAGCGACCTCCTCAACCCGGTCAAGGCCACGTTGTTGATGCTGCTGTTCCAGTACGGCGTCGCGCTGCATGACGTCGAGACGGAGCGCATCGTCGCCGGCGAGATCGGCCTCAGCGACAAGCGGGACATCCTCCGGGCGACCGGCCGGAAGGTCGGCCGCCAGTCGGTGAAGGACTACGTCCTGTTCCCGGCGCTCGCGGGCCCGGGAGCCCCATTCACGTTCGCCGGGAACGCGACGGCGAACCTGACCCGGAACATCTGGTCGTTCATGATCATCTTCTGCGGCCACTTCCCCAACGGCACGCACGAGTTCTCCGAGGACGAGGTGGAGAACGAGACCCGCGGAGGCTGGTACGTGCGCCAGATGCTCGGCTCGGCCAACCTCACCGGCGGCAAGCTGTTCCACATCCTGTCCGGCAACCTGTCGCACCAGATCGAGCACCATCTGTTCCCTGACATCCCGGCTCACCGCTACGCCGAGCTGTCGGTCGAGGTGCGCGAGATCTGCCAGCGCTATGGGCTGCCCTACAACGCCGGCCCGCTGCACAAGCAGTTCGGCTCGGTCGTGAAGAAGATCGTCCGCCTCGCTCTGCCCTTTTCGAGCGATCCTTCGAAAACAGACGAAATGCCCGCGACCGTTCGAAATTCGGATGGGCGCTCGGCGCCCGAGCACGAGCCGGTGCTGGCCGGGGTCTGACCCGCATTCTTTGGCGCGCAGGTCCTTCATATGGGACCTGAGCGCCATCGTTCGCTGTGGGATGATCGGATCGTGAGTCCGGCGTTCGTCCACACGTGCCTGCGGGTCCGCGATGTCGATGCCTCGGTCGGCTTCTACGAGCGCCTGGGGTTCGAGCCGCGCGGGCGGCTGCAGTTCGAGACCGCGTACAACATCTACCTGGGGCTTCCGGACGGCGCCGCCGTCTTGGAGCTCACGGTCAACGAGGGCCGCACCGAGCCGTACGACCTGGGCGACGGCTACAACCACATGGCGATCGTCGTCGAGGACCTCGACGCGATGCTGGATCAGCTCGCGCTGGCCGGCATCGAGCCGGAGCGGCCGCCCTACGGTCCGGGAGGGCGCACCGAGTACCGGATCTGCTTCGTCGTCGACCCCGACGGCTACCGGGTTGAGCTGATCGATCGCGCCTTCCCGACCCCGCAGGACCCGGCGCCGTAGCGGCTCAGAACAGCAGCTCGCACTCCGGGATCTTCGGGATCTCGGCGGCGATCCGCTGCATCAGCCCGTAGAAGCGCGGCAGCTCGGGGTAGATGATCGCCTTGCCGCTCGTGATCAACCCGCACGAGATCGCTCGCTCCGGATCGGCCCAGCCGACGATGTTGATCAGCCCGAGGTGGCCGAAGGCCAGGTCGGTGTCACGACCGTAGAGGCTCAGCAGCTGCGCGCCGAGCATCAGCCCGTAGCTGTAGCGGACGGGGAACCCGAGCGTGAAGTCGATCTCCAGATGCGCCTGTTGGCCGACCGCCCGGCGCACCGTCTCGGGCTTCATCACGCGGACGCCGTCGAGCTCGCCGCCGCGACGAAAGATCTCGAAGAAGCGGCTCAACTCGTCGGAGGTCGTGATCACGCTGGCGGCCGGCATCACCGAGGTCAGGAAGCGGGGGTCGTTGGTGAGCGTCACGGCGTCCTCGACCGACGAGGCCAGCGCGCGCCGCACGAGGTTCGACAGGGGCGGCAGCAGCCTCGGACCGGTCCGGTAGGCCAGGCCGACCTGCGCCACGTCCTCCGGTGCCACGCCGTAGTTGCCCCAGCGGAAGTGCAGCGGGTCGAGGATCTCGTCGGCAAGCACGTCGCGGATCCCCTTGCCGGTGACGCGCTGCACGATCTCGCCGAGGATGAAGCCACCCGAGAGGGCGTGATAGGAGAGCAGCGTGCCGGGCTTGGCGAACGGCTTCGCCTCGCACAGGGTGCGGACGATGAACTCGCGGTCGCCGGCGCGGTCGAGGTCCATCATCGCCTTCGGAATGGTGGGCACGCCGGCGCGGTGGGCCAGCACGTGTGCGATCGTCGTGCGCTCCTTGCCGAGCGCGCCGTAGGCGGGGATGTAGCGCGTGATCCGATCGAAGATGTCGAGCTCGCCGCGCTCGTGGAGCATGTGCACGACCAGTGCCGTGATCCCCTTCGAGGTGGAGTACACGCAGAACGGTGTGTCCGGCGTGGCGAGCACCTTTGGCACCTCGGGACCGTCCGCGGGTCCGTTGCCGCGGGCGTGCCCGAGCGAGCGGTTCAGCACCACCTGGCCGTGGCGGCGAACGCACAGCTGGACGGCGGGGTGGACGCCGCTGCGGTACAGCGAGCGCGCCGCGCTCCAGATCCGCTCCAGCCGGCGCTCTGAGAGCCCGACGGACGCGGGGTCGACCTCGTCGCCGATCGTGGTGGCCGACGTCAGGTCGCGGGGGACGCGAATCCGCCCGAGCGGGTCGGGCACGAAGGGGAGGCGCGGAATCGTGGTCATGGCGACGGGGCACGGGACCGCCGCTCCCCCGACCCCGGGTCGCCGCCGTGCCAGCGGAACAATAAGGTCTTGTCTCCAAGCGCGAGCAACATCTCAATCGGACAAGGGTTATGAGCCTCCTCTCCACACTTCGCATGTATCTCAAGCGCACGCCCAAGTCGGCGACGCCAACGGACATCTACTCGCACACCGTGAAGCTCCTCGACGGCGGCGAGCTCGACCTCGCCTCGCTGCGGGGCAAGCCGACGCTCGTGGTCAACACCGCCAGCAAGTGCGGCTTCACGCCGCAGTACGCCGGGCTGCAGGCGCTGTACGAGCGCTATCACGACCGCGGCCTGCAGATCCTCGGCTCCCCGTCGGCCGACTTCCTTCATCAGGAGTACGACGAGTCGTCGGAGATCGGCGCCTTCTGCCAGAAGAACTACGGCGTCCAGTTCCCGCTGACCGAGAGGATGTCGGTCCGCTCCGATCCGGCGCCGCTGTGGGAGGACCTGGCCCGCCAGCCGAAGTCGGCGCCACCGGTCTGGAACTTCACGAAGTACCTCGTCGGCGGCGACGGCAAGCTGATCGCTCGCTGGGCGACGAAGGTCAAGCCCGAGGACCCGAAGATCATCGCGGCGATCGAGTCCGCTCTGCCTGGCTGAGGCGATTCGGTCGCACAGCTCGGCGACGAGCAGCGATACTTGCCCCGTCGCTCGTTGTCAGGTGTAGAGGAGAGGTGGCATGGACCTACTGGGGATGGTGGAGGAGCCGGCTCGGCGCGCCGGGCTGGAGGCGCGCTCGGTTCTCGCGCTGGCTCGTGCCGGCGTGATCGGCGTCGAGCCGCCCCACCGGTTGCTGTCGATCATCGGCGCGATCCGTGACTTCGGGCCGTTCGGCGGCGCCCCGCGAATCTCCGCGCTGCGCCACGCCGAGCATCCCGCGATCGCCGACGAGCGCGGCGAGATCAGCTATCGCGAGCTCGACGAGCTGATCAACCGGCTCGCCGACGCGCTGCGGTCCGAGGGATTGGAGCCGGGCGCCAGCATCGGCATCCTCTGCCGCAACCATCGGTGGCCGCTGGTGGTGGCGTTCGCCGCGTCGCGCAGCGGGATGAAGGCGATCTGGTTGAACACGTCCTTCTCGGCACGGCAGGCCGCGGAGGTGGCCGAGCGCGAGGGCGTCGATCTGCTCGTCCTCGACGAGGAATTCGCCGAGATGGTGGCGGGGATCGACCCGCCGAAGGGCAAGGTTGTGTGTTCGATCGACAACCCGGCGGCCGACGAGCTCGACCGGCTGGTCGCCAAGGGCCGGCCGGGGCTGCCGCCCGCGCCGGCCAAGCCGGGTCGGATCGTGCTGCTCACCTCGGGCACGAGCGGCACCCCCAAGGGCGCGCCCCGGCCCGATCCGAAGGGCTTCATCGTCCCCGGCTCGCTGCTGGAGCGGATGCCGATGAAGGCTCGGGAAGCGAACGTGATCGGCCCGCCGCTGTTCCATGGCACCGGGCTGCTGATCGCGCTGCTGTCGGTGGCGCTCGGCTCGAAGACGGTGCTCCGGCGCCGGTTCGACCCGGCGACGTTCCTCGACGACATCGAGCGTCACCGCGTGACGGGCGTGTGCGTCGTGCCCGTGATGCTGCAGCGCGTGCTGGCGCTCGGCGACGAGAAGATCGCGAAGCGCGACCTGAGCTCGCTGCGCGTGGTGTTCTGCGCCGGCTCGCAACTCCCCGCCGAGGTGGCGATCAAGGCGATGGACCTGCTCGGCGACGTGATCTACAACCTGTACGGCTCGACCGAGGTCGCGGTGGCGACGCTGGCCACCCCGCAGGACATCCGCATTGCGCCGACATCGGTGGGTAAGCCGACGCTCGGCTCGCGGGTGAAGATCATCGACGAGCGCGGCAACGAGCTGCCAAAAGGAGAGAGGGGTCGCATCTTCGTCGGCACGACGATGCCGTTCGAGGGCTACACCGGCGGCGGCAGCAAGGAGGTCATCGACGGCCTGATGTCGACCGGCGATGTCGGCCACTTCGATGACGACGGCCGGCTGTATGTCGATGGCCGCGACGACGAGATGATCGTCTCCGGCGGCGAGAACGTCTTCCCGCGGGAGGTGGAGGAACTGCTTGTCACCCACCCGGCGATCGCCGACGCCGCCGCGGTCGGCGTCGAGGACGAGAGCTTCGGGCAGCGCCTACGGGCGTTCGTCGTGATCCGCGAGGGAGAAGCAGTCAGCGTCGAGGACGTCCAGGCGTTCGTGAAGGACAACCTCGCGCGCTACAAGGTCCCGCGGGACGTGATCTTCCTCGACGAGCTGCCGCGCAACCCGACGGGGAAGATCCTCAAGCGCGAGCTGCTCGCCCGCCAGGACTGATTACGAGAACTCCTGCCGCGTCCACTCCGGGAGGATGTCGGGGAGGCCATCGCTGACCTTGTCTCCGAACGCCGCCGGGCGCTTCTCCAGGAACGAGGTCACGCCCTCCGCGGCGTCGCCCGAGCGCCCGCGGGCGAGCATCGCGCGGGAGTCGGTGCGGTGCGCCTGCATCGGGTGATCGGCGCCGAGCATGGTCCACAGCATCCGCCGGGCCAGCGCCACAGAGACCGGCGCGCTGGCCTCGGTCAGCTCACGGGCCAGCGCCTGCGCGGCGCCGAGCAGCTCTCCGGCGGGATGGACGCTCCGGACGAGCCCGGCCCGCAGCGCCTCGTCGGCGTCGAACACGCGGCCGCTGTAGACCCACTCCAGCGCCTGGCTGATCCCCACGATCCTGGGCAAAAACCAGCTGGAGGCGGCCTCGGGGACGATCCCGCGCCGCGCGAACACGAACCCGAACCGGGCGGTCTCAGCAGCCAGGCGGATGTCCATCGCCAGCGTCATCGTCGCGCCGACCCCGACGGCCGGGCCGTTGATCGCGGCGATCACGGGCTTGCCGCACTCGAACATCCGCAGCGTGAACGTCCCGCCGCCGTCGCGCGGCACGTCGTCGGTCTGGCCGCGGGCGCGGTGATCGAATGTGCTGCCGCCGCCACCGAGGTCGGCACCGGCACAGAAGCCTCGGCCGGCGCCCGTGACGACGATCGCGCGAACGGCGTCGTCGGCGTCGGCCGCGTCGAACGCCGCGATCAGCTCGCGGCACATCGTCTGGGTCCACGCGTTGAGCCGATCGGGCCGGTTCAGGGTGATCGTCATCACGCCATCGTCGATCTCCGCTGTGATCTGCTCGAATCCCATGCTCGCTCTCCGTTGTCAGGTTTTCCCTCGCCGGCGCCGCGGTTCGTCATGATGACTCAGATCCACTGCCGCGCGCGCGGGACGCGGCCGATTTGCAGGGAGGTGCACATGTCGAAGTACGCGATGGCGCTCGGCGCCACCGTCGGGATGCTGGCGCTGGCCGCGCCGGCGCTGGCGGCGAGCTCGCCGGCTGCTCAGACCGTGACGGCGACCGGTACGGCCAGGGTGCGGGTGACACCGACCAACCGCCACAGCAACGCGTCGATCGTCGCCGCCGTGACGGCCGCGCGCCGCGGGGGAGTGGTCGGAGCGATCGCCGACGCCAAGTCCTACGCCGAACTGTACGCCGGCGCGGCCGGGCTGACACTCGGACCGGTTCTCGCCATCACCGACGTCCCGGCCAGTCCGTTCGGGCTGATCGGCCCGGGCAACGGGCTCGGGCCGTTCGGGGTCAACACCTACTGCGGCACCGTTCATCAGCCGGTGTTCAAGGTGGTCGACGGCCGCCGCCGGGTGGTGTCCACCAAGAAGGTGCACCGCTGCATCGTGCCCTCCTACGAGACGACGGAGCTGACCGTTACGTACTCCGCGAGCTGACGAGCAGATCCTTCACCGTCTGCTGAAACGCCTCGGTGGTGAAGCACTGCGGCTCGGCGAACTCCTCCATCGCCAGCGACTGGTCCCAGCTAGCGTCGGCGGCCGCGCGCAGCAGCGGCTTCGTCATGGCGATCGCGTGGGCGGGTAGCGCCGCGAGCTTGTCGCACCACGCGTCGGCGGCGGCCGCCAGCTGATCGTGGGCCACAACCTCGTGGACGAGGCCGAGCTGACGGGCCCGATCGGCCTCGAGGTGCTCGCCGCCGGCGTAGAAGGCGAACGCTCCCTGATAGCCGAGCCGCCGGGTCAGCGCCCACGAGGTCCCGACCTCCGGGAGGAGCCCCAGGCGCCCGAAGGCGGGGACGATCCGTGCGCGCTGGGAGGCGATGACCAGGTCGCAGGTGAGCGCCCAGGCGAGGGCGACGCCGGCGACCGGGCCGTTGATGGCGGCGATGAACGCCGTGTCGCTGCGGGCGATCAGCCGGGCGATCCCGCCAAACTCGTAACGGATCCAGCGCCAGATGTCAGTGGTGCCCTCGGGGGAGGCGAGCGCCTCCGGAGCGGCGTCCATCATCCTCAAGTCGCCGCCGGCCGAGAAGCCCGGGTCCTCGCCGGTCAGCACGATCGCGCGGATCCCTCGGTCTGCGACGAGCTCCTCCAGCGCGGCGCGCAGCTGCTGGACGAGCGGCGCGCTCAGCACGTTTAGCTTCTCGGGGTCGGCGAGCGTGACGCGCGCGCGATCGATCGAGCGCTCCACTCGCACACGCGTGCCGGCTTGGCCACGGCCGCTGGCCAACAGGTCCTCGTAGAACGTCATCTCGGCTCCTTCAGGGAATCCCAGGCCGCCCGGGCGAGAGCCTCGGCGGCGCTGGTGGGGGGTCTGCGGGTGTGCCCGGTGATCCAGTGGCGGGTGTACTCCTGCGCCGGGCCGAGCCAGAGCGCGTGGATCAGATCGAGGGGGAGCTCGCGCAGCGTCCCGTAATGCACATGCGTGCGCCACCAGGCGAGCACCTCCTCCAGGAAGGCGCGGTTCAGCTTTCGCAGCGCCGCGCTGTCGGGGCGATGGCCGAGCAGTACGGTCGCGCCGGCGCGATTGGCAGCGACCCAGCGCAGGTAGAACTGCACCCCGGCTCGGACCCCGTCCTCGGCGGCTGGATGAGAGCGTAGCTCGGCCAGGAAGCCGGCCTGGAAGCGGGCGCTCAGGTCCAGGTACAGCGCCTCCAGCAGGGCCGCCTTGTCGGCGAAGTGGTGGTACAGCGCACCGACCGAGACGCCCGCCTCGCGCCGGATGTCGTCGAGGCTGACGGTGACCGGGTCGGCCACGCCGAAGCGCTCCAGCGCCACGTCGAGCA
>DASZLC010000037.1:0-9525 GCA_035552615.1 Solirubrobacteraceae bacterium
GGGCTCGACCATCCGCTCGTAGACGGCGTCGCTGGCCGACTCGTCGACGCGGGCGACGCCGCGGATCGACAGGTACTTGGCGCCCGGTCCCTGGCGGTCGTAGTACAGCAGCGAGACCTTCGGGCGCTCGGCGATCGCGGCGACGAGCCCGTCGCTGCGCTTACGGGCCCACAGCGCCAGCTGCTGCGGGCCGTAGACCTGGGTGCTGCCGCGGTAGGACATCGAGGCGTAGCCCGCGTCATCGACGTAGCCGACGACGACCGCGTGTCCGCGCAGCACGGCGCCGTCGATCGCCTCGGCGATCTCTCCGGTGAGGTCAAGCGTGTCGGTCATGCCATCTCCTTGAGCCGTCAAGTGTCCCTCGGGGCATCGTTGCACGAGACGGCCAGCCGATGCGCCGTGGCATACGCCTCATGGGGCACCCGGCCCCGTGGCACATAATCAGCCGGGATGATCGAACCGTCCGGGTCGCCCGAGCACGAACCGTGGCTGGAGGTCGCCGAGGAGCGGCTCGGCCGCGACGTCGCCTCCGTTCGCCGCATCACCCGGGCCCGTCGCGGGCGGATGCTCGACGCCCTGGCGACGATCGGGCGCAGCCGGGGCGACGGCGGCGGCCTGGATCCGGAGCTGCTCGGGCTGCTGCAGATGATCGGCCTCGACCCCTTGAGCGACGACAGCACGGCGCGCGAGCTGGCGCTGCTGATCGACCGCGGCGCGGCGGCCGGGCTCGACCGCGCCGCGCTGCCCCATGTGCTCCAGGCCTATGTCCGCGCGGTGAACCGGATCGCCACCGTCGAGGCCGGCGTGGCGCTTGACGCGTTGCGCGCGGCCGACCCCGCCGAGCGGCCCACGCTGATCGCCAACATGATCGACGAGCTGCTGCCGATCAGCCTGAGCGGGTTTGACCTGCTGCACCGCGCGATGCTCCACGACGCCCTGCTGGAAGGCTCAGACGGGTTCGAGGCCGAGGAGCGCAGCGTGCAGAAGCAGGCGATCGGGATGGTCGACCTGGTCCGCTCCACCGATCATCTCGCGCGCGCCAGCGTCGTGGAACTGGAGCACCTGGTCGACGTCATGTTCGCCGCCGGACAGGCCGCCACGGCCGAGCGCTCGGCCCATGTCGTGAAGTACGTCGGCGATGGCGCGTTCATCGCCGCCGCCGATGTGATCAGCGTCGCCGACGCGGCGCTGGAGATGATCGCCCGGCTGGAGCACGAGCTGCCCTTGCGGGCCCGGGGCGGCATCAGCTTCGGTGGCGTCGTGCAGCGGGCCGGCGACATCTTCGGGATGCCGGTCAACCTGGCCTCGGCGCTGACCAAGGCCACGCGCCCCGGAACGGTGCTGCTGAGCGCCTCCGCCGCGGCCGAGCTGCCGCCCGCCCGTCGCGGCCGGCTCCGCTCACGAGCCCTGCCCCATCCGGGGCTGGGCGAGCAGATCGTCGCCACGCTGCGCGCGCCCGGCGGGGCAGTGTCGTCCGAATAGGACCTCGTCGTTAACCGAGCACTCGACCGTTCCCGCGGGACGAGTGCCCGCTCCGTGTCGTTTCCACGCCGCTGGCGGAATCTCGACGCCCGGTCCTCGACGAGTGCCCGGAAACCGACGTGCCTGACGCACGGCGCGGCGGCGCGACGGCGCGGCGGCGCGGCGGCGCGACGGCGCGGCGGCCGCACGGGCCAGGGCGACGTCACCGCCAGGCGAGCGAGCCCAGTGCGTCAGTCGGTTCCGATCCTCCGAGGCAGCCGACCAACGTAGTTGCGCACATAAGTTCGAACGCTCTGCCCCCGCCACCACCGAACGGCCGCGGCCGGCGTCGCGCCCGCGGACGCCTCCCGCTGGCGGTCGGCGAACCAGCCCGTGGCGGCGGCGAGCGCCTCGGCGGCGGGCCGCGCGGCGTACCCGAGCTCCGTGGCCGCCTTGGCGCTGGAGAAGAACAGCGGCTGGCGCGAGAGCCTGACCTCGTCGAGCATGAGCAGCGTCGGCTCGCGCCGGGTGGCCCGCCCGACGCGGTCGGCGGCCACCGCGGCCGCGTACACCAGCGGCCACGGCAGACCCAGCCACGGCGGTCGGCGGCCGAGCGGCGCCAGCGCCAGGCCGAAGGCCTCCCGCAGATTCAGGTCCTCGCCGCCGAGGATGTAGCGCTGCCCGGGGCGGCCGTGCTCCAGCGCCATCACGTGCCCCGCCGCGACGTCGTCGACCGCGACGACGTTGATGCCCGCGCCGAGCAGGTAGGCGGCGATCCGTCCTTCGACGAGGTCGCTGACCATCTTCCCGCTCGGGGTCGGCGCGCGATCCTGGGCGCCGACGACCGTCGTCGGGTTCACGCACAGCGCCTCCAGCCGATCGCCGGAGGCGCGCAGCACCAGCCGCTCAGCCGCGAGCTTCGTGCGCTTGTAGGGCACCTGGAGCTCCCACGCCGGCGGCGCGTCGCGCTCGGTCGCCGCGCGCCCGTGGACCGGACCGCAGGTGGCCGAGCTGGAGGTGAAGACCAGCCGGCGGGTCCCGGCGCGCGCCGCGGCGTCGAGCACGTTCCTGGTCCCGCCGACGTTCACGGCATGCATCCGCGCCGCCTCGCTGCGACGGTAGCTGTAGAGGGCGGCGGTGTGCACCACCGCGTCGCACCCGACCGTCGCGAGCGCCACGGCAGCCGGGTCGGTCACATCACCGGCGACCCAGTCGGCGACGTTCGCGTGAGGAGGGGGCTCGGAGCGGCAGAAGCCGCGCACCTCAGCGCCGGCCGCCGCCAGCCGAGCCGCGATATGGGCGCCGATGAAGCCACTCGCGCCGGTCACCAGGATGCGCACGAATCTCCTCTCGCTGACGATATGTCCCGGTGGTGCTACCCCCGCAGCACCGACAGCAACGCCCGATGTGGCGCGCGCAGTGTTTCGTTGACGGCCGTCGGCTCGTAGCCGCAGTGGGCCATGCAGTTATCGCACTTCGGGTTGCGCCCGCGGCCGTAGGCGCTCCAGTCGGTGTCGTCGACGAGCTCGCGGTAGCTCTTCACGTAACCGTCGCCCATCAGGTAGCACGGGCGCTGCCAGCCGAACAGCGAGTAGCTGGGAATCCCCCACGCCGTGCAGTCCAGCTCGAGCTTGCCCTCCAGGAAGTCGAGGAACAGCGGCGAGTGGTTCAGCCGCCAGCGCCGGCGCCGGCCGTCGGCGAACGCCGCCCGGAACAGCCGGCGGGTCTCCTCCACGCCCGGGAAGTGCTCCTGGTCGGGCGCCTTCTCGTAGGCGTAGGCGGGCGAGATCATCATCTGGTCGACCTGCAGCTCGTCGTTCAGGAAGTCGAGCACGTCGCGGACCGTCTCGGGGCTGTCGTCGGAGAAGAACGTCGTGTTCGTGGTGACGCGGAAGCCGCGGCCCTTGGCCGCGGTGATCGCGGACACGGCCTTGTCGAACACGCCGTCGCGGCACACCGACTTGTCGTGGCGATCGCGCAGGCCGTCCATGTGGACCGCCCAGGCGAAGTAGGGCGAGGGCTCGAACAGGTCCATCTTCTTCTCCATCAGCAGCGCGTTACTGCAGAGGTAGACGAACTTCTTGCGCCGCACCAGTTCGGCCACGATCGTGTGGATCTCCGGGTGGATCAGCGGCTCGCCGCCGGCGATCGAGACGACGGGCGCCCCGCACTCCAGCACCGCACCGACGGCGTCGTCGACCGACATCCGCCGCCGCAGCACGTGGTCGGGGTGCTGGATCTTGCCGCACCCGGCGCACTCCAGGTTGCACTGGAAGAGTGGTTCCAGTTCCAGGACGAGCGCGTACTTATGGTTTCGCCGCAACCGCTGTCCGACGATGTAGGCGCCGACCTTGATGCTCTGCCTCAGGGGTACCGCCATCGAAACCTAGCCTCTCACCGCGCGGGGTAATGTGAACCGAACCGTCTCTGAGGCTACTCGCCGCTCACTGGCGGCAAACGGCCCCAGCACGCTCAGCGCCTCGACGATCCGGGTGACGATCCGGTCCGGGCTCGATGCGCCGGCGGTGACGCCGAGGCGCCGCACGCCCACGAACCAGCTCGGGTCGATCTGCTCCTCGTCGTCGATCAGCCGCGCCGGGCAGCCGTGACGCTCGGAGACCTCGATCAGCCGGTTGGAGTTGGAGGAGTTGCGCGAGCCGACCACCAGCACCAGCTCGCAGCTCGCCGCCAGCGCCTTCACGGCATCCTGGCGGTTCTGGGTCGCGTAACAGATGTCGTCCGAGCGCGGCCCGGCGACGTTCGGGAAGCGCTCGCGCAGCCGCCCGACAATGGCCCTGGTCTCGTCGACGGCCAGCGTCGTCTGGGTCAGGTACGCGACGCGGTCGGGATCGTCGACCTGGAGCGAGTCGACCTCGTCCGCGCCGGCGATCACCCGCACGTCGTCGGGGATCTCGCCGACCGTGCCCTCGACCTCCTCGTGCCCCTCGTGCCCGATCAGCACGACGGTGTAGCCGTTCTCGGCGAAGCGCCGGGCCTCGGAGTGGACCTTGTTCACGAGCGGGCAGGTGGCGTCGACGACCGTCAGCTGCTTGCGGTCGGCGTCATTGCGCACCTCGGGCGAGACACCGTGGGCGGAGAACACGACGGTGGAGCCGTCCGGGACCTCGTCGAGCTCGTCGACGCAGATCGCGCCGCGGCGCTCCAGCTCGGAGACGACGTGCCGGTTGTGGACGATCTGCTTGCGCATGTACACCGGCGGGCCGTAGCGGTCGAGCGTGCGCTCGACGACCTCGATCGCGCGCTCGACGCCGGCGCAGGCGGCGCGCGGGGCGGCCAGCTCCAGCTCGCGCGGCGCCACGGCGGGCGCCCACTCCTCCGCCAACACGCGTGCCGCCTCGCTCAGCGCGCGCGAAGCCTGTCGCACGCCGGCGAGCGTCGCCGCGGGCCGCCACAACTCGGCCTCGGCGGTGTCGAGCACGGCGCGCAGCACCACCAGCGGGCGGTTCTGCGCCAGCGGCGCGAGCCACGCCGACTCCATGTCGGCGACCAGCGCGCCGGTACCGTGCAGCGCCGCGCGGGCGCTTCCGACGGCGGGGCTGCGGACCGACACGACCGGGCCGACCCGGGCGGGGATCCCGCGCCGCTGGAGCATCCCGGCGATCAGCCCGGCGCCCGGGCACGTAGCGACACGCGTCCCGTTGCGCGTCAGCAGCGAATCGGCCACGACGATCTCGCCGGGTCGCAGCTCCGGGTCAAGCGCGCCGCCGAAGCCGGCCACGGCCACGGCGCGGGCGGGCGCGGCGGCGAGCCGAGCGGCGGCGCGGCGGGCGCGGCGCGGGCCCATGCCGATCCGCTCGATCTTCGCGCCGGGCGCCCCGCGGCGCAGCGCGCGCTCCTCGGTCCACGTCGGGGCGATCAAAAGCAAGCTCATGCGACCGGGACCTCATGACTCGCGCGGTTGCGACCGACCCCGGCCAGCGCGACCTGGGCGGCGGCGTGACCGGAGCGGACCGCGCCCTCCATCGTCGCCGGCCAGCTGGTGTCCGTCCACGCCCCGGCCAGGGCGAGGCCGTCGATCGCGGTGCGGGCGCCGGGGCGCAGCCGGCGTGAGCCGGGCGCGGCACGGAACGTCGCGGCGTGCTCGCGCGTCACGACGAAGCGCTCGATTCGCGCCCCGCGGGCGGCCGGCAGCAGCTCGGCCAGCGCGGTCTCGAAGCGCGCCCGCAGCTCCTCGCTCGACAGCGCGAGCTCCTCATCGGCGGCCGACAGCGAGACGGCCAGGCACTGCCCGCGCTCCAGGCCCGCGGAGGCCGTGCGGTCGAACACGTACTGGACGGGCGACCCCACCGCGGCCGCGAACTCGTAATCGAGCACCCGACGATCGTAGACAACGTGCAGGTTCACGATCGGCGAGCTGCCCAGCGCGGCGACCTCGGCGGGCAGTGTTCGGGGGGGCAGCAGCCCCTCCGCACGCTCGTGCGGGACGGCGCAAATCACCGCGCCCGCGCTCAGGCGCTCGTCCGTGCCGCCGGCCGCGCCGGTGACCGCCAGACGTCCTTCGCGTTCGAGCTCGATCCGCTCGGCGCGCCAGCCGAGCCGCACCTCGACGCCGGCGCGGCGCAGCGCGGCCAGCGCGGGATCACCGTGCACGCGCTGAAGCGGGACCCGGGCGTAGCCGATGTCGCCGGCGTCGGCGCGCTGCAGCAGCCCGGTGCGGAACACGAAGGCGGCCGCGGCCAGCGAGGCCTCCTCGGCGCCCAGGTTCAGGGTCGGGCGGGCGATCAGGTCCCACAGCGCCTCGATCGCGCGGGCGCTCTGGCCGCGGCGGCGCAGCCACTCGCCAAAGCGGCGCCCGTCGACGGCCGGATCGTCGGGATCGACGCGCGACAGGGCCAGCGCCGCGCCCGCGGCAGCGATCCGCTCGTGCGGGCGCAGGTGGCGGTAGCGCAGCAACGAGGCGGACAGATGCAGCGGCGCCGGCAGGCCGGAGCGGCGCAGCCAGGCGGCCGGTGTTCCGGGGGCGAGCACGGGGATCGCCAGCCGCTCCTGCAGGACGGTGTCGCTGGTCGTGCCGAGCCTCGCCAGCAGCGCCCGGTAGGCGGTGCAGCAGCGCAGGAAGACGTGCTGGCCGTTGTCGAGCCACAGCCCGTCGCGCTCGAACGAGTAGACGGCCCCGCCGAGGCGCGGGCGGACCTCGACGAGCGTCACCGCAGCGCCGGCGTCGGCACAGTCCAGCGCGGCGGTGATCCCGGCCAGGCCACCGCCGGCGACCACCACGGTGCGGCCGTTCACTTGATCACACCCGAGGCGAGGCTCGACAGCGCGACCCACGTCTTCTCCCACACCGGCAGCGACAGGTGATGGGCCAGCACGGCGTCGGGATCGCGGTCGATCCGCTCCAGCAGCCGCCGGTAGATCCCCGTCATCGCCAGCACGCACGAGCCGCTGCGCCCGTCGATCACCTGCAGCAGGCCGAGTCCGCGATCGAACCACTCGCGCGCCCGCGTGACCTCGAAGTGGAGCAGCCGCGCGAACGGCTCGCCGGCGGCGTCGGCCAGCGGCTCGCAGCCGAAGCGGACCAGGTCCTCCGCCGGCAGGTAGACCCGACCCATCTCCAGGTCCTCGCGCACGTCGCGCAAGATGTTTGTGAGCTGCATGGCGACGCCGAGGTCGTCGGCCAGCGGCACCGCCGCCGCCATGTCGCTGGAGCCGAAGATGGCCAGGCACAGGCGCCCGACCGAGCCGGCGACGCGGCGGCAGTACACGACCAGCTCCTCGAAGGTCTCGTAGCGCTCGCCGCGAATGTCCATCTCGACGCCGTCGATCAGGTCGGTGAGGGCGTCGCGTGGGATCGCGAAGCGGCGCTCGGCGTCGGCCAACGCCACCCGCATGTCGCTGCCGCCGCGCTGCTCCAGCTCGGCCCTGACGGCGTTCAGCAGCTCCACCTTGCGCGCCGTCGGCTGATCGCCGTCGCCGATGTCGTCGACCTGGCGGGCGAAGGCGTAGATCGCGCACATCGCCCGCCGCTTCGCCATCGGCAACAGGCGGATGCCGTAGTAGAAGTTCGCCGCCCGCTCGCGGGTGAGCGCCTCGCACGCCCGGTAGGCCGACTCGACGGCCGGCTCGGTGATGACCCGCACACTCACCGTCGCGACACCGAAGCGGACAGAAGGCGCCCTAGCTCAACCGCGCGTCGCACCGGGCCGGCCTGCACCGGCGTGCCGAGCACGTCGTGGTCGGCCCGCTCGATCGCGCCGAGCGCCGCGCGCCCGCCGGCCACGAACGCGGCCACCGCGACCGCCCAGCGCCCGCGCAGCGTCCGCACGAGCGGCGCGCCCTCGGCCAGCAGCCCGCGCGTGCGCGCCACCTCGAAGTCGATCAGTGCCCGCAGCCGCGGCCCGGCGTGCGGCGCGGCGAGCTCCGCGTCGGCCACCCCGAAGCGCCGGCGATCCTCGGCGGGCAGGTAGATGCGGTCGGCGGCGTAATCCTCGCCCACGTCCTGCCAGTGCTCGACGAGCTGTAGCGCGTTGCACACCTTGTCCGAGAGCGCGATCCGCTCGGGCGTGGCCAGCTCGAAGATTCGCAGCACGATCTCGCCGACGCTGGCGGCCGACAGCGCGCAGTAGCCGAGCAGCTCGTCGTAGGTCTCGTAGCGGCGGACGAGCTGGTCGCGGCGGTTCGCCTCGATCAGCTTGCGGAACGGCTCGATCGGCAGCGCGCGATTCCTGACCGTGGGCTGCAACCGCGCGATCAGCGGATGCCTCGGCGTCCCGCCCCACGCCCGCTCCAGGTCGGCCTGAAGCTCGTCCAGCAGGGCGACGCGATCGCCCTCGGCCTCGTCGCCGGTGTCGTCGACCAACCGCGCGAAGCCGTACACGGCCAGCATGTCGGCGCGGACGCGGCGCGGCAGCACGATGCTGGCCACCGGGAAGTTCTCGGAGCGCGCCTGGACCATCACCCGCTGCACCTCGTCGCGCCTGGGTGGGGCCTGCGCGGTCATGGACGGCGGAGCACCTCGACGTAGCGGCCGAGCGCCATCACGGGGAATACGAGGCGGTACAGGTGGTAGTTGATGTAGAAGTCGCCCGGGAAGCCGGTGCCCGTGTAGTGGGGCTCGTCCCAGTTGCCGTCGGCTCGCTGGGTGCTGGCGAGCCAGGCGATCGCACGCCCGACGGCGTCGCTGTCGCGCTCGCCGGCGGCGTGCAGAGAGAGCAGCGCCCAGGCCGTCTGCGAGGCGGTGCTCTCGCCGCGCCCGATCCACGCCGGGTCGACGTAGGAGCGGCAGTCCTCGCCCCATCCGCCGTCGGCGTTCTGATGGTCCAGCAGCCACGCCACGGCGGCGCGCATCCGCTCGTCCTGGCCGTCGATGCCGGCGGCGACGAGCGCGGTCACCACCGACCACGTGCCGTACACGTGGTTGACGCCCCAGCGCCCGAACCACGAGCCATCGTCCTCCTGGGAGGCGAGCAGCCAGTCGACGCCGGCCGCGGCGCTGGCCGGCGCGTCAGCGGCGGGCTCGGCCACGAGCAGCTCGACCGCGTGCGCGGTCACGTCGGCGCTCGGCGGGTCGGTCACCTCGCCGAAGTCGCAGAACGGCAGCTCGGCGACCAGCGCCCGGGTGTTGTCGGCGTCGAACGCACCCCAGCCGCCATCGCTGCTCTGCATTCCGATCACCCAGTCGACGGCGCGCGCGACGGACGCGTCAACCCGCGCGGCGTCGGGATGCGCCACGCGCCGCAGCGCCAGCGCGACGACCGCGGTGTCGTCGATGTCGGGGTAGTGCAGGTTCTCGTACTCAAAGGCCCAGCCGCCGGGGGCCAGCCCGCCGCGCCGCTGCGCCCAGTCGCCGGCGTAGCCGTTCACCTGGCGCGCCAGCAGCCAGTCGGCCGCCCGGATCAGCGCGGGGTCGTCGGCCGCGACGTCGGCGTCGGCCAGCGCCAGCGTGGCCAGCGCGGTGTCCCACACCGGCGACTGGCAGGCCTCCAGCCAGCACGTGCGCTCCTCGCGGACGGTGAACGAGTCGAGGCCGTCGAGGCCGGCTCGCATCACGGGATGCTCGAGCGGGTAGCCCTGCAGCCGCAGCGCGAGCAGCGAGTACACCCA
>DASZLC010000038.1:0-56708 GCA_035552615.1 Solirubrobacteraceae bacterium
CTGCACCGCCAGGCGTTCCCGCGCCACGCACCCGTCGATCGGCACCGCGATCATCTGCTCTGGGCCGGGCCTCCGCAATACCGTCGATGGGCGTCCCTGGAGTCGGCGCGGGCGACCCACGTCCGCCCGGCGATTCCGCACGTCCTCGCGCTCGCCGAGCGCGGAGCGCTGCGCCCCGAGCGCGTGAACACCACGACCGTCGACTGGGTCGACGCCGCCGACGCGCTGAGCGCCGGTCGGTGGACGAAGCTCGTGTTCTCACGAACGTAGGTCCTCGCTGTAGGGCAGCGAGACGTGTCGCGGCCGCTCGGCGCTGGCCCGGGCGCGGCGGTCCTGCTCGACGCTGGCCATCACGGCGCGCGAGGCGGCGAGCAGCTCGCTGCTGCGCTGGCGGATCATCAGCATCTGGGCGTTACTGCGTACCGCCCGTGCGCTCGCCAGCGAGCTCGCCTGCTGCTCGGCCTCGGCGGTGAGCAGCCAGGTGCCGTCGCTGCGGCGAGCCAGCAACCCGTCCTGCTCGGCGCGGCTGATGGCGAGGGTTGCGGTCGAGCGGCGGGCGGCGATCAGCTGTCCGATCAGGTCGTGCGACAGCGCCAGCGGGATCACGGTCCCCTCGGCCGTGACGCGGCCCCACCGCGCGGCGAGATGCCACAGCGCGAGCAGCAACCGGTGCTCGGCGCGCGGGACGTGCGCGACCAGGCCCTGGATGGCCAGGCGCTCGCGCTGCGCGTCGATCCGCCGCATCACCGCCGCCAGTACCCCCGGCCAGCGCGCCGCCGCCCGGGCGAACGTCGGTCCGAGCTCGAACACGACGGCGTCGATGATGGCGGTCAGCATCGTTCCCTCGCTGAGCTGCGGCCAGCCCAAGGCGCTCGGCGCCTGCACGACATCGCCGCCGCCCAGCAGCTCCAGCGAACGGCGGTCGACGAGCGACAGCTCGCGACACACGACGCCGTCGATGATCAGGAAGCCGAGGGAGTCCCGTCCGGCGATCGGGCTCCACGCGCCCGCCGGGACCGTGATCAGCTCACCGGTGAACGCCGCTCGGGCCCGCGGCCACTCCACCCGCTCGATCGATGCCCCCAGGTCGGGATCGAAATCAAGCAGCGAGCGTGTCGCTGAAATGGAGCCGTGAATGGGAGGCATTAGTGTGCTGAGCGTGGCCGAGCAACCTGCATGTTTTCGTATCGGGCGGCGGCATGTCGACGTTACCCACCCTGGCAAGGCCATGTTCGGACCCGGCGGGCCCACAAAGGGTGATCTGGCCCGGTACTACGAGCAGGTGGCGCCGGCCCTGCTGCGCCATGCCCGCGGACGCCCGCTGGCGCTGGAGAGCTATCCCGGCGGGATCGCCGCGCCCGGGTTCTTCATGAAGTCAGCGCCCCGCCACTTCCCGGACTGGATCGAGCGCGCCGAGGTCGGCAAGCGCGGCGGCTCGCTGACTCAGGTGCTGGCGCGCGACGCCGCGACGCTCGTCTACCTGGCCGGCCAGAACATCGTCGCGCTGCACGTGTGGCTCTCGCAGGCCGATCGCCCTCACCAGCCCGACCGGGTGATCATCGACCTCGACCCCGCCGACGGGGTGCCGTTCGCGGAGATCCGAGCGGCGGCCCGCGAGGCCGGCGCCCGGCTGCGCGACGCCGGTCTGGCGCCGTTCGCGATGGTCACCGGCTCGCGCGGGATCCACGTCGTCTGCCCGATCCGCCGCGGACCCGACTACCAGGCCGCCCACGGCTTCGCCCGCGGCGTGGCCGAGGCAATGGTCCAGAGCGATCCCGAGCGCCTGACCTTGACCTGGAAGCGAAGCGAGCGGGGCCGGCGAATCTACCTCGACGTGAACCGCAACGCCTACGCCCAGCACGTCACCGCGGCGTATGGGGTGCGGGCGCGGGCGGGCGCTCCGGTCGCGATGCCGATCGCCTGGGACGAGCTCGACGACCGCCGCTTGGCGCCGGATCGCTGGACGATCGCCACCGCGCCGGGGCGGTTGAGCGCCGAGGGCGACGCCTGGCGGGATCTGAGCCGCCACGCGCGGGCGCTGCCCCGTCGCTAAAAAATTTCGCGGTGGGGTTTCGAAGCGTCCCCCCCGGAGTAGCCTGGGTTCGTGTCAGCAGGTCAGAGCGAGCGTGATCTCGTCGTGATCGGCGCCTCGGCCGGCGGCGTCGAGGCTCTGCGACACCTCGTTGCGGGCCTTCCCGCCGATCTGCCGGCGGCCGTGTGCGTCGTCCTCCACATTGCCCCCGAGAGTCCGAGCGCGTTGCCGGCGATCCTGGCGCGCGCGGGTCCGCTGCCATGCCGCGCCGCGACCGACCGCGACGAGCTCCGTCGCGGCCAGATACTGGTGGCGCCGCCCGATCATCATCTGGAGATCGAGGACGGCCATGTCCGCTTGACGGTCGGACCGCGGGAGAACGGCCACCGGCCGTCGGTCGATGTTCTGTTTCGCTCCGCCGCGGCGGTTGCTGGCGATAAGGTTGTCGGTGTGGTGCTGTCGGGTTCGCGGGACGATGGGTCCGCCGGCCTGGCGACGATCAAAGTCGCGGGTGGGGTCGCCGTCGTGCAGGATCCCGCCGACGCGCTGTACTCGAGCATGCCGAGGAGCGCGTTGGCCGCGGTCGACGTCGACGTGGTGGCGCCGGTTGCCCTGATCGCCGAGAGCGTCGAGTTGCTGGTCAGGGGCCGGCCGGTTCCCCACGCGCGAGTCGGGCGCCGTCAACCCGACGAGGATCTCGGCGACGATCCGATGACGACGGTCTGCCCCGAGTGTGGCGGCGTGCTCAGCGAGTTGGCGCAGGCCGGCGTGCGGCAATGGGAGTGTCGGGTCGGACATCGCTATTCGACAGAAAGCTTCATCGACGCGCAGGCCGAGGGCATCGAGGCCGGCCTGTGGGCGGCGGTCCGCGCCCTCCACGACCGCCAGCTGCTTCTGGACCGGATCGCCGCGCGGTTCGAGGCCGCAGGGGAGCCGCGCTCGGCGCGGTCGTTCCGCGACCGGGCGGCCCACGCCGGCCGGCAGACCGAGCTCCTGCGGGAGACCTTGGCCCGGGCCGCGGGGACGAGCCTGCGTCCGATCGGCGTCGGCGGGCGGCCGGGTGAGGCGACCGGGTGAGCGCCGAGCCCCAAGCGGTGACGCTCGACGACCTGCTGGAGTTCATCAAGGACTCCCGCGGATTCGATTTCACCGGCTACAAGCGCACCAGCATCGAACGGCGGGTGGCCAAGCGGATGACCGAAGTCGGGGTCGATAGCTACGACGCGTACCTCGACTTCCTGGAGCTGCACAGCGAAGAGTTCGTCGAGCTGTTCAACGCGCTGCTGATCAACGTCACCGGGTTCTTCCGCGATCCTCCCACCTGGGAGTACCTGGCGGTGGAGGTGCTGCCGCAGCTGATCGAGGCCCGGCCACGCGATGCGCCGCTGCGCGTCTGGTGCGCCGGCTGCGCCTCCGGCGAGGAGGCGTACACGGTGGCGATGGTGATCGCCCGCGTGATGGGCGACACCGCGCTGCGCGACCGCGTGAAGATCTACGCCACCGACGTGAACGAGGAGGCGCTCGATCACGCCCGCCAAGCCGCCTACCAGCCCCGGCAGATCGAATCGGTCCCGGGCGATGCGCTGGAGCGGTTCTTCGAACGCACCGACCAGCGCTACCTGTTCCGCAAGGACCTGCGGCGCAGCGTGATCTTCGGCCGCAACGACCTCGTCCAGGACGCGCCGATCTCCCGGATCGACCTGCTCGTCTGCCGCAACACGCTGATGTACTTCACGGCCGAGACACAGGCGCAGATCCTCCGCCGGTTCCACTTCGCGCTCGACGACGAGGGCGCGCTGGTGCTCGGCAAGTCCGAGATGCTGATCACGCACTCCGACCTGTTCACGCCGGTCGACCTGAAGTGGCGGATCTTTCGGAAGGTGATCCGTCCCACCTTCCGCGAGCGCGTCAGGGTCATGGCCGTCGACCCCGATGGCGGCGCCTCGCTGAGCGTCACCGACAACCTCCGGGAGGCCGCGTTCGACGTCTCCACCGACGGTCACATCGTGCTCGATTCGGGCGGCGCGTTGATGATGGCCAACGAGACGGCGCGCCGGATGTTCGGGCTCGGTGCCCATGACCTCGGCAGGCTGATCAAGGACCTGCAGCTGTCCTACCAGCCGCTCGAGTTGCGCAGCCATCTCGACGCGCTGAAGCGTGACCTGCGCGGCGTCGACATCAGGGCGGTCCGGTGGCGCGCCGGTGACCAGGATCGGACCCTCGACATCCGGCTGGCGCCGCTGACGGCCGACGGCTCGCTGATCGGCACCAGCATCGTGTTCGTCGACGTCACCGAGGGCCACCTGCTGCAGCAGGAACTGGCGAGCTCGCGGCACGAGCTGGAGAACGCCTACGAGGAGCTGCAGTCGACCGTCGAGGAGCTGGAGACGACGAACGAAGAGCTCCAGTCGACCAACGAGGAACTGGAAACGACCAACGAGGAGCTCCAGTCGACCAACGAGGAGCTGGAGACGATGAACGAGGAGCTCCAGTCCTCCAACGAGGAGCTCGAGACGATGAACGACGAGCTTCGCCACCGCACGCTCGAGCTGAACGACATGAACGCCTTCCTGGAGACGATCCTGACCACCATCGGCCTGGCGGTCGCCGTGCTCGACGGCCGCCAGCACGTGCAGATCTGGAACGGCCAGTCCCGCGAGCTGTGGGGCCTCACCTCCGACGAGGCCACCGACCAACACCTGCAATCGCTCGATATCGGGCTCCCCGTGGAGCGGCTGAAGCCGAACATCCGCGCCGTCCTGGCCGGCGAGTCGACGCGGGAGACCGTCACACTGGAGGCGACAAACCGGCGCGGGAAGGCGTTTTCGTGCCGGGTCCAGCTGTTGCCGCTGGGGAGCTTTGGGGACGGTCAGGTCTCTGGCGTGATACTGATGATGGAGCCGACCGAGAGCTGATCGTCGCGCGCGCCTCCGCGCGGATCACGCGGCTCCGCTCCAGCGTCGTGCGCAGCTGGCCCCGCCGATGCTCGTTCGTGCGCGCCGACTCGGCCTGTTGCGCGTGGAGCTGCTCGATGATCGCGCGAGTAGTAAGCAGGTCGACGCTCACCGCGTGCGCGTGCGCGTGCGCGTGCTCGTGCTCGCCGTTCGGCGGTGGCGTATGCCACGCGGAGGGGTGCGCCGTCTCGAGCTCGGGCATCTCGAGCCGGGCGGCGTGGCCGGGAGTCGGCGGCTGGCCGGGTAGCAGCCACCCGCGATCAAGCTTCAGCACCGTTCCGCGGTCGGCCAACTCCCCCAGCGCCAGCGTCACGGTCGAGCGCTGCGCGCCGATCAGCCCGCCGAGCGTCTCGTGGGTGAGCGCCACCGGCAACAGCGTCCCCTGTGCTCCGACCTGCCCCCACGTCTCGGCCAGCAGCCACAGCATCGACTCGACCCGGTCCTCGACGCGCGGCAGCTGGCAGATCATCAGCTGCGCGACGATCCGCTCGGTCTGCTCGGCCATCCGCGCCTGAAGCCCGGCGGTCAGCGCCGCCCATCGCCGGCAGGCGAGCAGCATCTCGTGCCCGAGCAGGGCCAAGCGCGTCGGCGCCGCGGCCCGACACACGTTCTCGCCGATCAGCATCGAGCGCGGGATCTGCGTCAGCGTGAGAAAGTCGCCCTGGCCGATCAGCCGCAGTCCGCTCCGCTCGCCCATTTGGACGTGATGGACGAGCATCCCATCGAGCAGGATCGCCCCGAACGAACCGGTGTCGCGGAACACGGAGGATGCGTCGAGATCGCCCTTCGGCACCTGGCGCACGGGGAACAGCGCCCGTCGTGCTTCCTCTCGCTGGTCGGGGGCGAGAAAGCGGACCAAGTCCGGCTCGGCATCGAGCAGGCGGACAGGAGGCTCTGGCACGGGCACGACCCATTATGGACCCTCGCGCACGCCGGCTAGAGCGATTGGCGCGCCAGCGGTCGGGATACGTGGGTGCGAGCGGTCGGGATACTTGTCTGCCATGGCCACGACCCAGCCCACCGCGCTTGGACTTCCGGCCGCGATCACCGCTTGCCTGTTCGACCTCGACGGCGTGCTGACGCCGACCGCCGCGCTGCACCAGCGCGCCTGGAAGGAGATGTTCGACGCGTTCCTGAGCGAGCGAGGGGGCCCGAACCTCCAAACGCCGTTCACCAGCGAAGATTATAATCTTTACGTCGATGGCAAGCCCCGGCAGGAAGGCATCCGCTCGTTCCTGCAGTCGCGTGGGATCGAGCTGCCCGAGCGCGCCGGGCCCGGTGAGGACTCGCTGCAGTCGCTCGGCGAGCGCAAGCAGGCGATCGTCGTGCGGCTGCTCGACACCGAAGGGGTGACCCCGTACCCCGGCTCGGTGCGCTTCGCCACCGAGGTCCGCCGCGCCGGCCTGTCATCCGCCGTCGTCTCCTCCAGCGCCAACTGCCGCCGCGTTCTGCACGCCGCGCGGATCGACGGGCTGTTCGACGCGGTCGTCGACGGGGAGGTAGCGGCGCGCCGGAAGCTGGCGGGAAAGCCGGCGCCCGACACCTTCCTGGAGGGCGCGCGACTGCTCGGCGTGGCCCCGGCGGCCGCCGCGGTGTTCGAGGACGCGCTGGCCGGCGTCGAGGCGGGGCGCGCCGGCGGCTTCGGCTACGTCGTCGGCGTCGACCGCGTCCACCACGCCCAGGCCCTGCGCGAGCACGGCGCCGATACCGTCGTCTCGGACCTGTCCGAGCTGCTGCGGTGAACGGCCGGTTCTTCTTCGAGGAGTGGCGCCTGCTGGAGAAGCGGCTGCAGCTCGACGCGCTTGCCCAGACCGAGTCGATCTTCGCGCTCTCCAATGGGCACTTCGGCGTGCGGGGAAACCTCGACGAGGGCGAGCCGGCCGGCGCCCTCGGCAGCTATCTGAACGGCTTCTACGAGGTCCGCCCGCTGCCCTACGCCGAAAGCGCCTACGGCGACCCGGAGGAGGGGCAGAGCGTCGTCAACGTCACCGACGGCAAGCTGATCCGGCTGCTCGTCGACGACGAGCCGTTCGACCTGCGCTACGGCACCCTGCACCGCCACGAGCGCGTGCTCGACCTGCGCAGCGGCGTCCTCACCCGGGAGGCGGAGTGGAGCTCACCGGCCGGTCAGCGGGTCCGGGTGCGCTCGGCGCGGATCGTGTCGTTCACGCAGCGCGCCGTGATGGCGATCGCCTACGAGGTGACGCCGCTCGACGGTGAGGCTCAGCTGGCCATCCAATCCGAGCTGGTGGCCAACGAGGCGAGCGGCGAGTCCTCCCACGACCCCCGGTCGGCCAAAGCCGTTCAGGCGCCGCTCGTCGGCGAGAGTCACTTCCACGCCGACCTGCACGCCGAGCTCGTGCACCGCACGCGGGACAGCGGGCTGCGCATGGCGGCGGCGATGAACCACGTGGTCGACGGCCCGGAGGGCCTGCTCACGGAGATCAGCTCCGAGCCCGACATAGCGCGGTTGACAGCCGCCTGCACGGTGGCCGCCGGCGAGTCGCTGCGGATCGTGAAGTACGTCGGCTACGGGTGGTCAAGCGAGCGCTCGGATTCGGCGCTGCGCGACCAGGTGGCCGGCGCCCTGATCTCGGCCAGGCGCACCGGCTGGGAGGGGATCTGCCAGGAGCAGCGCAACTATCTCGACAACTTCTGGGCCACGGCCGACGTGGAGATCGACGGCGATCCCGAGCTCCAGCTCGGCGTGCGGTTCGCACTGTTCCAGGTCCTGCAAGCCGCCGCCCGCGCCGAGATGCGGGCAATCCCGGCGAAGGCGCTGACCGGCTCGGGCTACGACGGACACACCTTCTGGGACTCCGAGGCATACACGCTGCGGGTGCTCACCTACGTGCACCCGCCGGCCGCGCGCGACGCGCTGCGCTGGCGCCACGTCACGCTCGACCTGGCGCGCGACCGCGCGCGCGAGCTCGGACTGAGGGGGGCGACCTTCCCGTGGCGCACGATCGCCGGGCAGGAGTGCTCGGGCTACTGGCCGGCCAGTACGGCCGCCTTCCACATCAACGCCGCAATCGCCGACGCCACCTTCCGCTACGTGAGGGCGACCCGCGACACCGGTTTCGCAGTCTCGCAGGGCATGGAGCTGATCGTCGAGACCGCGCGGCTGTGGCGCTCGCTCGGCCACCACGACGCCAGCGGGCGATTCAGGATCGACGGCGTCACCGGCCCGGACGAGTACACGGCGCTGTGTGACAACAACGTCTACACGAACCTGATGGCGGCGCGGAACCTGACCGTCGCCGCCGAGCTGGCCGAGCGCCATCCCAAGCACGCGGCGCGCCTCTCGGTCGACGAGGAGGAGGTGGCCGACTGGCGCGCTGCCGCGACGGGGATCGAGCTGCCTCACGACGAGGAGCTCGGCATCACCCCGCAGTGCGACGGGTTCACCCGTTACCGCCCGTGGGACTTCGCTTCCACGCCGCCGGGCGATTATCCCCTGTTGCTCCACTACCACAACTACGTGCTGTATTCGAGCCAGGTGGTGAAGCAGGCCGACCTCGTGATGGCGCTGTTCACCTGCGGCGAGCACTTCGACGCCGAGCAGAAGGCCCGCGACTTCGCCTTCTACGAGGGCATCACGGCGCGCGACTCGTCGCTGTCGGCGTCGATCCAGTCGATCGTCGCGGCCGAGGTGGGCCATCTGCCGCTGGCCTATCAGTACCTGCGCGAGACGACCCTGGTCGACCTCCACGACCTGGACGGCAACACCCACGACGGCCTGCATCTCGCCTCCACCGCGGGCGCGTGGCTGGCGGTAACGTGCGGATTTGGCGGTATGCGCGACCACGAGGACCGCTTGGCCTTCGCGCCGCGGCTGCCCTCGGAGCTGCGCGGGGTGAGCTTCGGCCTGCACTTTCGCGGGCGTCGGCTGCGGGTGCGGCTGACGCACTCCGAGGCGCGCTACGAGCTGCTCGAAGGCGAGCCGCTGGAGCTGTGCCACGAGGGCGAGTCGTTGATCGTGGCGAGCGGCGAGCCGCAGACGCGAGCGTTCGCCGTGCTCCCGGAGCGCGAGCCTCCGTGCCCGCCTCCGGGCCGCGAGCCGCTGGGCTTGTTGTCCTGACGCGCGCCGGTCAAAGAAAGGGGTGGCCCGGCGGTAACGGGGGGCGTAGTTACCGCCGGGCCAGTGGAGGCGCCCCGGAACTCCAATTGTCACCGCCGGCGGGGGGCGCGTATCGGCGGTGAAGGGAGCGCCTCTGCTGCTTTTGTACCCGAGAGATCTCAGGGCTAAACCTGCAGTCGGGAGCGCCGCGAGGGGATGGGCTACCGCAGCGTCACCCGGAAGCCCGCCCGGTGTTGCTGCCCGGGCTCCAGCACGATCAGCCCGTCGCCGCTGATCAGCGCATTGGCCGGCGCCGTCATCGGCTCGAAGCACACGAAGTCGGCTCCCGGCGGCGAGAACACCTGGGCGAAGGGAAAGCCTTCCAGGAACTCGACGGTGATCCGCCGGTCGCCCGCCCGGGCGATGAAGGTCGCGGTGGCGTCGGCCAGCTCGTACGCGTCATCGAATGCGCGTGTGGCCAGGGCCGCGGTGCTGGCATCGACCTCCATGCGTGCGCCGGTCGGGAGCATCCGGGCGTCCAGCTCCAGCTGACGGCAGCGCGGGAGCCGGACCTCCCACGCGGACCGAGGCGCGCCGGCCAGCAGCAGATAGGGGTGAAAGCCGAAGCTCACCGGAACGGGGTCGCCGAGGCTCGCGTCGACGGTGGCGTGGACGGTCAGCGAGCCGGCCTCGAGCTCGGCCTCGTAGAACACGCGATGAGCGAACGGGAACAGCTCCAGCAGCTCTGGGCTGTCCCACTGCAGCGCGGCGTTCGCGTGGGCGACGCCGGACTCGGTCACCTCCCAGACCATCAGCGACGGCGCCAACCCGTGTAACGGCGTGCCCTCACCGTCCTGGTGGATCCGGGTCGGATCGGTGGGGAGGTTGACGCTCTTGCCGGCGAGGCGGAACTGGCGCGCCCCGAGCCGGTTGGCCCACGGGTACAGCAGCGGGATCCCCATCGTCGACCCCTGGGCGGCGTACGCGTCGAGACCCGTGCGCTGGGCCAGCCGCTCGCCGCCGGCGATGCGGAGCGAGCAGCAGATCATGTTGACGCCGGGGACCAGCTCGGCGCGGATCGACCCGTCGGCCGAGACGGCGGAGACGGTGGCGTGGTCGGTCATGCCGCCAGCTCCAGCAGCCGCTCGCCGAGCCTGCTGTGCCGCCGTCCCGTGTCGGGCGTCCGCGCCGCCCGGGCGATCACGTCACGGGTGCCGACGATGACCGTGGCCAGCTTCGCGCGGGTCACCGCGGTGTACAGCATCTCCCGCCGCAGGAAGAACGCGCCGCCGGCCGCGTGGGCGACGATCACCGCCACGGGCAGCTCGATCCCCTGGCCGCGATGGACCGAGCACGCGTAGGCCAGGCGCAGGCGCTCCGACTCCTCGGGCGGGAGCCGGAAGATCGACCCGTCATCGGCCGTGAGGATCAGCGCCGCATCGTCGTCGTCGGAATCGGCGGCCTCGTCCAGCAGGCGCAGCAGCGTGCCGTTCATCAGTCCCAGCTCATGCATGTTGCGGCCGGTCATCATCAGCTTGTCGCCGAGCCGCAGCCGGCCGCCGCGGACCTTCTGGCCGTCGGGGTTCAGCGCTTCGCGCAGGGCCTCGTTCAGCGTGTCGATCCCCAGCTCGCCGCGGTACACCGGCGCAAACACCTGGATGTCGGTGACGGGGTCGACGTCGTAGTGGGCGGGGAGCCGCTCGGCCACCAGCGAGACGATCTCCGCCCTGGCCGCCACCGGGTCGGGACGCTCGATCAGGAACAGGTCCCGGCGCATCTCCGGCCCCGGCGTGAACGAGGGCGATTGCCCCCCGCGGATCGCGTGCGCGCCCTGGACGATCATGCTGCCGGCCGCCTGGCGGAAGATGTGGGTGAGCCGCGCCGTCGGCACCAGCTCGGAGGCGACCAGCTCGGCGAACGGCTTGCCGGCGCCGACAGGCGCCAGCTGATCGGCGTCGCCGACGAGCAGCACATGCGTCTGCGGCCCGACCGCGCGCAGCAACGTCACCATCAGCTCGAGATTGGCCATCGAGGATTCGTCGACGATCAGCAGATCGCACGGCAGCGGGTCGTCCTCGTCGTGCGTCGGGCCCTCGCCGGGGATCCACTTCAGGGCGGAATGCACGGTTCGAGCCATCACCCCGCTCGCCTCGCTCATCCGGATCGCCGCCCGCCCCGTCGGGGCGACCAGCATCACCTTGGCGCCCTGGTCGAGGGCGAGCGCCGCCACCGAGCGGATCGACGCCGTCTTGCCCGTGCCCGGTCCGCCGGTGATCACCGCCAGCCGGCTCGTGAACGCCTGCCGGACGCCGGCGCGCTGCTCCTCAGTCAGCTCCGCCGCCTGCTCCGGCGGCTCGTCGGTCTCGTACGGGTCTCTGAGCCGGCGATCGCCGTGGGGCGCGTCCACGAGCTCCAGCACGCGCTCGGCCAGCTCGGCCTCCAGCTCCGCGGTCGGCGTGCGGTAGATGAAGTCGCCCGCGCGCGTGAACGTGGGGGAGGCGAGCAGCGCGTCCTCGTCGAGGTCCGCACCGGCCGGTCCGCCGAGCAGCTGGCGCAGCTCGTCGAGCAGAGTCCTGAGCGGCAGGCAGGTGCTGCCGCTGCGCTCGGCCTCGGCTAGCACGTGCACCGCGCCGGCACGGGCGCGTTCGCTCTCCTGCGGGGGCGTCTGGGCGTTCCGCGCGATCCGGTCGGCCACCAAGAAGCCGACGCCGAACACGCTCGTCAGCTGGTACGGCTGCTCCGTGACGATCCGGTGCGCGCCGTCGCCGTACTCATCGTGGATCCGCTTCACCAGGTAGGCGAGGCCGTGTGGTGCCAGCAGCATGTGCAGCTGACGGGTGACGCGCAGCGAGTCCCACGAGGCCGCGGCCGCCTGCGCCCGCTCGGCGCGCAGGCCCACGGCTCCGAACGCCGCTTCGGCGTCGCGATCGATCGCCTCGAACACGTGCTCGGCGCCGAAGTGCTCGATCAGCCTCGCCGCCCGGCGCGAGCCGACGTAGGTGACCCGCTTCAGGTAGATCGCGATCGTCTCGGGATCGGCCGGCGGCAGCGGCCGCGCCTCGGTCACCTTCACCTGCGGCCCGTACCGGCGATCGTCGACCCAGGTGCCGATCACGTGCGCGCGCTCGCGCTCCTCCAGGTGGGTCAGCGGGCCGACGAGCACGACCTGGTCGCCGTCGGCGTCGGTGCCCTCGACCACCGCCCAGCCCGTCGCGTCGCTGGCGAAGCGCGTACGGCGAACGATCACCTCACCATCGAAGACGGACATCGTCCGCCCACGTTATCCCCCGCGCGGCGGAAACCGCCGACTTGGCACGGAGTTGGCACAAATGCGCGAGCGCGACTCCGGGAGCTTTTTGTGTCGCATAGACACATTTGGCTCCCAGAGTCGCGCGCGAGCGGCCCGGCTCAGGTGCCGGGGGTGGTGCTGGACGTGGACGTGCCGGTGCTCGTGCCCGGGCCGCCCGCCCCGCTGAAGGAGCCGGACGAGCTGATCACGCTGCCTCGTCCGCTCCCCGAGCTGGAGCCCATCTGCACGCTGCCGCCGCCGTGAGCGCCGGGGCCGGGGGCGCCGGGGATCGCCGGCAGGGCGGGGAACGTCTGGGTGCTCGTCCCCGTCGACGTTGTCAGCTGCGCCGAGGAGACCGCCGCGGTGCTCGGCCACCAGGCGACGAACCAGCCGTTCTCGACCGTGGCCGTCACGTGGCTGCCGTCGCTCAGCTCCAGCGTCGCCCCGGTCACGTCGGCCCCGGCGCGCCCGTCGGCGATCGAATACGAGTCACCCTGGCCGTTCGTGGCGTGGAGCGCGCTGAGGTCGAGGTGGTCGGCCGGGACATTGATCGGCTCGCTCGACGCCATGCTCGAAGCGCTGGTGAACGACGGCCCGGTGATGCACGCCGCACTCGCCTGGTCGCTGGCGTAGATCTCGAACGTGAACGGTCCGCGGACGTCGGACAGCTTCAACGGCAGGTTCTGGGATGACAGGCGCGCCGCGCAGTTCGAGTTCGCGGTCGCCAGCTGGCCGGCGCTCGGGGTCGTCGGTTGAGGCGTCCAGCCGGCGAACGCCGGGGCGGCGCCGCCGAGCAGCGCGATCGCAGCACCGGCCCCGCCGGCCAGCGCGGCTCCGGTGACGCCGAACGCGGCGGGGCGTCGCAGCCGGCGCGTGCGCGGGTGGTAGGGATGCGCGGTGATCCGCGCGACGGCGTCGGATGGCACGCGTGCCGCCTGCCGGTGCAGCGTCGCGCGCAGCTCGTCTTCGAGGTGGGTCGTCATGTCGGGATGCTCCTTGGCTGTGGGATCGGGCGCAGCGTCTCCTGCAGTCGCGCGAGTCCGCGGGAGGCCGTGCTTTTGACGGTGCCGAGGGAGCACTGCAGTGCTTCTGCCACCTCGGCTTCGGGAAGGTCCAGGAAGTAGCGCAGAACGAGCACGGCCCGCTGGCGCGGCGGCAGCGTGGCCAGCGCGCGGACGAGCTCGTCCTGGGTGTCGACCGCGCTCTCGGCATCGGGCGCCACACGAACGTCGGGCAGCTCGCCGGCGAGCTCGTCGCGACGCCGGGCGCGCTTGGTCGAGCCGTCGAGGGCGAGGTTCAGCAGGATCCGGCGCGCGTATGCGACCTGATGCTCCATCGAGCGCACGCGCGGCCAGCGTTTGGCGAGCTTCACGAACGTCTCCTGCACGAGGTCCTCGGCATCCTGCAGGTCCCACACGATCAGGTATCCGGCGCGGAGCAGCGCCGGTGCGCTGTCGGCGACGAAGCGGTCGAAGTCAGGTTCCATTACTCCCCTCAACGCCGGTGGTGGTGCAAAAGGTTGCCTCAGCCCTCAGCCCTCAGCCCTCTGCCCTCAGCCCTCGGCGCGCCGGACCGCCGCCGCGAGCCCCTCGCTGCCGACGAGAGGGCCGAAGCGCCGCACGAGCGGTCGAACGGCGCCGACGCCGAGCCGGCCCTGAAGCCCGAGCGGCTCGACCCGCGCCTCGGAGGCGAGCGCCCAACGCCCCTCACCGGCGGGCTCGACCCAGTGACCGAACAGCACCCGCGCGCTGCCGCGCTGGTCGTAGGCGGCGAACTGGGCCGGGTCGTCCAGCACCGGGTAGTCGCGCCGGAGCGTCCAGATCCGCCCGACCAGCCCGCTCACGAGCACGCCGTCGCGCTCCTCCAGGGCCAGGAACGGCGGCTCGCGGAACAGCACGCCGAAGGGCACGTGCGCCGTCGTCCCCGGAATTCGCCACCGCACCAGCCGTCCGAGCAGCCCGGTCTCGGCCAGCGGCACCGCCTGCGCCGCCCGCCACAGCCGCGCCGGATCGGCCGAGCTCTCCCGTCGTGCCGCGATCCTCAACGACGGCCGCGGCACCCAGCGATCGAGATCGGGTCCGGGATCATGTGTGGAGTGATCAGGCATCTCATGGCGCCGGTCGTGCCGCGGTTCGCCGCCGATCTTCGGGTGCAGGTCACCTCGGCGGACGCCGACGGCGTGGCTCTGACCTTCGACGACGGTCCGCACGACGAGGGCACGCCGGCGATTCTCTCCATTTTGTCTCGCGCGAACGCGCGCGCGACGTTCTTCGTGATCGGCGAGCAGGTCGAGCGCCGGCCGCAGCTGTTGGAGCGGATCGTCGCCGAGGGTCATCTCGTCGGCCTGCACGGCTACCGCCACCGCATGCAGATGCGCCTGACGCCGGGCCAGGTGCGGGCGGACCTGGAGCGGGGCGCCGAGGCGATCGCCCGGGTCACCGGCGAGCTCCCGCGCTGGCACCGCCCGCCGTACGGTGTCTACAGCCCGGCCGGCCTGAGCGCCGTGCGGGCGGCCGGGATGCGGCCGCTCCTGTGGTCGCGGTGGGGCAAGGATTGGCGGAAGTTCACCACGCCGCAGCGGATCGCTCGGCGGGTGCTCGGCGAGCTCGCCCCGGGCGACGTGATCCTGCTCCACGACGCCGACTTCTACAGCGCACGCGACTCCCACCGGCGGACGGAGGCCGCCCTTCAACTCATTATGAACACGCTCACGGAGCGGAAAGTCGCTACCGTCCTGCCTGTTTGACAGGCTGCTCGGGTGCACCGGGTGCACGCGACGGCGCGCTCCGCGGAGGGGTGGCGTCACTGCACCCGCCGACGAGCGCCTTCCCCTTTCCCGATCTCAGGCCCGGAAACATGACCACAGCTTCCGCTGACCAACAAAGCTCGCCCGATTACACGCGATTCGCGATCGGGTTCGATCAACGCGACCGGGCGCGATTCCACGCGCTCATCGACGAAGTGCTCGATTCCAACCGCTGGTCGGAGGCGAGCATGAACACCCGCTTCGAGGAGGCGTGGGAGGCGTGGAACGGCGCCCCCGCCGTCGCCACGTCGAGCTGGACCGGCGGCGCCATGGCGGCACTGCATTTCGCCGGTGTCGCGGGTGAGACCGTCCTGTGCCCGTCGAACACGTTCATGGCCACGCCGCTCGCCGCGATTCGCTCTGGTGCGTCGGTGGAGTTCGTCGACTGCAACCGCGAGGATTTATGCATGTCCTTCGCGTCGTTCGAGGCGGTGGCCGATCGCGTCAAGCCGAAGGCGGCGCTCCTCGTCCACATCGGCGGCCACATCGCGTTCGACTCCGAGCGGATCGCCGCCTACTGCGCCGAGCACGGGATCTTCCTGATCGAGGACTGCGCCCACGCCCACGGCGCCGAATGGAACGGCGTGAAGCCGGGCACCTACGGCGACGCCGGCGTCTACTCGCTGTACGCGACGAAGACCATCTCCACCGGCGAGGGCGGCGTTCTGGTGTCCAAGCGCCCCGAGGTGATTGAACACGCCCGCGGGTTCCGCAACTACGGCAAGCCGTCGTACGACGTGCAGGGTCTGAACTTCCGCATGAGCGAGTTCACCGCAGCCCTCGGCCTGATCCAGGTGGAGCGGATGCCGGAGATCGTCGCGTGGAAGAACGAGACGGCGCGCACGCACCTTGACCCGCTGCATCAAGGCTCGAAGCTGGAGCTGCCCGACGGCATGACCTCCGGGCTCTATAAGTACATCGTCTTTGACTGGCTGGAGAAGTCCACCGGTCGCGTCTACGACGAGCCCTGCCATCGGATCATGGGCCACCAGGTCGAGCTGCCGAACACCGACTGGGTGGCGCAGAACCACTCCTGCCCGCCGCTGTACTACCGGCCCGAGGCGTCAGCGTGAGGGTCCTGGTCACCGGGGGGTCCGGATTCATCGGCTCCCACGTCGTCGACAAGCTGCGGCTGCACGGCCACGAGCCGGTCATCTACGACCTCCGTCCGTCGCCGTGGCACCCGGCCGGGAGCGTCGACACCGTCCTCGGCTCGATCACCGACCGCGAGGCGTTGGAGCGTGCCCTGCACTCGTGCGACGCCGTCGCCCACCTCGCCGCCGTGGCCGACGTGAACGACGTACACGCCTCGCCGGAGGACGCCGAGCGCGTGAACGCGCGCGGCACCGTCGCGGTGCTCGAGGCGTGTCGCCGCGCCGGCGTGAAGCGGATGGTCTACGCCTCGACGATCTGGGTGTACTCCGACTGCGAGCCCGAGGAGGTCAACGAGGACACGCTGTTGCCGCCGCCCTCGCACCTGTACACGAGCACCAAGCTGGCGGGGGAGCTGTACTGCAAGTCCTACCAGGAGCTGTACGGGATCGACTACACGATCCTTCGCTTCGGGATCCCGTACGGCCCCCGCGCGCGGGAAGCGGCCGTGATCCCCGCGTTCGTGAACAAGGCCTTCAAGGGCGAGCCGCTGACGCTCGCCGGTGACGGCCTGCAGTCGCGCCGGTTCGTCTACGTCGAGGATCTCGCCGATGGCGTCGCCGCCGGCCTGGCCGACATCGCCACCAACCGCGTCTACAACCTGGCCAGCGACGAGAACGTCACGATCAAGCAGATCGCCGAGACGGTCCAGGAGATCGTCGGCAACGTCGAGATCGTCTACACGCCGGCCCGCCCCGGCGACTTCGGCGGCAAGGTCGTGTCAAGCGACCGGGCGCGCATCGAGCTCGACTGGACGGCCGCCACGCCGTTCTCCGAGGGCGTGCGCCGGTACGTGGACTGGCGCCGCGAGCAGGCGGCCACGCAGGCCTCAGCGCAGGCCGCCGCGGTGATCCCAGCCGGGGAGCCCGACGCCGAAGCGCCGCCGCGCCACGTGCTGATCATCTCCGCCGACATCGGCGAGGGCCACGACCTGCCGGCCCGCGCGGTCGCCCGAGAGTTCCGCGACGAGGATCCCGACGCGATCATCTCGATCGTCAATGGCCTGCCCGCCATGGGGCCGCTCCTGACCAAGACGCTGCGCGAGAACTCGCAGTTCATGTTCCGCTGGCTGCCATGGCTGTTCGACGCGCAGTACGCGCTGTTCATGTACTGGGCGCCGACCCGCTGGCTGTCCGAGCGCCTGCTGACGCTGCTCGGCCGCCGCGGCCTGATGCGGCTGATCCGCGCCCACAACCCGGACGTGATCGTCTCCACCTATCCCGGCGTCACCGCCGTGCTCGGCGACCTCCGTCACAAGCGCAAGCTGAAGGTTCCCTGTTACTCGTCGATCACCGACCTGGCCGGCCTGCACTTCTGGGCCCACCCGGGGATCGACATGCACTTCGTCACCCACCCCGAGTCGATCGAGGAGGTGGAGCAGATCGCCGGTCCCGGCAGCGTGCAGTGGGCCAAGCCGCCGACCTCGCCCGCATTCCTCGCCGCCCGCTCCCGCGCCGACGCCCGCCGCTCGCTGGCGCTGCCGGCCGAGGGCACCGTGATCGCCGTTTCCGGCGGTGGCTGGGGCGTCGGCGACCTCGTCGGGGCGACACGGGCAGCGCTGGAGGAGGCGCCAGAGGCGACCGTGCTCTGCCTCTGCGGGCGCAACGACGACCTGCGCCGCCGCGTCGCCCAGCGATTCCCTGACGAGCCCCGCCTGCGGGTGATGGGCTTCACCGACCGGATGGGCGACGTGCTCGCTGCCGCCGACGCGCTGATCCACTCCAGCGCAGGGCTGACCGTCCTGGAGGCGATCATCCGTGGCTGTCCGGTGATCTCCTACGGCTTTGGCGTCGGCCACGTGCGCGCCTCCAACCGCGCGCTGCAGCGGTTCGGCCTCGCCCAGGTGGCCCGCCACGAGGCCGACCTCGGCCCCGCGCTGGCCAAGGCGCTGGAGCACCGTCCCGAGCCGGACGGGTCGTTCGCGCGCCGGCCGTCGACCGCGTCGCTGATCATGGGCTCCGAGCGGCGCATCACGCCGTTGCCCGCCTGGCGCGTGTGGACGCCGCGGGCGGCGTACTCGACGGCGGCCACGCTGCTGATCCTGGCTGCGATCCTGACCAGCGGGATCTCCTACCGCTTCCTCTCGAACTTCGTGCACATGCGGCCGGTGACATCGGTCAACACCGGCCGGCCCGAGGTCGGCGTGCTCGTCGACACCGCCAACGGCGAGGTGCCGGGGCTGGCCAGCGCGCTGGCGGCGAGCGGCATGCACGTCTCCTTCGCGATCGAGCACAAGCCGAGCAGCTCAGACCTGAGCGCCCTGCACTTCGGTGATCAGGCGGTGCCCCGGCTGCCGGCCGGTGGCCTGCTGCGCTGGCTGAAGGCCCGCAGCGAGCTGCACAAGCTGTTGCACTCGCTCGGCTTCGACCACAACTTCCTGTACGCCTCGGGCGGCCCGAGCCTTGGTCAGTGGTTCATGGCCCACCAGCTTGGCGGCCAGCTGATCGCCGGCGCCGTCAAGGTGGAGGATATTGACGACTCGATCAGGCATTTCCATCCGGGCGAGGTCGTCGAGATCAACGCCTCAAACGGCAATGTGCTGCCGCTGCTGGAGAAGCTGCACGCCGAGCTCGACGCCCAGCATCTGAGCGCCGTCCCGGTCGGGCGCTTGTTCCGCGACAGCGGCGAAGCGGTCTGATTACGAGTTCGGCGCCAGCCGATTCGCCTACCAGTGGACGCCCCGAGTGGCGCGCACGAACGCGCGCTGCTCGGCGGTCTCATGGTCCGGCGGCTCGCCGCCTTCGGGGATCAGCTTGATCGCCTGGTTCAGCACCAGGTCCTGGGCGCCGGGGGCGACCGCGTAGCTCAGCTGGCTGAGGTTGCCGAGCGTCGTGGCCACACGCTTGGGGCGCTTGCGGATCGCCTCGGCGATCATCTCGGCCGCATCGTCGGGGCTGAGCGTCGGGAAGCGGTCGTACATCTTCGTCGGCGCGATCATCGGTGTGCGCACCAGCGGCATGTAGACGGTCGTCACGTGGACGCCGTCGTCGATGATCTCCGAGCTGATCGAGCGTGAGAACGCGTCGAGCGCCGCCTTGGAGGCGACGTAGGCGGCGAACCTCGGCGTGTTCGTCTGCACGCCGATCGAGGAGATGTTGATGATGTGGCCGGTGTGGGCGGCGCGCATCGCCGGCAGCAGGTCGAGGATCAGCTTCACCGGGCCGAAGTAGTTCAGCTGCATCGTCCGCTCGTAGTCGTGGAAGCGGTCGTAGGAGCGCGCGACCGAGCGGCGAATCGAGCGGCCCGCGTTGTTGACGAGGATGTCGACCCGGCCGTGCTGATCGAGGATCTCGCGGGCCATGCGATCGATGTCGCCGGTGTCGGAGAGGTCGCACGGGTGGACGTGGGCGGTGCCGTGATGCTCCTCGATCTCTGCTCTGACCTCGTCGAGCTTGCTCTTGGTCCGTGCCACCAGCAGCACGGTCCCGCCGGCGCTGCCGATCCGCAGCGCCGCCGCCTTGCCGATCCCCGAGGAGGCTCCGGTGATCAGCACCGTGCGCCCCTTCACCGCCTCCTCCAGCGACCGCGCCAGCACCGTGCCCGCTCCCGGGATCCGGTGTCCGAACGCGCGCAGCGTCCGCGCCGTCTGCGCGGTCAGCCCGGTGAGGTTGGGGGGCGCCACCTGACCTATGCCTTCGCCGTCGCCGTGCGTGTCGTGGTGGTGCCGTCGAGGTCCCGAGCGGTGACGGTGAGCCTCAGCGTCTTTGTCGCGCGCCTGCGGATCTTGCGCGCGAGTCCCTTCGTGACCGTCAGCGACGTGATCGTCACGCCGACACGCCGCGCCGGGCTCTTCAACGTGACCACGAGCTTGCCGCCGGTGACCCGGGCGCTCTTCAGCCGGCCACCGGTGATCGCCACATGGTGTTTACCGGCGCCGATGCCGCTGGGAAGCGTGACCGTGAGCGTGCTGAGCGCCGGGGCCTTGGAGCCGGCCGTCATCGTGAACGCCAGGCGCGGATGGCGGCCGGTCAGCCCGCTGAAATGGACGCCGCTGAGCGTCGGCCTGCCCTGGGTGACCGTGGGTGTCGGTGTCGGTGCCGGGTTGGCGCCCGAGCAGCCCGCGATCGTGAACGTCGAGGAGGGAGTGGCCGTGCGGTCGCCGTTCTGATCGCCCAGTACGGACGTCGCCGTCCCGCTGCTCGGGGCGCACGCCGTGGCGTAGAGCGAATCCGCTCCACCGCCGAAGAACAGGCCGAGCGCGGTCAGCGGGACATCGGGCAGGCCGAAGGAGAGGCTGCTCGCCGTGGGGCCGAACGATCCGACCAGGTCAAACGCGAACGGCGCCGGGAACGCGAGCGTCAGCTGCGCGACTCCGCTGCTCGACTTGGTCAGGTAGATCGAGCCGGTCAGCGGCGAGGCGAACAGCGGCATGATGGCCGAGACGCTGCCGATGCTGGTGCAGTTCGAGAACGTGGCAGTTGGGCTGGAGCACGCCTCGGTGCCCGAGCTGGGGTTGACCACCAGGCTCGACGGAAAGGTCACAAAGAACGACTTGCCCGCCTCCTGCGCCCCGGTTTGGCGCAGGACTGCTCCGACGGCCGTGCCCGCGTCGCCGCTGTCCTTCCGCGCGGCCACCGCGAGCTGGGGCGAGAACGCCAGCGACGTGCAGCCGGTGGGGGTCACCGTCGCCGAGTCGTAGGAGCCGTTGACCTGGGTGCTGTTGGCCACGACGTAGACCGTGCCGGTCGTGCAGGTGGTCGGCATTCGCGTGAACGGCGCGTTCGAGGCGCTTGTGCCGTCAAGCGAGAGCGACAGCGAGTCGAGCTGACCGACCTGTTCGGAGCTGCCAGGAATCTGGAAGAAGGTCGGCAGGGTGCGAAGTATGAGGAGCTGCTGCGGCGCGCTGTTGGCGGTGGTCATGTCGATCGTGCCGGTGCCGGTGGCGGCGCTGAGCTGGCCGTTCAGCGGCGAGGAGAACACGATTCCGACGCCCGCCTCGTCGCTCGGGCTCGGTGCTGCCATCAGGTACAGGGTGATCGGGACTGGGTCGACCCCCAGGTAGGTCCCAGTCCCGGTTCCGATCTCGGAGCTGACCGGACACTGGTTCGCGGTCAGCTGCGTGGTCGTGCAGGGGTTCGACACCGCCCCGGGGGCGAGGAACATTCCGGGCGGGAGCAGGAAGGCGACGCTCGTCAAGGACTCCGAGCTGCTCGCGTAGCTGAACGTCAGGCTCGTTGACAGCTTGGGATCGCCACCGGCTTGGGTGCTGCTGGGGGTGAAGGTGAAGCCCGAGATCTCGCCGGCGGCCCGCGCGGCGCTCGCCGAGCCGAGCAGGATGGCGACCGTGAGCGCCACAGCAAAGATCCATCGCGATGTCGGTAGTGGGCTGATCGCCGGCACACGCTCCCCCTGTCCTCATGGTTCGCACGCCCCGATTGCGTGCAAGTGATGCTCAGCTTAACCGCTGGGCCGTTCCGTCGTCCACCTATGCGAACATGCGTTCGATGATGATCGTCTGTGTTCTGCTTCCCCGCTTCGAGCTTGCCACCGCCGTCGGCGACCGCCACGAGCTGCTGCAGACGCCGGTGGCGCTGGCGCCCGAGCCCGGGGGGGTGCAGCGGGTGGGGGAGTGCTCGCTCGCCGCCGAGGCGTTTGGGATCCATGCCGGGATGAAGCTCGGCGAGGCGCTGGCTCGCTGCCCCCGGCTGTCGCTCGTGCCGCCGGATCCGGCCGGTGTGGCCGACACCTGGGAGCGGCTGCTGGTCCGGCTCGAGTCGATCGGCGCCGGAGTCGAGCCCGAGCGCCCGGGGCTCGTCTGCTTCGACGCGCAGGGGCTGCTGCGACTGCACGGGCGCGGGGTGGTGGGTGGGCCGTCAGAGCAGCTGCGGCGGGTGCTGGATGCCGCGCGGCGGGCGCTACGGGTGCCGGCCAGGTTCGGGGTGGCGCCGTCGCGGTTCGCCGCGGTCGCAGCGGCTGGGCGGGCACGGGTTCGCCGCCCGGCGATCCTCACCGGTGGACGTGAGCAGGCGCGTGAGTTCCTGGCGCCGCTGCCGGTGGCGCTGCTGCGAGCGAGACCGGCACTGGCGCAGCTGCCCGAGGCGCTGGAGCGGCTCGGCGTGACGTCGCTGGGCGAGCTCGCGGCGCTGCCGAGGGCCGCGGTGGCCGATCGCTTCGGCAGGCTCGGGCTGATCGCCCACGAGCTGGCGCTGGGTGGCGACGGGGCGCTGCGCCCGCGCCCGGCGAGCGAGTTCCTGCGCGAGTCGCTGGAGCTGCCCGAGGCGGCATCCGGATCGCAGCTGGAGCTCGTGTTGGGCCTGCTGATCGATCGGCTGCTGGTGCGGCGCGAGCGGCGCGGGCGGACGCTGCGGTCGATGGTGCTCTCCGCGGTACTGGTGGAGCAGGGCGGCACCTGGCGAGAGCAGGTGAGCTTCCGTGAGGCGCTCGCCGACCCGGTGCGGATGCGGCTGGCGCTGACCCCCCGGCTGGCGCTGCTGCCGGCCCCGGCCGAGGAGCTGCGCCTGTCGGTCGAGCGCTTCGGGCCGCTGGCCAGCGATCAGCGACCGCTGCTGGAGGACCCGGCCGCCGCACGGGCGGCCCGGCTGCGGGAGGCGATCCACCAGACCCGGGCCGGCGTCGGGCACGAGGCGACGCTGCGCATCCTGGAGATCGATCCCGGCTCGCGCTTCCCGGAGCGGCGCGCGGTCCTGACCCCGTTCGAGCCATGAGCGGCCCGCGGCGACTCTCGATTCCCAGGCGGGTGAGCGTCAGCGCCCCCGACGGCGGGGTGCCAACGGTGGTCGACGGCCGCGCCATCGACGCCGTCCGAGAGTCGTGGCTGATCGAGGACCGCTGGTGGACCGAGCGGCCGCTGCGACGCCGGTACTGGGAGCTCGTCACCGTCTGCGGGCGCAACGAGGTCGTGTTCCACGACCTGGTCAGCGGGAGGTGGTGGCGCCAGCGATGAGGTGGCGCCAGCCAGCGATGATCAACTGTCCCGCAGGGCCGCGATCGCCGCCTCGACCGTGTCAGTGACGGCCATGTGCCGGGCCACGCCGGACAATCGGAGCGCATCTCCGACGATTGAATCCATCTCGATGATCAGCCTCAGCCCCTGGCCGCGCGTGCGCAAGCTTTCCCGCACCGAGTAGATCAGGCGGATGCCGGTGCTGTCGAGGTAGTCGACCGCGCGGAGATCCAGGACCAGGCCGAGGGCGTCGTTCGTGGTCGAATCGAGCAGCGCGCGGGTGATCCCATCTGCGTTCGACATGTCGATCTCACCGAGCAGCTGGGCGACGACGACATTCCCGTGGATGCTAAAGCGCGCGTCGGCGAGGTTCATCGCGCCGAGAGCCGCCGTCGCATTGAGATCACGGTTCCCTCGGCCGTCGAGGAGACATCGACGTCGTCCATCGCCGCGCGCATGATCGTCAGCCCGCGGCCCCGGTTGCGCCCGCGCGGCTCGCGCCACCGGCCCGTGTCGCGCACGGTCACCGTCACCCAGTCCCCATCGGTCGTCGCCTCGAGCTCGAAGGACGCCGGGGCCGGTGAGTACGCGTGCTCGATCGCGTTGGCGCATGCCTCGCCGACGGCGATCGTGATCTCGCGCCAGGCATCGCCGGCGATCCCCCGTTCGCTGAGCCATCGCCGCAGCGCCTGACGGACCTCGGTCAACGCGCGCGGCTCGGCGGAGAGCCTCAGCCGCAGCTCGCCCGGGATCGCCGTGTTCTGCAGGGCCACGATCGCGGCGTCGTCGCGTCCGGGCCCGATGCGCATCAGGCGGTCGATCGCCAGCAGGCAGACGTCCTCGGGCGTCTCGCCCTCCCTGATCGTCTCGATCAGGTTCTCGATGCTGTCGCTCAACAGCGTGTCGCGCCGCTCCACCAGCCCGTCGGTGTAGAGCACAAGCGTCTCGCCGGCGTTGAGCCGCAGCTCGTGCTCGGGGCAGCGGCTGTAGGCGAACGCTCCCAGCGGAGTTCCCGGGACCAGCTCCACGCTGCGGGTCTCCTGCGGGGACAGGATGATCGGGGGGAGATGGCCGGCGGTGGCGTAGCGGAGCACGCCCGTCTCCGGGTCGAACTGCGCGTAGGCCGCCGTCGCCATCGCCGGCTCTGGCATTCCCTGGGCGAAGCGGTCGACCAGCTCCAAGGTGTACCCGGGAGGATGTCCCTCCAGCGCATAGCCGTGCAGCGCGGTGCGCAGCTGGCCCATCAGCGCGGCGGCTCTGATCCCATGCCCGACGACGTCGCCGATGACGATCCCGAGCAGCCCTCGCGGCAGCTCGATCACGTCATACCAGTCGCCGCCGACCTCGTCGCGGGCGGGGAGATAACGAGCGGCGATGGACACGCCGACGACCTCGGGCAGCCGCGTGGGCAGCAGGCTGCGCTGCAGCACCACCGCCACCCGGTGCTCATGCGCCAGCGCCGAGAACAGCCGCGCCCGCTCGATCGCCGGGGCCACCCGCGCCGCGGCCAGCTGGAGGATCCCCAGGTCCCCGGGACCGAACGTGCGTGGGCGCAGCGACCCGACGTGTATCACCCCCAGCAGCGCGCCCTCGACGATCAGCGGCACGCCGAGCAGCGAGCTGATCCCCTTTTCGCGGAGGACGGGGTTGAGGACATCGGCGTGGTCGACGTCGGCGATGAAGATCGGCAGTCGCTCGGCGGCGATCCGTCCGGCGAAGCCGCGACCGATCGGAATCCGCACCCCGCGGTCCACCTCCTCCTCGATGCCCTTCGCCGCGCGCGCGACGAGTTGCTGGGACTCCTCGTCGAGCAGCAGGATCGCCACCGTGTCGACGCCGAGCGCGCTGCGCACCCGGATCAGCATCTCGTCGAGCAGCTCATCGAGTCCGAGCTCCGACAGCGCCGGATCGCTCAGCCGGTACAGCTCCCTGGCCTGTTGCGGATTTGGCGAGACTTGACCGACTGCAGTCAGCAGCACCTGTCCGGCACCCGGTTCCGAGATCGAAGCGCGCTGGTCTGACACCGTGGCCGACAGTCTCCCATCCGCCGCTGGGAGTCGGCCTCGTAGACTAGGCCGCGTGTCATCACCGAGACCCTGTGAACCCGGACCGGTGGCCGTCGGCACCTGGAGCGGCGGGCGCTTCATGCGCTTCGGCGAGGCGCTTGACGACGAGCGGCTGGCCGTCGCGATCGCGCCCGGCGACGACATCCGCACCGTGATCACGGCCGACGTGTACGGCGGCGGCGAGGCCGACGCGATGCTCGGCCGTGCGCTGGCCGGTCGCCCGCGCGATGGATTCTGTGCCGTTGGCGCGGTCGGACACGACTTCTACTTCGGCGAGCGCGACGGGGCGAAGGGCTTTCCCCGCTTCACCGATCCGCGGCTCCGCGGACCCGAGGGCTACGCCGGCTACCTGCGGATGGCCACCGAGCGCAGCCTGGAGCGCATCGGGATCGATCGCTTCGACCTGCTGCTGCTGCACGACCCCGACCGCATCGGCTACACGAGCCCGGAGGTCTGGGAGGGCATGGCGGCGCTGCGGGACGCCGGTCTGGCGCGGATGATCGGCGTCGCGCCCGGGCCCGCCAACGGCTTCACGCTCGACCTGATCGACTGCTTCGAGCGCTTCGGCGCGCTGATCGACTGGGCGATGGTGATCCTCAACCCGCTGGAGCCGTGGCCGGGCGAGCTGTGCCTGGGCGCCGCGACCGAGGCCGACATCAAGGTCATCACCCGCGTCGTCGACTACGGCGGCATGTTCTTCGACGATGTGCTCCCCGACCAGGCGATGGCCCCGGGCGACCACCGCGGCTTCCGCCCGCCCGGGTGGATCGAGGCCGGTCGCGAGCGGCTGCAGGCGATCCGCCCGATCGCCGACCGCGCCGGCCTGACCATGATCCAGCTCGCCTGCCAGTGGAATCTCGCCCACGAGCCGGTCCACTGCGTCGTTCCGACCCTGATCCAGGAGGCCGGCCACGACGCCCGTCCCGTCGAGGACAAGCGCGCCGAGCTGGCGGCGCTGCCCCCCGAGCCGCGGCTCAGCTCGGCGGACGTGGACGAGGTCCGCCGCCTCGGCGACAACACGGGTTGCATGGCCCTGAAGGGCGCCACCCCCGACCACGCCGGCGACGAGCGCCCGGACCGGTGGGGCATGACCGAGCACCTGCGGCAGGTGGCCGAGCGCTGGGAGATCGCTCCCGAGCGCGACCTGATCCAGGTGCCGGCAGGGCGTCCAGCGTGAAGGTGAAGATGATGAGCCTGGAGGACGGCATCACGTCCTGCGGGTTCCGCAAGATGGCCGCATACGTCGCGCGTCTCAACGCCGACACCGAGGCGCTGTACGTGACCACCGGTCGCTACCGCGGGATCCGCGCGGCCCTGTTCGGGCTCGGCTCGGGCGGCGGGCTCGGGGACGACGAGATCGACGAGATCGCTCAGGGCCTCGTCGGCGCCGACCTCGTCGGTTTCTCCTCGATGACCGGGTACGCCGAGCTGACCCACCGGATCTCCCGCCGGTTGCGGGAGCTCGATCCCTCCGCCTACCAGATCTGGGGTGGCATCCACCCGATCATCCAGCCGGAGGACGCGATCACGGCACCGGTCGACGCGATCTGCACCGGCGAGGGCGAGTTCGCCTTCGAGGAGTTCTACGCCGCCCTGAGCGAGGGCCGCGACCCGACCGACACGAAGAACTTCTGGTTCAACGAGGCCGACGGATCGGTGAAGCGCAACCACTTCCTGCCGCTGATGAGCACCGAGCAGATGGAGGCGCTGCCGTTCCCGCTGTACGGCGAGAAGGAGCGCATCTACCACCAGGGCGAGGGCTTTCAGCCGATCGCGCTGGGCGACTACGTCACCAACGACGGGCTGAGCTACACGACCCTGTGGTCAATCGGCTGTCCGTTCCACTGCTCCTACTGCGGCAACACGAAGTTCATCGCCAACGACGCCCAGTACAAGCGGATCCGCCACCCTTCGGCGCGCTACATCGTCGATCAGGTGAACGACGCCCGGCGGCGCTTCCCGCATCTCAGCCAGGTCAGCTTCCACGACGACAGCTTCATGGCGATCACCTATCCCCAGCTGGAGGAGTTCGCCGAGTTGTGGAAGGCCGAGGTCGACCTTCCGTTCGCCGTCTACGGCGTGATCCCCAACTACGTCAAGCAGGACAAGTTCGAGCTGCTCACGTGGGCGGGGATGAACCGGATCCGGATGGGCATCCAGTCCGGCTCCGAGCACATCCTGGAGTTCTACAAGCGGCCCTCGCCGCCGGCCAAGATCCGCGCCGCCGGCGAGGTGATCGGCAACTTCACCCCGGAGTACCACCTGCCGCCGGCCTACGACCTGATCGTCGACAACCCGGTCGAGACTCGTCAGGACGTCGTCGACACGCTCCAGCTGATCTACGACATGCCCCGGCCCTACACGCTCTTCATCTACTCGCTGAAGGTGATCCCGAACACCGAGCTGGAGCGGCTGATGAACGAGCGCGGCGTCGAGCTCGACGAGATCGACTCCAGCTACTTCGTGATCCCGCCCCGGGTCGGCAACCTGCTGCTGTACGTGCTGTGCCTGTGCAAGCCGCCCCAGTGGCTGTGGCGGCGGTTGCTGGGCCGTGTCCGCGCCAGCACCGAGGCCCAGCCGATCTATCCCCGGATCGGCCTGATCCTCCGCACCCTGTACCTGGCCCACCGCGCGCTCTGGCACTTCATGCGCATGGACTTCTCGATCTTCCCGGGCTGGACCGGCTACGTGTTCTGGCGGATCGGGGCCGTCGGCACATACCGGCGTCGCCTCGCCAAGCGTCATCCGCGTCCGCAGCGCCCCGAGAAGTGGCGCGGTGGTCGCAGCGGCGCGCGCGAGACCGGGGTGCCCACGCTCCCGGTGATCACGCCGGCGCGCGAAACTCGTCCCTGACCCACTCCATGTGCTCGCAGATGTCGGTCGCGCCCATCGCCGCGAGGGCGTTGATCCACATGCCGTAGCGGAAGAACTCGTCGACGCGCTCGTCGTCGGCGCCCGACAGCGCCTTGACCTGCGCCGCGAGCCGGTCGAAGCAGGCGCGTACCCGCGTGCGGACCTCGTCGTCGCCGCAGGCCGCGTACGCCTGGTGCTGGAGGAGCAGGATGTCCCGGTTGTGCTCGAGCTGATCCATGTAGGCGTTGGCGATCGTCCACGTTGCATCGGCCTCGGGCAGCGCGATCGCCGGATCAAACTCCGTGGCGGCCTCGGCGAACAGCTCGGACAGCTTCTCGAAGGCCCGCTCGACCGCCGCCAGGAACAACTCCTTCTTGGAGGCGAACAGGCTGAACACGTACGGCTGCGCGACGCCGACGCGCCGCGCGATCTTGTCGACAGGGGTGCCGTGAAGCCCGCCCTGCGCGAACTCGTGGATCGCCGCCTCGATCAACGCGTCCCGGCGTTCGGACGCCGGGACGCGCTGGCGGGGAGTCTTATCGGCGCTGGTGGCCATACCTACCTGGATCCTAGGCCGGGACCGGCGTCATGTGCTCGACGCCGTTGTCGGCCTCGCGGGCCGCGGCCGTTTGCGCCGCCGCAGCGGCCCGCGTGCTGAACGGCAGCGCCGCGGCCACCAGCGCTCCGGCGCCGAGCACGGCTGCGCCGACCCACATCGCCGGCGACAGGCCGTTGATGAAGCCCTGGGCCGAGGTGTAGGTCCCATGACTCGTGAACACGGTGGCCAGCACGGTGATTCCGAGCACGCCGCCGAGCTCGCGGATCGCGTTCGTCGCGCCTGACGCCTGGCCGGCCTGATCGGCGCGCACCGCCGACAGGACGGCGTTGGCCGCCGGCGCAAACACCAGCGCCATGCCTGACCCGGCCAGGATGAACGGAGCGATCATGCTGACGTAGCTCTGATGCACCGACAGCTCGCTGGCCAGCCAGCCGAGCGCGATCGCCTGCAGCGCCAGCCCGGCGCCCATGAACCAGCGACTCCCGAGCTTTTCCGAGTAGATCCCGGCCAGCGGCGAGACGATCATCGTCGCGCCGGTCCAGGTGAGCAGCTTCACGCCGGCCTCCAGAGGAGTGTTGCCGAGCACGTTCTGCATGTACTGGGTCAGGAAGAAGATCGACCCGAACATCCCGAAGTACATCGCCAGTGACACGACGTTCGTGACGGCGAAGCCGCGATCGGCGAAGAAGCCGAGCGGCAGCATCGGCTCGCTGGCGCGCCGCTCGTAGAGCACAAAGGCGGCGAGCAGCACCGCGCCAGCGATCAGCGAGGCGACCACGATCGTCGCGCCCCAGCTGAGCGTCTGCGCCTTCACCAGGCCGAAGACGAGACCGAACAGTCCACCCGAGCCGAGGACCAAACCGGGCAGGTCGAGCCGGCCGTTCGGTCCATGACTCTCCTCCAGGTGCCGTATCGCGAGCGGGACGAGGATGAGTCCGACGGGCACGTTGATCCAGAAGATCCAGTGCCACGAGCCGATCTGCGTCATCGCGCCGCCGACGAGCGGGCCCAGTGCGACGGCGATCCCACTGACGCCCGACCACACGCCAAGCGCCAACCCGCGCTGCTCGGGCGGAAACGCCTGGGCGATCAAGGTCAAGGTCAGCGGCGTGGAGATCGCGGCGCCGACACCCTGGGCGGCGCGGGCGGCGATCAAGAGGCCGGCCGTCGGGGCGATGGCGGCGGCCGCCGAGGACACCGTGAACAGCGCGATCCCGGCGACGAACATCCGCTTCCGTCCGAAGCGGTCGCCGAGCGCGGCGCCCGTCAACAGCAGCACGGCGAAGGAGAGCACGTAGGCGCTGACCACCCACTCCAGCGACTGCACGGAAGCCCCGAAGTCGCGGCGGATGCTCGGCAGCGCCACGTTCACGACGAGGTTGTCCAGCACGACCATGAAGAGCCCGAGGGAAACGATTCCCAGAGTCCAACCACGCCGATGGGACGAGGGAGCCAGTGTGTCCTGCACGACCATCACCACCTTTCTTAGTGAGCACTAACTGCGTAGAACTTAGCAGTCGCTAATAACTTGTCAAGCGAATATATTTGTCCGATGGTGATGCGAACATGTGTTCGACGTGTACGCGGAGCTTCACTGCCACTCGGCCTTCTCGTTTCTCGACGGCGCCTCGCTGCCCGACGAGCTCGTCGCTGCCGCGCTGCAGCTGGGGTACGAGGCACTTGCCCTGACCGACCACAACACGGTCTCGGGCTCGATGGAGTTTGCGGTCAGCGCGCAGGCGCTGGGGCTGCGTCCGATCCACGGCGCCGAGATCGACCTCGACGACGGCCGCCACCTGACGCTGCTCGTCGAGAGCGAGCGGGGCTGGTCCAACCTCTGCCGGATCCTCACGCGCGCCCACGCGCCGACGCGGGCGTCTCCCGGTCCACCGGCGCAGGCGATGGTTCCGCTCCAGGAAGTGCTGGCTCGCCCCGAAGGGCTCGTCTGCCTGAGCGGCTGCGCGTTGCACGGGGTCCACGACGAGGCGACGTTGAGGCGGCTCCGTGACAGCTTCGGGCCGGACGGATTGCGGATCGAGCTCCAGCGCCCGTTCCTGCGTGACGATCGCGCGCGCAACCGGCGGCTGGTCGAGCTCGCCCGGCGGCTCGGGGTGCCATGCGTGGCCACCGGGGACGTGCACGCCCACGCGCGCTCGCGCGCACCGCTGCAGGACGCGTTCGTGGCGATCCGCCGGCATACGACGCTCGATGCCTCAGAGCCCGAGCGCCGCGGAAACCACAGCCACGTGCTCGCATCGCCGGCGGCGATGGCGGCGCGCTTCCCCGAGCATCCGGAGGCCGTGGCCGAGACGGTGAGGCTGGCCGACCGGTTGCGCTTCGATCTGAAGAGCGACCTCGGCTACCGCTATCCAGGGGCGGAGGACGAGCAGGCGCTGCGCACGCTCTCCGAGCTCTCTAACGCTCGTCTGCACGAGCGCTACGAGGACGCGCCGCCTGACGTCAGGGCGACGGCGGCGGGGCGGCTGGAGCAGGAGCTGCGCATCATCGAGACGCTGAACCTGGCCGGCTTCTTCCTGCTCCACCACGACCTGCTGGAGCTTGCCCGGGAGGTCGCGGTCGAGGTTCGCGGGGCGAGCGAAGCGCGCGCGCTGCTGCCGCCAGGACGGGGTCGCGGGTCGAGCGTCTCCTCGATCGTCTGCTACCTCACCGGCCTCTCGCACGTCGATCCGATCGAGAACGAGCTGCTGATCGGGCGCTTCCTGAACGAGGAGCTGACCGCGCTGCCGGACATCGACCTCGACTTCCCCCGTGACATCCGGGAGGTGCTGATCCCGCGCGTGCACGACCGCTACGGCCACGACCGCTCCGCGCTGGTCGCCGCGTTCCCCACCTACCGGGCCCGCGGGGCGATCCGTGAGCTCGGCAAGGCGCTGGGGCTGCCGCCGGGAGAGATCGAGCGGGTCGCGCGGGGGAGCGAGGGCTGGGATGCACACCACGTCGCGCGGGACATAGAGAGTGTGTTCGGGGTGGACCTTGGCGAGGAGTTCGGCGCCCCCGCTCCCCGCCGCGAGGGGCGGGACTTCCACGATCCCCCGCCCCCGGCGGTCGACCCGCGTCGGGACAGCGGTCGTTCGGGTTCAGGACGCGAGGCCTCGGCGCGCGAGGCGTCGGCGCGCGGGGCCGGCGAGCGCTGGCGGTGGCTGGCCCGGCTGGCCGCCGAGGCGCACGGCCTCCCGCGCCATCTGAGCCAGCACTCGGGCGGGATGATCGTCTCCACGCGGCCGCTGGTCGACTGCTGCCCGATCGTCCCCGCGGCGATGGAGGGCCGGCAGATCGTCATGTGGGACAAGGACTCGTGCTCGGACGCGGGATTCCTGAAGATCGACCTACTCGGCCTGGGAATGCTCTCGGCGGTTGAGCGCTGCGTCGAGCTGATCTCACGCACGCGTGGGGAGCGGATCGACCTCAGCCGGATTCCCTACGACGACCCGGCCACGTACGAGTGCATCCAGACGGCGGACACCACCGGGGTGTTCCAGATCGAGAGCCGCGCGCAGATGCAGTCGCTGCGCCGAACCCGCCCGGAGAACCTGAAGGACATCACGATCCAGGTGGCCATCGTCCGCCCCGGGCCGATCCAGGGCGGAGCGGTCAACCCGTACATCGAGCGCCGTCAGCGGATGCGCATCGACCCCGACTTCCAGGTGCCATACGAGCACCCGTCGCTGGAGCCGGTGCTGCGCGAGACGCTCGGCACGATCATCTTCCAGGACCAGGTGCTGGAGGTCGCGATCGCCTTCGCCGGGTTCTCGCCGGGGGATGCGGAGGGGCTGCGGCGGGCGATGAGCCGCAAGCGCTCGGAGGCGGCGATCGAAGCCCACCATCAGCGCTTCGTCGCCGGGGCGCAGCGCAAGCACGGTGTCGATGCCGAGCTCGCCGAGCGGGTGTTCGCGATGGTTCAGGGCTTCTCCGGCTTCGGCTTCCCGAAGGCGCACGGGGCCGCCTTCGGGCTGCTTGCCTACCAATCCACGTGGCTGCGGGTCCATTACGGCGAGGAGTTCCTGTGCTCGTTGCTGAACGAGCAGCCGATGGGCTTCTATCCGCCCGACGCGCTCGTCCACGAGGCGCAGCGGCGGGGCTTCGAGGTGCTGGCGCCCGACGTGAACGCGAGTTCGTGCGAGTGCGAGATCGAGCAGGGCGACGGGCTGCGGGTGAGGATCGGCCTCGGCTACGTCCGCGGGGTGCGCCGGCAGGACGTCGAGGCGCTCGTCGCCGCGCGCGAGGCGGGCGGGCGGTTTCGCTCGCTGGCCGAGCTCGCCTCCCGGGCCGGGGCGGGCGCGCCGGCGCTCGAGCTGCTCGGATGGTCGGGTGCCTGCGACTCGCTTGTCGACCGCGGCGTTCAGGGCGGTGTGTCGGCGCGGCGGCTGGCCCTGTGGCAGCTCGGTGTCTCCACGCCGGGGCGCAACGTCCCGGGCGGCGTCCAGCTGGCGCTGCCGCTTGATCTGCCGGCTCCGCCGAAGCTCCGTGAGCTCTCCCGCTGGGAGTCGATGCTGTCCGACTACGCCACCACCGGGCTGACCGTCAGCTCTCATCCGATGCTGCTGCTGCGGGACCGGCTGCCGGCGGGGAGCGCCTGCAGCACCGACCTGGAGCACCTGGAGCACGGCTCCCGGATCCGGATCGGCGGCCTCGTCGTCGCGCGCCAGCGCCCGGGGACGGCGAGCGGCATCGTCTTCATCCTGCTGGAGGACGAGTTCGGGACGATCAACCTGATCGTCCCCCCGAAGATCTACGAGCGCCACCGCCTGCTCGTGAGGACCGAGCCGTTGCTGTTCGTCGAGGGCAAGCTGGAGCGCTTCGCCGCCGCCGGCGGGGCGATCAACGTCCTCGTCGACACGGTCGGATCGATTCCCGCCCCCGACCGGATCCTCGCCGAGATCAAGGACTTCTCGATGCTCGACGAGCAGGTCAGGCTCGGGCTCGCGGCCCAGCGCGTCGCCGTCGCCGGCGGCGCGAGCGGCGAGGCGGAGGACTTCCGGGCGGTCGCGCCGGCGGTCATGAGCTTCGCCGCGGGGAGGCGCCGCTGATTGGCTGTGGCTCCCGGGCTCGACTGCCGGTCGCGCCCGCGGCGAGCCACCTGCGCCTCATCTGAACGCGCCGCACGATATCGTCCCGCCGCAGTGGTCCCGGTTCTCATCATCGCGGTGACGTTCCTGCTGATCGCCGTCACGACGTACTTGGTCGCCGCCCGCGGCAAGGGCGCCGGCGCCGGCAAGGTCCTGTACTCCCAGGGCCGCTCCACCAGCGCCCTGATCAACATCGGGCTGGCCGTCGTGTACATCGGTTTCGGGGTCGTGGCGCCAATCCTGATCCTCACCGGAAACCATTCCGACGCCAGCGCCAACGTCGGCAGCGTCCAGCTGACCGTGAACGAGCGCACCGGGCGGGAGCTGTTCGGCGAGCATTGCGCCGTCTGCCACACGTTGGCCAGCGCCAACGCGATCGCCAAGATCGGACCGAACCTCGACCAGCTCAAGCCGCCGGCCTCGCTGGTACTGCACACGATCAAGAACGGCTGCGTGCAGGTCCCGCCCGCGTCCGACCCGGCCGAGGCGTGCCTCGCCTACGGCACGATGCCGGCCGACGTCGTCTCCGGCAAGGACGCGCGGGACGTGGCGAACTACGTCGCCGCCGTCGCCGGCAAGAAGAAGTAGCGCCGCGCCGCCGAAAAAATCGCGAGTTTGCGCGCTCCGTGTCAGAGGAGCTACGGCCGACCCGATCCGTTGGCGACTTCCGTCCGGCGTCGTTGGTAGGATCGCCGCTCCGTGAAAAGCTGAATTCCCGTACCGATCGCCGTGGCGGTCGGTAGGAAGCGGGGGACCCAGGTCAGTTGGGGCTAATCGTGGCCGTTGCACGTAGCGCCGCCCTTTCGGCGCGAGCCCGTCAGCTAACCCCGCAAGCACAAGAAAGAGGACGGCATGGCGCAGTCACACGCCTCGGCGCGCCGCGAGCGCGACGACGTTTGGGATGAGAGCCGCGATTGGGGCTTCGACGACCGTACGCTTCGCCCCCGGAGCTATCCCCGTTCGGCACCCGTCGGCGAACGCGCTCGGGTCCCGCGCCGCGTGAGCGGCCCCGTGGCATCCGATCCGGCGCAGCGTGCACGCCCGGGGCGGGAGACCGGCGAGTTTCCTCGGCTGCAAGCCGTCCACGACACGGGTGAATTCGAGCGCGTCCGGGACACCAGCGAGTTCGCACGCGTCGAGTCCAGCCACGAGACCGGCGAGTTCAGCGCGGTCCAGGACACGGGCGAATTTGAGCTGCTGCATGATCCGCAGCACGAGGCCGACCGCGAGCGCTACGGCTCGCGCAGCGACGGCTCGCGCCGCACGGTCGTGATCACCGGCCGGGGCAGCGAGCACCACCGCCCGTCGGTGACGCGCGGCCCTGGGCGTCGCTCCGCCCAGCGCGTGTACGAACGGCCCGGGTTCAATCCCGACCGGATCGCGATGTGGGCCGTGCTCCTCGGTCTCGTCCTGGTGCTGGTCGCCGCGACGAGCTCCCACGCCGCCGTGCTCCAGGCCCACCACGCCGTGGCGCACCTGCTTCACGCGCGCTGAGCACGACCTATCCAAAGGGCGTTGCTTACGCACCTCCGACTCGCCGATGATTCGGTGTTTATCGCTGCGCGCAAAGGTAAGCACGGCCAGTAACCGAAGCGCCGGGACCGTCTGGAGCGGGGCGGCGACAGCCGCCAGCGCGACGACTTGAAAGATCGCGTAAGTGCTCCGTCCGGCCCTTGTGCGACCGACTACTAGCCGATACGCTTATCAAGCGTAAGCAAGTCTCAAAAATGAAGGGCCGTAGTTCTTGGCTGCGGCTATCAGCGACACGACCCGACCGGTGGTCCTATGAAGATTTCCATGAGTAGGTTTCAAATTCATGACGATTTGACGGCCCCCGAGGGCTCGGTCCCCGTCCTGCGCGGGGCGCTGGCCACAGGTGGCCAGCTGCCGAACTTCCTCGGTGTTCTCGCCGGGTCACCTGCGGCGCTGCGCGCCTATGCGCGGTTCCGCTCCGAGTTGCGTCACGGCAAGCTGCCGCAGGCGACGCTGGAGCGGATCGCGCTCGCCGTCGCCGAGCACTACCACTCCGAGCCGGGGGTCGCGCTGCACTCGCGCGCAGCCCGCGGTGCTGGCCTGGCGCTCGACGAAGTCGCGCTGGCGCGGCGGTTCAGCTCCGGTGACGACCGCGAAGCGGCGCTGCTGCACTACCTCCAGGCCCTCTTGGAGGAGGACGGGAAGCCCGCGATGCACCTCCACGAAGAGGCGCGCGAGGCCGGTTGGGACGACGAGCAGATCCTCGAGGCGATCGCCGCGGTGGCGCTCGAAGGCTTCACCGCGATGGTGAACGTCGCCGGCGAAGTCCCGATCGACGGCTCCAGCGAAGAGTCGCGAACCCTGAAGGCGGCATAGGCGAGCGACAGCGGCGTATAAGCTTCCGGGTTCAGATGGGTGCAAGCGAGCACACTGACGGCCCGGGGGCTCGCGCCGCGAGCTGTTGTCCGTTTTACCACGAGGCGGTTGAGCTGGTCGGTCGCCGGTGGACCGGCGCGATCCTGCGGGTTCTGATGGACGGTCCGCTGCGGTTCTCCGAGATCGCCCAGGCCGTCCCCGAGCTGTCCGACCGGCTGCTGTCCGAGCGGATGAAGGAGCTCGAGTCCCGCGGCATCGTGGAGCGCACGGTGATTCCGGGCCCGCCGCTGCGGGTCGAGTACAGCCTGTCCCGAATGGGGCGGGAGCTGGAGCCGGCGCTGGCGGAGATCCAGCGGTGGGCGCGTCGCTGGCTGTCCGGACGCATGCACGCCGGCGTCTGAGCGCCCGGCCCGCGTGAGCAAGTAACCTGCTCGCACTAGATGAGTGAACCGAGCCTGACCGCGGACGACGTGATGGAGCTCGCCCGCGAGCACAACATCCGCTTCATCCGTCTGTGGTTCACCGACATCCTGGGGCAGCTGAAGGCGTTCTCGATCAACGCCACCGAGCTCGCCGACGCGTTTGAGGGCGGGATGGGGTTCGACGGCTCGTCGATCACCGGCTTCAACGCGATCGAGGAGTCCGACATGATCGCCCAGCCCGACGCGAGCACCTTCTCGCTGCTCCCGTGGCGTCCCGGCGACGTCGGCGTCGCCCGGATGTTCTGCGACATCCTCACGCCCGAGCGCAACCCGTACGAGGGCGACCCCCGCCACGTGCTGCGTCGCGCCGTCCAGCGCGCCAACGACATGGGCTTCGACCACTACTACGTCGGACCCGAGCTGGAGTACTTCTACTTCCGCGACTCCAAGTCGACCGAGGTGCTCGACGAGGGCGGCTACTTTGACCTGACCACGCTCGACGCCGGCTCCGACCTGCGCCGCGAGACCGTGCTCGCCCTGGAGCAGCTCGGTATTCATACCGAGTACACCCATCACGAGGTCGGTCCCAGCCAGCACGAGATCGACATGCGCTACGCCGACGCCATGAAGATGGCCGACGACTGCATGACCTACCGGATCACGGTCAAGGAGTACGCGCTGAAGTACGGCCTCCACGCCACCTTCATGCCGAAGCCGCTGTTCGGCAAGAACGGCAGCGGCATGCACACCCATCAGTCGCTGTTCAAGGGCGAGCGCAACGCCTTCTACGACGCCGACGATCCGTACTTCCTCTCGGACGTCGGCAAGGCGTTCATCGCCGGGCAGCTGCGGCACGCCAAGGAGATCAGCTCGATCTTCGCCCAGTGGGTCAACTCTTACAAGCGGCTCGTGCCCGGCTACGAGGCGCCCGTGTACGTCGCCTGGTCGCGGCGCAACCGCTCCGCGCTCGTGCGCGTCCCGATGTACCACCCCGGCAAGGAGCAGACGACCCGGATGGAGCTGCGCTGCCCCGACCCGGCGTGCAACCCCTATCTCACCTTCGCCGTGCTCCTGCAGGCCGGCCTGGAGGGGATCGAGCACGGCTACGAGCTGCCCGATCCGATGGAGAAGAACCTCTACCACCTCTCGCCCGAGGAGCGGCGCCGGCTCGGAATCGAGCAGCTCCCCGAGACGCTCGGCGAGGCGATCGAGCTGACCTCCCAGTCAGAGCTCGTGTTGCGCACGCTCGGCGAGCACATGTTCAACCGGTACATCGAGATCAAGCGGCAGGAGTGGGACGACTATCGCGTCCAGGTCACGCCGTGGGAGCTCGAGCGCTACCTGCCGGTGCTGTAGCCCGCGATCGCCATCGGCGTGGGCAGCGTCGGGCGGGCGGCGCAGCGATCGCAGCGCCCGTTGCGGGCGTGATCGCCGAACGCCGCCGAGAACACCTGTAGCGCGCTGGCGATGAAGCGCGCCGCGCCGTCCGGATAGCGGCACGCTCCGCGCCCGGGCAGCTCGCCTGCCCAGCGCTCGAGGTCGTGGCCCGCCCGCGCGTCGGAGGTCCCGGTCGACACCCGCTGAACGGTGTCGGCGATCGCCGCCAGGCCGTGGACGCAGGGCCCGCACTGCCCGGCTGACTGGGCGGCGAAGTAGTCGGCCAGGCGAGCGGTCTCGGCCACGGGGCAGGCGGAGCGACCGAGCGCCACGATCACGCCGGCGCCGAGGCTGGCGCCCGACTCGGCCAGCAGCCGCGGAGCGAGCCGCAGCCATGGGAGCTCCGCGGCCGGGAGCCACGTGCCGAAGTAGCCGCCGATCAGCACGGCCTGCAGGTCCTCGGCGACGCCGGCGGTGCGGAGCAGCTCGGACAGCGCCATCCCGTGCTCGATCTCGTACACGCCGGGCTCGATCACCGCGCCTGACACGGTGACCAGCGCCGTTCCGGGATCCTCGGGTGTGCCGAGCTGACGGAACCAGTCGGCGCCGTGCCGGGCGATCAGGGCCAGATGGGCGAGCGTTTCGACGTTCTGGACCAGGGTCGGGGCGCGACGGATCCCGCGCTCAAACGGCGGCGCTCCGCCGGTTGGCCGACCCTCGCCGCCCGAGAGCAGGTCGACGAGCGCGCTCTCCTGCCCGCTGATGAACCGGTCGGGGACACCGACGACCGCGAAGCTCGCCTCGCCCCGGCGGCGCTCGGACCGCCGGCTCGTCACGGCGGCTTCGACGGCGTCGATCGCCAGAAGATCGTCCTCGGGCAGCGCGATGATCACCTCACGCGCGCCGACCGCTCGCGCGGCGACGGCGGCGCCGTCGAGCACGAGCTGGGGCACCTGGCGCAGCAGCGTGCTGTCCTTCTCGCTGGCCGGTTCGCCCTCGGTGCCGTTGCCGAGGACGATCTTCGCGCCCCGGCGGGACGCGACGGCCGCCAGCTTTCGCGCCACCGGAAAGGCCGCTCCACCATGGCCGCGCAGCCCGGCGCGATCGACCAGCTCGACGATCGCGCTCGGCGCCAGCCGGTGGAGGTCCGGGAGCGGTCCGTAGCAGTCGCGGTGGGCGCCGATGTCGCTCAGGGGCTCCGCCCCCGCCCCCAGGAGCACACGCGGCAGGGTCGTGGTCATCAATGACTACCTCCTGCGGTGGCGGTGAGGACGCCACTCGCGGTCTGGCTGGACGAGTCGATCTGGAGTCGGAGCGACAGCGCGTAGCTGTGGCCGGAGCGGTCGCGGACGGTGGCGGAAATCGCGGAGCCGTTCAGCGCGGTGATCTGCCCGGTGTAGAGGTGCGGGTCGGCGGCGGTGCCGAGCGTCACCGCGCTGGAGGTCATGGCCAGCCCACCGCCGTTGGCCGGCTGCCCCTCGATCAGCACATGCAGCGCGCCGAGGTGCTGCCCGGCGACGGTCAGCAGCATGTGTACGCTCGCCCGCTGGTTCTCGTCGGCGCTCTGAGCGATCGGGCCGCTCACGTTGGCCGTGAACGACGACGACGCGGCCGCGGGGGCGCTGCTTCTGGCCGCGGCAAGAACGGTGGTCGGCGTACCCGCGCGTGCGGCCCACCCCGTGGCCAGCGGGCCGCTCGGGAGCCACAGCACGAGCGCGACGGGCACCGCGGCGCAAGCGACCAGGCCGCTCAGGCGCGCGCCCACGTGATCGGGCCAGCCGGCGATCGCGCGCGAGGCAGCGGCGACGATCACCACCAGGACGCACACCGCGACCAGCAGCAGCATCCATCTCGCCTTCGAATCGGTCCCGGTCCCCAGGCCGTGAACAACGGCGATCGGCCAGCAGGCGTACGACGCCCAGTGGACCCATCGCCAGACGCGGTAGCCGATGCGCCGCCGCCACACGCTCGTGATCGCCACCGCCAGCATCAGGTCGAAGGCCAGCGCTCCGAGACCGAGCCAGATCGGCCGGTAGGCCGAGATGAACGGAATCACGGCGTCGGCGAGCGCGATCGGCGCGAACGGATCGAGCACCGAGGTCACGATGTGGATGAGCAGGAACACGATCGCCAGCAGCGCAGCGTTGCGATGCACCAGCTCGACGACGAACCGCGGCCAGCCGTCCGCGTGCAGCCGCCGCACGTTGGCGACGCCGAGGGCCAGGCTCACGGTCAGCAGCAGCAGCGCGACGACGCCGGTGCCCCGCGTGAGGAACCACAGCGACGTCATCCCGCCGGTGACGGCGGTGCCCAACACCTCACGAGCCTCCCGAGACCACGGGCGCCGGCGCGGGCGCCGTGGCGGTGGCGGTGGGGGGGTTGGCGGGCTGCAGGGCAGCGGTGCCGGTGCCGGTGCCCTGCTGCCCCGAGCTCGACGACGCCGCCGCGGTGGAACTCGCCGCGGCGCCCGCGGCGGCGGTGGCGTGCGGGTGGAACGCGTGCGACGCCCACAGCGACACCGCGCCGGTGACGCCGACCGCACCGGCCACGAGCCAGCGGTTCGCGCGCCGGATCAGCTCGAAGCCCTCGTCGCGCGCGGCGATCCGGCTCCGTCGGTCGGACTCCAGCTCGCGCCGATTGGGGGGCTCTGAGGCCATTGTGCGAGCGATTGTCTGTCCCGGCGCGAAGCGCACCGTAATGCACGGCTGAGAAACCTTCTAGGTGACTCTTACGCGAGGCAGCGGCACGGCCCATGGTGGTGTTCGGGTACCACGCTCGTTCAAGGGTGGGCCGCGAGCGTGGCCACACCGGCGACGGTGCCGGCGGCGAGCATGCGTTGCATTGCCCCGGACTCGTGCTTCAGGTAGTGGTCGAGGAACGCCGTCGTGACCCGCGCCACGATCCTGAGCTGGGTCGTGTCGGTGGAGTACGGCGGTAGGTGCGAGGCGCCGATCAGCCGTAGCAGGTACTTGGGTGCCGGCGCAGAGTCGAAGAAGGCATTGGTGGCACCAGGCAGGTTGATCGGATCGGCGGTCCCCTGAGTGGCCAGCAGCGGCGGTCCACCGGGCGCGATCCGGAAGCCGGGGACGAACGGATCCTCGGCGCCGGAGAGGATCACGGCAGCGTCGATCCGCCGATCGCGATCAGGCGGGTCGTAGGCCGACGCAAGCGCGGCGTCTCCCCCGTCGGACTGGCCGGCGGCAGCGATCTCGTGAGGATCGATCAGCCCGCCCAGGGGTACGGCGCTCCCGGCGCTGGCAGCGAGCATCCGCGAGATCACGAAGCTCACGTCGGCGGGCTCGTTGGGGAGATCGCTTTCCAGGGGCCCGCCCGGTGCGGCAGCGTCTGCGAGCGGGAACGCCGGCGCCGCCACCACGTAGCCGGCGCTGGCCCAAGCGCGCAGCAGCCGGGCGTAGAGAGCCGGCGTCACGTCAAAGCCCTGGCCGAAGACGATCAGCGGGAACGGCCCGGACGCCAGCGCGGGAGGGGCACGCCCGTGATCGCGGCCGTCGAAGCGGCCGGTCGCCGGGTAGCGCACGGTCGTCACCAATACGCGGGGCCCGCTGATCCCGTCGCGGTAGACCACGGTACGCGAGGCGTCGACGAGCTTGAGCTGCAGGGCCCCGACCTCAAACCCTGCCCGGCGTCGGTGCCGGCTCGTCGCGGCGCCACGGGGCAGCTTCGTGGCCGGCCTGGCGCGCTCGCGGGCTGGAGTTGGGCGGCGAGAGCTCGCCCCGCCGCCGGTGAGGAGAGCAACTCCTAGCCCGCCGAGGAGAAGGACCACTGCCAACCCAACCGCCCTGCGTCGTCGGATCGCACGGCGCCGCGAAGCGCGGTCGTTGATCGGGGTCGGTCGGAGCGGCATGTGCACATGTGTGCAATCTCAGCCGCGCCTTAGCAGACCGAGACACGGCGCGACTGAATACAACAGTACGTGTATCTCCTCGGGAAAGAGCAGGCCGCCGCACGCCACCCGATCAGAACCGTCGCGACGCGGTGGGATCGCCCGCGAACGTGGGACGACCGCGTGAAGACCGTCGAGCAGCTCGCGGAGTTGCCTGCCTTCCGGGCGCTGCGCGAAGAGATCATCGCGCTCGCACAGCTGAGACCCGACGACCGCGTCCTCGATCTTGGGGCCGGGACCGGCCTGCTGACTTTCGCCGCAGCATCGCGGGTGCAGCGGGTCACCGCGCTCGACATCTCGCCCCCAATGTGTCAGTACCTCGCGCAGCGGATCGCCGAGCTGGGGGTGGAGAACGTCGAGATCCTCGTCGGCGACGCGCGGAGGCTTCCGCTCGCTGATGCCAGCGCCGATGTCGTGGTTTCGAACTACTGCCTGCATCACCTGCGCGAGAGCGAGAAGGAGGACTCGCTGCGCGAGATCGGTCGCGTCCTGACTCCCGGCGGGCGCCTCGTGATCGGCGACATGATGTTCAGGATCGGGCTGCGCTCGGCGCGGGACAGAGCGGTCGTGCTCAGGATTGCGCGAAGGCTGCTCCGGCGCGGCCCGGCCGGAATGCTGCGGCTTGTTCGCAACGCGCTGCGCGTCGTCGGGGGGCGCGCTGAGCACCCGGCGAGTGTCGAGTGGTGGCAGGAGGCGCTGGCGGACACCGGTTTCGTGAACGTCAACGTCCGGGCGCTGTCGCACGAGGGCGGACTCGCCTGCGCGCGCCGGGGTGGCGGTGCAGGCAGTGCCGACGGGGCGACCGTCGGCGCTTAGGGACGCAGATCGACCGAGAAGAAGTCGCGGCTATCGGGCGTCAGCAGCTGGCCTGCGATCCCGGGTTGTCCGGGAACGATCGGCACCGGCGCAAGCTTCGGGCTCGGCCCGCGGTGTTGATAGAGGTACGCCGCCACCCACTCGGGGTTGATGTCGGTCTCGACTGCTCGCACGACGTGCGCGCCGAGCAGCGCGTCGGCCAGGGCGGCGACGCTGAGGTTCTCGCCGCCGGCCCAGATCAGGTTGCCCCGGGCGGTGATCCCGATTGCCGAGCGCGCGACGTCGCTGACTCCGCCGAGGGTCGCGCCCCAGCAGCTGAGGCAGCCAACCGACGAGGCGGCCACGCCGTGATCGATCAACAGCGTCAGGTTCTGGCGGACCGACACCACGGTGCCATGGCCGGTGCTCGGCACCTCCCGGCGCCAATCGCCGATGTCGGTGTACCCGTCGGAATAGGTCACCACTGAGCCGAGGCCGGCGCGCAGCGGGACCGCTGTGCGCCCGTAGGCGAAGAACCCGCCCGCCCCGGTGTTGAGGCGAAAGCCGCCGTTCATACCCGCGACGGCAGCGCGGAGCTCGCGGCCGGCGATCTCGGGACCGTACCGCCAGCCGGTGGCGCCGGCGTCGATCGTCCCCGAGTGCAGGTGAAGCTCCACGTAATGCTGGTCGAATGACAGCAGCGCGATGCCCGACCCCATCCGTGCCACGTAGGCGATCGGCCGTCCGCGCAGCGTCACCGCCGGCACGAACGGCGTCGAGCCGCTCGCTCCCGCGACGGCAGTGACATGGGGGTAAGCCGGCTTTGGCTTTGGCTTCGGCTTCGGGGCGCCTGTCGGGCCTCCGGCGACCGCCGCGGTGGAGTGGCCGGTCGCGGTGCCGCAACCGCCCGCGAGCGCTCCGCTCGCGCCGATCAGCGCGAGCGCCAAGAGTCGTTTCATGACCCGCTGACTATCGTCCCGCGTGGGAAGCGCTCGGTAAGGCGGAGGTGAAATTCCGTCCAGTTAGGAGAAGGCTCAGCCAGCGTTAAGCCAGAGCGAATCCTCGCGGCGCTATTCCCCGGTCCCCGATGGGATCCGCCGGCTTCCTCACATCTCTCCGCCGCCGGGCGCTCCCCGCGCTCGCCACGGTGTGCGCCGCGGCGCTCGTCGCGGCCGACGTCGCGACGGGTCCCGCCGCCCGCGGAGCCACCGCCCCGGCCACCGTGGTCACCGTCGACGCCTCGCCGGCGGCGCGCCCGCTGCCGGCGGGATACCTCGGCATGTCGCTCGAGTTCCCTGCCGTCACCGCTTACGCGGGCCGCGATCCCCGCGCCATCGATCCTGTCCTCGTGCAGCTGATCCGCAACCTGGCGCCGGGACAGCGGCCGGTGCTGCGGATCGGCGGCGATAGCACCGACTCCAGCTGGTGGCCGCTCCCGGGGATGCGCCGCCCGGCCGGGGTGAGGTTCAGCATTACCCGCCGCTGGCTGGCCGTCACGCGTGCGCTGGCGGCCAAGCTCGGGGCGCGCCTGATCCTCGGCGTCAACCTCGCCGCCGGCAGCGCTCGGCTCACAGCGGTCGAGGCGCACGCGGTGCTCGCCACGCTCGGCCGTTCGGAGATCGCAGCCTTGGAGATCGGCAACGAGCCCGGTTGGTACGGATTGCTGCCGTGGTACCGGACCGCGGCCGGTCACCCCGTGTTCGCGCGGCCGGCCGGCTACGGGATCGGCACCTTCACGCACCAGCTCGCCGCGCTGAACACCGCGCTGCCGGAGCTCCCGCTCGCCGGACCGACCGCGGGCGCACTGCCCGGCATCGCACCGTTACGCACCTTCCTCGCCCGGGCGCCGGATCTCGGCCTCGTGACCATCCACCGCTACGGCCTGAACGCCTGCGTCCGCAATCCGCTCAACCCCGCCTACCCGACGATCGCCCATCTGCTCTCGCCATACGCGACGACGGAGCTCGCGTCCCGCGTCGCCCCGTACGTCGCGCTTGCCCACGCCACCGGCCTGCCGCTGCGGCTCGACGAGCTGAACTCGGTCGCCTGCCGGGGCGCGGCCGGTGTCAGCGACACATACGCCTCCGCGCTGTGGGCCCTCGACACCCTGTTCGCCCTGGACCGCGCCCGCGTCGACGGAGTCAACATCCATACGTTCCCGGGCGCGCACTACGCGCCGTTCGAGATCCGCCATGCGGGCGGCCGCTGGTCGGCCGCCCTGCGGCCGCTGTACGCCGGGCTGGCGATGTTCGCGCAGGCCGCCCCCGTCGGTAGTCGCCTGCTGCCGGTGCGCGCCGGGCCGGGCGTGCAGGCGTACGCCACCCGGCAGGCAGCGACCGTCCGGGTGACGCTGATCAACCTGAGCGCTACCACCGGACGGCGCGTTTCGATACGGCTCCCCGTGGCGAGCGGCGCAGCGCACGCGATCTGGCTGCGCGACGCCGCCGGCGCTGGCGCCCGCACCGGAGTCACGCTCGGCGGCGTTGTCATGCCCGCGTTGACGGCGAGCGGCCGGCTACCCGCCGAGCGGCCGATGCCCGTGCCTCGCACCCGCGGCCGCTACGACATCGCGCTGCCCGCGATGAGCGCCGCGGTCCTCACCGTTCAGCTCAGCCCGCTAACCGGTCACAGGCTGTCGGCGAGCGCCCGTGCGTCGGTGACCGGGGCCCGGCAGGCGAAGTGCTCGCACACGTACGCGGCGGCGGCGCCGTCCGTTCCGGCGCTCCGACCCTCCAGCAGCGGCACCCCGCCGCCCTCGCCGGCGGCCAGCACCAGGTGTGGCCGCAGCCGCTCGCGGACGGCCCTGACCATCGCGCCGACCTCGGGGCCGCTGCCGAGGATCGCCACCTCCTTCACCGGCGCCACGTAGAAGTCGGCCGCGCGCAGCAGGTGCCCGAAGGCCCCCGGGTGCCGCACGGCCATCGGCAGCATCAACCGCAACACGCCGACCGCCTGGCGCTCGTAGGAGGAGTCGCCCGACAGGGCGGCGAGGCGCAGCAGCCCGAACGCCGCCGAGGAGCTTCCGGACGGGATCGGCGAGTCCTCCAGGTCCTTGCGCCGGACCAGCAGCTGCTCGTGGTCGGCGGCGGTGGTGAAGAAGCCGCCGCGTTCGGGGTCGGCGAAGCGAGCGATGATCTGATCGGCCATCGCCACCGCCTCGGCGTACCACCGCGGCTCGAACGTCGCCTCATACAGCGTCAGCAGCGCCTCCAGCATGTACGCGTGATCCTCCAGGTAGGCGTCCAGGTGCGCCCGGCCGTCCTTCCAGGTGCGCAGCAGATGCCCGGCCGGATCGCGCAGCTCACCGAGCACGAACTCGGCGCACGCGACCGCGGCGTCGAGGTAGCGCTCGGTCTCGAGCGTCGCGCCGGCCTCGGCCAGCGCCGAGATCATCAGCGCGTTCCACGCCGTCAGCCGCTTGTCGTCGAGCCCCGGTCGGACCCGCTGCACGCGCCGGGCGAGCAGCCGCGCCCGGATCTCCGGCCAGCTCGCCGGCCGGGGAGCGCGACCCTCCAGCACGTTCAGTCCCGGCTCGAAATTCCCCGCTTCGGTGGCGCCGAACAGCTCGACGGCCTCGGTCGCCAGCGGCTCGCCGAGCGTCTCGTGGATCTCGGCGAGCGACCACGCGTAGTACTTGCCCTCGACGCCCTCGGAGTCGGCGTCGAGCGCCGAGCAGAAGCCGCCCTCTCCTCCGCGCATCTCGGCCAGCGCCCAGTCGAGCGTCTCCTCGCACACCTCGCGCAGCCGCTGCTCACCGGAGACCTGCCAGCCGTGGAGGTAGGCGCGCGCCAGCAGCGCGTTGTCGTACAGCATCTTCTCGAAGTGGGGAACGGTCCAGGTGGCGTCGACGGCGTACCGCGCGAAGCCACCCCCGAGCTGGTCGTAGATCCCGCCCTGTGCCATCGCGGTGAGCGCGTGCAGCGCCCAGCGCGGCTCGCCGCGCGCCAGCAGGAACTCGATCGTCGAGGCCTGCGGGAACTTCGGCGCGCCGCCCCAGCCGCCGTGGCGCCGGTCGTAGGTCTCGATCAATGCGTCAGCGGCCGCGGCCAGCTGGGCGTCCTGGATCGGGTCGCTCGATGCCTGCAACCGCGCCGTCGCGCCGAGCGAGGCGCGCAGCCGCTCGCTTTGGGCGTCGATCTCGGTGCGGCGGTTCGTCCACGCGTCGGCCACCGCGCTCAGCACCGTGCGCCAGCTCGGCATCCCGTGGCGTGGCTCGGGCGGGAAATAGGTGCCGACGAAGAACGGGACCTGGTCCGGAGTGAGGAACGCGTTCAGCGGCCAGCCGCCCTGCCCGGTCATCGCCTGAGCGGCCTCCATGTAGATCGCGTCGACGTCCGGGCGCTCCTCGCGGTCGACCTTGATGCACACGAACAGCTCGTTCATCAGCGCCGCCGTCTCCGGGTCCTCGAAGGACTCGCGCTCCATCACGTGGCACCAGTGGCACGCCGAGTAGCCGATCGAGACGAGCAGCGGGCGCTGTTCGGTCCGGGCGCGCTCCAGCGCGTCGGGGCCCCATGGGTACCAGTCGACCGGGTTGTCGCGGTGCTGCAAGAGGTACGGGGAGGTCTGCTGGGCGAGGTGATTCGGCATTCCCGCCACACTAGCTACCGACTAGGCTGTCGTCTTCCGGTCCCCGAGCAAGGAGGCGAGCATTGCCAGAGAGACGTGAATCGGTCACCGCGCCGGATGCCCCCGCGGCGGTCGGACCGTACGTTCACGCGGTCAAGGCCGGCGGCCTGCTGTTCTGCTCTGGGCAGATCCCGCTGGATCCCCGGACCGGCAACCTCGTTCCGGGCGGGGCCGCCGAACAGGCCGGACGGTGCCTGGAGAACCTTGCTGCGGTGTGCGCCGCGGCCGGCGCCAACCTCGGCGATGCCGTCAAGCTGACCGTGTACCTGACCGACATGTCGTCGTTCGCCGCCGTCAACGACGTGTACGCGTCGTTCTTCGAGCGCGATCCGCCGGCGCGGGTGGCCATCGGCGTGGTCGCGCTGCCGAAGGGCGCCCAGGTCGAGATCGACGCGGTGGTGGCGCTCCCTGACTGAGCCGGCGGTCTCGCTCGTCGATATCCGCCGGGCGGCGCGGGCGGGCGACGGTGTCGTTCGCGAGACGCCGGTACTCAGCACCCGAACGCTGTCGGAGCGCGTCGGCGGCACGATCGCGCTGAAGGCCGAGAACCTCCAGCGGACCGGCTCGTTCAAGTTGCGCGGGGCGCTCGCGAAGATCGCCTCGCTGGGCGAGCGGACGGCGCTCGGGGTAGTCACCGGGAGCGCCGGCAATCACGGCCAGGCGCTCGCCTACGCGGCGCGCACGCTCGGCGTGCGCTGCGAGGTGTTCATGCCCGAGGGCGCCCCGATCTCCAAGGTCGAGGGGGCGATCGCGCTCGGCGCGCACGTCGAACTGGGCGGCGCGAGCGTCGATGAGGCACTCGCCGTGGCCCACGCCCGCGCCGCGACAACCGGCGCGACGTTCGTGCATCCGTTCGAGGACCCGGAGGTGATCGCCGGTCAGGGCGGCATCGGCCTGGAGCTGCTGGCGCAGCTGCCCGACGTGCGCCGCGTGCTCGTCCCGATCGGCGGCGGCGGGCTGATCAGCGGGATCGCGATCGCGATGAAGTCGACGCGGCCGGAGATCGAGCTGATCGGCGTCCAGGTCGAGACCTGCGCCCCGTTCCCGGGCTCGCTGACCGCGGGCGAGCCGGTGGCCGTGACCTCGGCGCTCACGATCGCCGACGGCATCGCGGTGAAGCGGCCGGGCACGCTGACGCTGTCGCTGATCGCGCGGTGGGTCGACGACGTCGTGGTCGTCGCCGAGGACGAAGTCGCCGAGGCGATGGTGTTCCTGCTGGAGCGCGCGAAGCTCGTCGTCGAGGGCGCCGGCGCCGTCGGCGTTGCGGCGCTGCTCTCCGGCGCGGCTGCGGCCAGCCCTGACGGTGCGACCGTCGTCGTCCTCTCCGGCGGCAACGTCGGCGCCGGGCTGCTGGCCGAGGTCGCGCGCCGGCACGAGACCCAGGCCGGCCGCCGGCTCGTGCTCCCCACCCGGGTGCCCGACCGGCCCGGCGCCCTGGCCAGGCTGCTCGTCATCATCGGCCAGCAGGGCGCGAACCTGCTGGACGTCCAGCACATCCGGGAGGGGCTCGCCCTGCACATCCGCGAGACGGCCGTGCAGCTCGTGCTGGAGACGCGTGGCGCGGATCACGCCGCCGCCGTCGTTGACGCCGTCCGGGCGGCCGGGTACCCGCCCCTGGATGGCCTGGGCTAGGCCGGCGCGGCGCTGGAGGCCCGGGCGCGGTCGACGAGCGCCGCGATGACTGGGCTCGCCACGTCGGCCTCGGGGTGCCACTGCACGCCGAGGGCGAAGCGGCAGCTCGGCAGCTCGATCGTCTCGGGCAGGGCGTCGATCGTGGAATGGCCGGTGATGATGAGCCCGTCGCCGAGCACGTCCACGGCCTGGTGGTGGTGCGACTTGATTCCGTGGACCTGCTCGCCGATCACCTGCGCCGCCAGCGTGCCCGGCTCGATCCGCACGTCGTGGTCGTTCCCGTCGAACGTGCCCGGGTTGCGGCGGTGCTCGTCGTGGCCGACCAAGTCGGGGAGGTGCTGGATCAACGTGCCGCCGCGGGCCACGTTCAGCACCTGCATGCCGCGGCAGATCCCGAGCACGGGGAGGTCTCGCTCGATCGCGCCGCGCGCCAGGGCCAGCTCGGTGCGGTCGCGCTCGGGGACCACGCCGATGGTGTGCGGATCAGGCGCCGCGCCGTAGGCGGCGGGGTCGACGTCGACGCCGCCGGCCAGGATCAGTCCGTCGAGATGGTCAAGCAGCTCGTTCGGGTTCTCGACGAGGCCCTCGTCGGGCGGGATCATCAGCGCCAGGCCGCCGGCGCGCTGGATCGCGGTCAGGTAGTCGGCGGGCAGCAGCACCGCCCGCAGGTGCCAGGCGCCCCAGCTCGCCGTCTCCAGCGCGCCGCAGATCCCGATAATTGGTCTGCTTGCCATGCCTATAGCGTACCGGCGCCGCGGAGCAGCGCCCGCTGGACCTTGCCGCTGGCCGTCTTCGGCAGCTCCGGGGCGAACTCGATCATCCTGGGGTACTTGTACGGCGCCGTCTCGGCCTTCACGTGGTCCTGGAGCTCGGTCGTCAGTGCCGGGCTGGGAACGAACCCGTCGCGCAGCACGACGACGGCGCGGACGACCGCTCCGCGCTCCTCGTCGGGCGCGGCGACGACCGCCGCCTCGGCGACGGCGCGATGGGAGACGAGCGCGGACTCCACCTCAAACGGTCCGATCCGGTATCCCGCCGAGATGATCACGTCGTCGGCGCGGCCCTCGAAGTACAGGAACCCGTCATCGTCGCGGTGGACGCGGTCGCCGGTGCGCCAGGGTTGCTGCGCCGGAGCTTGTTCGCCTCCGAGGTAGCCCACGAAGAACGTCGGGTCGGTCCGCGGGTCGGCCAGGACCAGCTCGCCGTCGTCGATCAGCAGCTCGACTCCCGGCAGCGGGCGGCCCATCGAGCCCGGCCGGACCGCCTCGTCCAGCGGCGTGCCCGTCAGCTGACCGGTCTCGGTCTGCCCGTAGCCGTCGCGGATGTCGAGGCCCAGCGCCTCGTGGAAGGTCTTGATCACCTCAGGGTTCAGCGCCTCGCCGGCGGCCACGAGCCCGCGCAGCGCCGGAAGCGGCGTCAGCTCGGCGCGCTTGGCGATCACGCGGTACTCGGTCGGCGCCATGCACAGCACGTTCACCCGTTCGCGGGCGAGGATCTCCAGCCGCTCGTGCGGGTCGAAGCGGGCGTCGTGGAGCAGCGCGGTGGCGCCGCGCAGCCACGGCGCGATGAACGCGTTGCGGGCCGACTTCGACCAGCCGCTGGCCGCCGTACACCAGACGAGCTCGCCGGGCCGGGCGTCCAGCCAGTGCTCGGCCTGCAGGCGCTGGCCGGGCAGGTAGCGCTGGCCGTGGACGATTCCCTTCGCCTCGCCGGTCGTGCCGCTTGTGAACGTGATCAGGCACGGGTCGGTCGCGGCGAGCTCGACGGCCGGTGCGGGCTCGGACTGGAGCAACGCCGGATCCGGGATCGTGATCACCGGGCAGTCGGGGCCGGCCTCGGCCAGCTGGCCGACGTTGCGCTCATCGGCCACGATCAGCCGTGGGTGGGCGACATCGAGGCGGGCGCGCAGATCCTTGGCGCGGAGCTGCTCGTTGCACGGCAGCGCCACGGCGCCGATCCGGAAGCAGGCGACCATCGTCAGCACCCACTGCGCGCGGTTGCCGATCAGCGTCATCACGACGTCGCCGCGGCTCACGCCGCGAGCCGCGAGCGTCCCGGCCAGCCGCGCGCTGGCGTCGGCGACCTCGCTGAAGGTGAACTCGCGGCGGCGCCCGTCGCGGGCGATCTCGATGATCGCCAGGCGATCGGGGGGCTGCTGCTCGACGACGTCGGTGGCGAAGTTCATCGGTGCGTGCGAGTCTGCCAGGAGTGGCGATCGCGAACGGGTAGTCTGTTCGGTATGGCGCTGATGGCCGGTAACGGCCCGTTCGGTCACAAGCCCGCCGGGCGGTTCAACTTCGAGCCGCCGCCACCGGGGCGGGCGCTGTACCTCGACCCGTCGCCGAAGCGGATCCGGGTGATGCTCGGGGGCGAGACGATCGCCGACAGCCGGCGCGCCTTCCTGCTGCACGAGTCGGGTCACATGGTCCTCTACTACTTCCCGCCGGAGGACGTCCGCTCCGAGTTCCTGGAGCCGACCGAGCACCATTCCCACTGCCCGAAGAAGGGCGACGCCTCCTACTACACGCTGCGCGCCGGCGACCGGGTCGTTGAGAACGGCGCCTGGTACTACCCGACGCCGCTGGAGCACGCGCCCGACGGGTTCGCTGGGCTCGTCGCCTTCTACTTCGACAAGATGGACGCCTGGCTGGAGGAGGACGAGCAGATCTTCGGTCACGCGCGTGACCCGTACCACCGCGTCGATGTGATCAGCACGTCCGACCACCTGCGCTTCTCGCTGAACGGCGAGGCGCTGGCGGAGACCACGCGAGCGCTGGCGCTGTTCGAGTCGAACCTGGTGACACGGTGGTACATCCCGCGCGGCGACGTGATCGCCGGCCTGGAGCCGAGCGACACGCACACCGTCTGCCCCTACAAAGGGACGGCCGGGTACTACTCGGTGCGCCTGGGCGACGGCACGCTCGTCGAGGATCTCGTGTGGTTCTACGAGGATCCGCTCCCCGAGGTGAGCCGGATCGCCGGCTGCGTCTGCTTCTACAACGAGAAGGTCGAGATCTCGTTGAACGGCGAGCCGCTGTCGGCGCGGGCACCCGCCGTCACGAGCGGCTGAAGTACGCGCGCCGGCGGACGAGGATTCGCTCAAGCCGGGCGAACTCGCGGGCGGGAGCGCCGTAGTGGCGGTCCCAGGTGCGGACGGTGATGATGTCGCGCTCCAGCGCGGCGGCGTCGCGTTCGCGGAAGGGCAGAACGAGTTTTGCCCCGGGGTGGCCGGGGTGCAGGTCGACAGCTTCGGCGAGGAGGTTCTTGGTCACGTATTTGGTGAGGAGGGCTTTGTCGACCGCTGTTGGCAGGTCGTCGCCCAGGCGGGGGGCGATGTCGAGGACCGTGCGGGCGGGGGAGGTGACCGGGATCCCGAGCTGTTTGTCGCGGTCGTGCCCGGTGAGCGTGCGCGAGCGGTGGACGGTGACGCCCTTGGGGCGTCGGTCGCGGCCCGTGGTGACCTCGAAGGGGAAGTCCCAGCGCCTGTAGAAGCCCCAGAGGGTCATCGCCGAGGAATGGCTCAGCACCGCGGCGCCGCCGCAGGCCAGGAGCGCGGCGTAGGCGCGTTCAAACACCGTCACGGGTGGGCCGCCGACGGAGTACACGCCGGGGTGGACGACGTAGAGACGGCCGATCCGTACCCGGTAGTCGATCGCCCGGCGGTTGAGGCCGAGGCCGAGGAGTTGCTGGCGCGTGATGTTGCGCTGTTGCGTGGCCGCGATCGCGGCGATCCGGGCATCGATCGAGTCGCTCATCGGAGGGCGTGGTAGATCGACACCAATAATTGGGGTCGATCTCCCAACACCCCTCACAGGATGCCCGCGTGCGACCCCGACCGGCCGGTTTTGCGCAGAGATTTCACAGTATCCTGGCAGCGATGGCACTAGCGACTTCAGACAAGACGGACGAACAGCAGGCGATCTGCGAGATGGTCCACCAGTTCGCGGACGAGCAGATCCTTCCGAACGCCGAGCATTACGACCACGAGGACGAGTTCCCCGAGCCGATCGTCGAGCAGATGAAGGAGCTCGGCCTGTTCGGCGTCACCATTCCCGAGGAGTACGGCGGGATGGGCCTCGACCTGCAGACCTACGCGATGATCGTCGAGGAGCTGTCCCGCGGCTGGATCAGCATCTCCGGGATCGTGAACACGCACTTCATCGGCTCCTACCTGCTGATGAAGTTCGGCACCGAGGAGCAGAAGCAGAAGTACCTGCCGAAGATGGCCACCGGCGAGATGCGCGCCGCCTTCTCCCTGTCCGAGCCGGAGCTCGGTTCCGATGTTCAGGCGATCAAGACGGCGGCCAAGAAGCTCCCAGACGAAGACGCCTACGAGATCAACGGCACGAAGATGTGGGTCACCAACGGCCTCAGGTCATCCCTCGTGTTCGTGCTGGTGAAGACCGACCCCACCGCCGAGCCCAAGCACCGCGGCATGACCTGCTTCATCTGCGAGAAGGAGCCCGGCGTCTCCGAGAACACCGGCGCCTACAAGGGCCTGAACGTCCCGCCGCAGATCAAGAAGATGGGCTACAAGGGCGTCGAGTCGACCGAGCTGGTGTACGACGGCTACAAGGTCCCCGCCGACAACATCCTCGGTGGCGAATCTCAAGGCCTGAACAAGGGCTTCAGCCAGATGATGGACGCGCTGGAGCTCGGGCGCGTGAACGTCGCCTCGCGCGGCGTCGGCCTCGCCCAGCGCTCGCTGGAGCTCGCCCTGAAGTACTCCCAAGAACGAAAGACCTTCGGCAAGCCGATCGCCGAGCACCAGGCGATCCAGTTCAAGCTGGCCGACATGGCCACCCAGGTGGAGGCGGCCCGGCTGCTGACCCGCCAGGCGGCGCGGATGAAGGACGCCGGCGAGCGCTCGGACATCGAGGCCGGCATGGCCAAGCTGTTCGCCTCGGAGGCCGGCCGCTTCTGCGCCGAGGAGTGCCTGCGCATCCACGGCGGCTACGGCTACTCCAAGGAGTACGAGATCGAGCGCATCTACCGCGATGCGCCGCTGCTCCTGATCGGCGAGGGCACGAGCGAGATCCAGCGCATGGTCATCGGGCGCAAGCTGCTGCAGCGCCACAAGATCTAGTGGCCTCGCCCTCCGACACCAAGGCGCTGATCGAGACCGCCGTGAACCGGTTCCTGGAGGAGGTGCCGGCGCTCCAGCCGCTGAAGCTGGTGGCCGGCCTGGAGCTGCGCGGCGGGCGCGACATCCAGCTCTACCGCGTCGAACTGCCGGGCCCGAAGGTGTCGAAGACGATCGCCTCCGACGCCAAGGTGACCCTGCAGGTCAACCGCGCCGAGTTCAACGAGCTCGCCACGAAGGGCCACATTAGGGACTGGCGGGCGGCGTTTGAGCACGGCGACGCCAAGGCGACTGGGATCGACCAGGTGCTGCGGCTGATCGTGCAGGTGGTCGAGAAGCAGGAGGAACGCTCCCGCACCCGCCGCGCCAAGCAGCACTAAGACGGCTTCAGCGGCACATCGATGTTGACGTACTTGTTGTTGGCGTCGTCGGGCTCGACGATCACCGTGAGCGTGGCGACGCGGTGCTGCCGGACCCGGCGCTGCAGCCCGTAGGTCTGTAGCAGGGCGGGATAGCCCCCGGTCACCTGCAACACGGGCGAGACCGCGTTGTGGGCCAGCACGATGTCGACCCAGCCGTGATCGTAGGTGGCGCTGAAGCTGAGCCGCTTCCCGGCGGCGCCGCGCACGCTGATGCCGCGCGCCAGCGCCCCCTTGCCCCGGGCCCAGGACAGGCCTCCGGGCAACCCGACCGAGACGGCGAACAGCTGCGGCGCGTACGGCCCGGCGTGTGCCGTGAAGGCCAGCCGCGCGTTGCCGGCCCTGATCCCGGACAGCGATGCGCGCGACACCGTCGGGGGCCCGGCCACGGTCCACGTCAGCGTCGTCTCGGCGTTGCCGCCGCCGGCCACCGCGGCGGTCACGGTGACGGCGTAGCTCCCCGCGGTCGTCGGGCTACCCGAGATCAGGCCCGTGGCGGCGTTGATCGACAGTCCGGGCGGTAGGCCGCTGGCCGAGTAGCTGAGCGACGCACCGTGCCCGCTGATCTGCACGCTGACCGCTTTGCCGACCACGGCAGACTGGTTGCCGGGCGAGGTGACGGTCACCGGGCTGGCGGAGCACAGGCCCGCTCCCAGCGCGGCACCGATCGGGGTTCCCAGCCCGCTGGCCAGGTCGAAGCCGGGACCGGCGGCGTAGTGACCGCCGTTGGTGCCCGTGTAGTCGTTGTTGCCTCTGGTGACGTCGTTGAACTCCTGGCTGTAGGAGCTGGCCGCCGCCGCATACAGCGCGGGGTTCACGAAGCCGAGCTGCTTGCCGTGACAGCTGCTCGACGCGTCGGCGAGCGCGACGAGCGCCGCGAAATCCGGCGCCGACAGGCTGGTTCCGCCGCCCGCCCCCCACGACCCGTCGAAGTCGGAGGCGATGCCGGGATCGGCGTCGCCGGACACGTCGGGCACCTCCCGGCAGTAGCCGGAGCCGGCGCCGCACGGCGCTCCTGAGGACTCCGAGTTGATCACGTTCAGCGAGCTCGGGGCGCTGGACTGATAGCTGGGCATCGTCCAGAACTTGGCGATCCCGCCACCGCCGGCGTCATTGCCGAGACCGTCGTTCCAGACCTGCTCGGTGGGCGGCGGGCCGAGCGCCGTCAGGGTCGTGCCGCCAACGGCCGTGACGTTCGGCTGGGTCCCAGGATCGTCGGCCGCCACCTGGGTGTCGTTGGTCCCGCTGCTCTGGTAGCAGTCCTGCGCCCCGTCGTCGCCCGCCGAGGCGATCACCGACTGGCCCTGCGCGGCCGCCTCGTTGAACAGCGTGTTCTCGGCCACCGCGTCCTGGCGGCCCTCCTCCGGGTCGCAGATCCCCCACGAGGTCGAGATCACGTTCGCCCTGTCCTGACTGACCATCGCGTTGTAGATGTCGTAGGGGCCGCTGCCGGCCCCTGGTCCCTGGTAGATGAGGACGTTCGCTGCCGGCGCCAGGCCGAGCACGGCGTCCGCGTCGAGCTCGGTCTCGCTGCCGTTCTGGTTTGCGCCGCCGGGCGACCCGCCCGGGCCGCCGTCGACTTCGACGTAGGACACGGGCGCGGTGATGCCATAGCACTGCTCGAAGGCCGTGATGTCGGAGGAGAAGTTCGGCTCCGACTCATACAGCCCGATCGTTTCGCCGGCACCGAGGTCGCCGGCCGCGTAGAACGGGGAGTAGCCGTACGCCGCTGCGATCTGATCGGCGGTCGTCCCCCCGCCGGCCGACGCCGCCGAGCACGGCTGTGGCCCACCCGTCGGCAGATGCGGCGAGAGACCCATCCACGGGCCGCGTCTCGACACGGCGAGAGGCTGTGCCGCCGCCGTGGTGCTGAGGCCGATGATGGCCTGGACGTCCGGCGCCACTGAGGCGCCCAGGAACAGCGGGGTGCTGTTCGCGTCGGCGATCCGGCCGTCGGTGAGTCCCACCCTCGCGAGCGTCGTTGAGAACGCGTGCTCCACATCGGCGGCCGCGCCGCTGACGGGGATCGCGAGATGGTTGGCGCTGACCGGGCCGAGCGCCAGCCCGTCGGCGGTCAACGCCGTCCGGACGGCGGCGATCGCGGTCCCGGGCGCCCCGAATCGCTCGGCGAACTGGGCCACCGACAGCCTCTGCCGAAAGACGCTGGACCCTGGCGTCGCCACCGCCGTCGCAAACGCAGCAAGCGCCGCGGGATCCCGTGGCGCCAACGCCACCGTCAGCCGGACCGGGCTGCTCGGAGCGAGCGATCCGAGGATCCGGGAGCCCGCGGGTCGGAGCGGGACCGACCCCACACGGAGCGTCGAGGCGTTCGCCGC
>DASZLC010000039.1:0-23925 GCA_035552615.1 Solirubrobacteraceae bacterium
TCGGAGAACAACTGAAAGGTGAACAGGCTGCCGACCAGCGGGATATCGGGCGCGGCGATCAGCCGTCCGCCCTGCGCCTGCACGACGACGGGGACTTCGATGTCGCCGAGGATCGGCACGTTCGCGCGGCCCTCGACGACCAGCTGGCCATTGGTGTTCGCCGCGACCGAGGCCGACTGCAGGATCGGGAAGGCGCGGCGCAGGTCGGACACCTCGATCACGGCCGTACCGGTGAGCGTGCTGCCGCGCTTACTCAGCGTGGCGTCGTGGACTGTCAGTAGCCCGTCGGTCAGTGTCTGCGCCGAGGCGTCGAGCGTGCCGACGTCGCTCGATTGGTCCAGCAGGCTGGTGAGGTGGCTCGTGCCCGAGTGGTAGCTCGCCATCCGCACCTTCACCGTGTCGGCCTGGTGCCACAGCAGCTCGATCGCGGGGAACGCGCTGACCGACACGGAGATCACCTTGCCGTTCTTCTTCAGCTGGTCGCGGATGTGGTCGGCGGCGATCGTCGGCAGCGCGATCTGGGCGGCGACGAGCACCGCGACGATCAGGAGCACCGCCGCGACGGGGATGGCGATCCGCTGATTCACGCGGGCGGTCACGATCAGGTGAAGACCGAGCGGGCGGCCGCGACGGCCAGCACCATCAGCGGCTCGATGTCATGCGCGGGCTCCATCAGCCGGCGCATCGTGACGCCATCGGCGAGCGCGAACAGGAAGTCCGCGGCCGCCTCGGGATCGGCGCGCAGCCCGATGACCCCGGCCTGCTGCTTGGCGCCGAGCTCGGTGGCCAGGTGGCGGCGGGTGCGGCGCGCGTACTCTCTGAGCTCGGCGGCGATCTCATCGTTCTGCTGAGCCAGCGTGATCAGCTCGTAGAACATGATCGGCGTCGTCGGCCCCTCCCCCAGGAAATCCTCGAAGGTGCTGACGAGCGCCGTCAGCACGTGATCGCCGCCCTCGGCCCCGACCAGCGCCGCCGATATGCGGTCCTTGCGCACGTCACATTCGCGGCGCACGACCTCAACCAGCAGCCGTTCCTTCGTGCCGAAGTAGTAGTGCAGGAGCCCGCGGGAGACGCCGGCCTCACGGGCCACGTGATCGAACGTGGCGCCGGCGATCCCCCGGGCCGCAACGCTGACGCTCATCGCCTCCACGATTCGTGCGGCTTTGTCACCCGACAGCTCGCGCGCCGGCCCGACGTCGGGTATCCGTGCCGCTTCCACGACACGGCAGTGTATGGGTGCTGCGGTCAGGCGGCGCTGACCGGTGCGGGCGCCTCATCAGCGGGCGCGCTCACCGGCGGCGTGTACTGGAACTCCTCCTCGGCACCGAACAGCGCGTCGAGCGCCTTCGTGCGCAGATCCTCCGAGCCGACCATCGCGGCGGCGCCGCCGACGCCGACCAGCAGGAGCAGCTTGCGCCCGCGCCTGCGGCGCTTCTTCTTCGGCGCCTCGGTGAGCGACGTCGTCGCGTCGCGCAGCGACTCGATCGCCGTGCGCAGCTCGGCCTGGACCTTCTTGTCGTCGAGCAGCGCCTTGGCGGGATTCTTGGCGCTCCCGAGGCGGTCGATCGCCTTGCGGCCGGACTCGAGCGCGCGCTGGAAGTTCTCGCGGATGCTGGCGTCCTCGATCAGCCGGTGCACGTACGGATTGTCGGTGGCGAGTTCTACGAGGTCCGCCGGATTGAATCCGGCCGCCTTCACCTTCTTCTTGGACATGGTTCTCCTCGGTGAGCGCTTAGTCTGAGCATAACCCTACCCCGCGTCCGCTTTCGTGACACCCGAGCGGCGCGGCCGGGCGAGCGCGATCTCCAGCATCTCGTCGATCTCCTCGACGAAGCGGAACTCGATCGCGGCTCGCAGGTGCGGCGCGATCTCCTCGATGTCCTCCTGGTTGCGCTTCGGGGCGATCACCGTCTTGATCCCGCTCCGCTGCGCCGCCAGTGCCTTCTCCTTCAGCCCGCCGATCGGCAGCACCTGCCCGGTGAGCGTGATCTCACCGGTCATCGCGACATCGCTGCGGACCGGGCGGCCGGACAGCAGCGAGGCCAGCGCGGTGGCGATCGTCACGCCGGCGCTGGGGCCGTCCTTCGGCGTCGCCCCGGCCGGGACGTGGATGTGGAGGTCGTGGGTGGCGAACCAGTCGTCGGGCAGCTCCGGGGCCAGCTCGGACGCCGCGCTGCGGACCCACGACAGCGCCGCCTGGGCCGACTCCCGCATCACGTCACCGAGCTGACCGGTGATCGTGAGGCCACCCTTGCCGGGCATCGCCGTCGCCTCGACGAACAGGACCTCGCCGCCGACCGGCGTCCAGGCCAGCCCGGTGGCGACGCCGGGCCGCGCCGTCCGCCGCCGGGTCTCGGAGAAGAACCGGCGCCGCCCGAGCAGCTCCCGGACCCGCGGCTCGGTGATCGAGATGCGCTTGGTCAGAGTGCCGTCGGCGACCTGGCGCGCCACCTTGCGGCAGACGCTGCCGATCTCGCGCTCCAGCTGGCGGACACCGGCCTCGCGCGTGTAATCGGCGACGATCGCCTTCAGCGCCGCGTCGCTGAAGCTGATCCGGCTCTTCGGCAGCCCGTTGCGCTCGATCTGACGCGGAACGAGGTAGCGCCGCGCGATCTCCAGCTTCTCGCCCTCGGTGTAGCCGGCGAGCTGGATCACCTCCATGCGATCGCGCAGCGGCCCCGGGACCGTGTCGAGCGTGTTGGCGGTCGCCACGAACATCGCATTCGATAGATCGAACGGGAGGTCGAGGTAGTGATCGCGGAACGCGTGGTTCTGCTCGGGATCGAGCACCTCCAGCATCGCGCTGGAGGGATCGCCGCGGAAGTCCGCCCCCATCTTGTCGATCTCGTCGATCATCAACAGCGGGTTGTTGGCGCCGGCGTCGCGCATGGCGCGGATGATCGTCCCCGGCATCGCGCCGATGTACGTGCGCCGGTGGCCGCGAATCTCGGCCTCGTCGCGTACGCCGCCGACGCTGATCCGCTCGAACCTGCGTCCGAGCGCGCGCGCGATCGAGCGCCCGAGCGAGGTCTTGCCGACGCCGGGCGGCCCGGCGAAGCACAGAATCGAACCGGCCGGCTGCCGGGTGGCCCCGTTGCGGCCCTGCATCAGCGACCGCACGGCCAGGAACTCCAGGATGCGGTCCTTCACCTGCTCGATGTCGTAGTGGTCCTCGTCGAGCACGGCGCGGGCATGGGCGAGATCGAGGTTGTCGTCGGTCGACGTATCCCACGGCAACGCGGCGATCCACTCCAGGTAGCTGCGCACGACCCCGTACTCGGCCATCGCGGGCTGCAGCCGCGCCAGGCGCGAGAGCTCGCGGTCGGCCTGCTTGCGCACCTCCTCGGGCAGCTCGATCGCGAGCTGGGTGCGCAGCTCCTGCACCTCGGACTCGACCTCGTCTCCCTCGCCCAGCTCGTCCTGGATCGCCTTCAGCTGCTGGCGCAGGAAATATTCGCGCTGGCCCTTCTCCAGCTCGGACTGGACCTGCGACTGGATCTTTGACCCGAGCGCGACGACCTCCAGCTCGCGGGCCAGGATCTCCGACAGGCGCCGCAGCCGCTTGGCCACGTCGCGCTCCTCCAGGAGCTCCTGCTTCTCGTCGGTCTTCAGCCGCAGCGCCCCGGCGATCAGGTTGGCCAGCGCCCCCGGGTCCTCGACGTTGGCGACCATCAGCTGCAGCTCCTCGGGCAGGTACGGGACCTCCTGCACGATGCTCGTGAACGTGTGCTGGACGTTGCGCATCAACGCCTCCAGCTCCTTCGTCGGCCGCACGACGTCGGGCAGCTCGGAGATCGCCGCCAGCAGGTACGGCTCGGTGGCGAGCCAGCTGTCGATCCGCACGCGCTGGCCGCCCTGGATCAGCACCCGCAGGGTGCCGTCGGGCACGCGGATCATCCGGGCCACGGCGCCGAGCACGCCGACGGTGTACAGGTCATCGGGCGCCGGGAGCTCCAGCTCCGGAGTGCGGCTGGCGACCATCACGATCGATCGGTCTCCGCGCAGCACGTCGTTGATCAGCTCGATGCTCCGCTTCTGCCCGACGTTCAGCGGGACCAGCATGTCGGGGAACGTGACCGTCTCACGCAGCGGCAGCACGCCGGCGCGCTCGGGCAGCTCGCGCGCGCGCCCGACGGTGACTTCGCGAGGGCCACCCTCGGGAAGCCCGACATCGATCACGGGATATCCCGGGTGCTCTCGATCGGTACCGCGCGCGGCTGGGCCGACCCGACGACGAGCGGCAGCTCGACGCGCAGCAGCCCGTCCTCGTAGCGGGCCTTCGCTTCGTCGGCGCGCACCTCGGCACCGAGCTCGATCACCCGGCGAAACGGGCCGCGTTCGATCTCGACCTGCTGGTAGACGTCGCCCTCCAGCCCGCCCGGCTGACGCTGTCCGGAGAGGATCAGCGTGCGGCCCTGGATCTCCAGGTCGAGCTGGTCGGGGTTGATGCCGGCCAGCTCGGCGGTGACGATCGCCCGCGGCGGATCGGAGGTGAAGGACACGTCGACGGCGGGCGAGAACCCCGAGCGGCGGCGGGCCAGCCCGGTGCGCTCAAACACGTCGCCGAATAGCTCGTCGACCTCACGTCGCATCCGGTCGAAGTTCGCAAACAGGTCTCGCTCGGGCATGGCCGTAAGCCTAGTCGAGGTTGATCGGAACCCGTCGGGCGTGCGTAGACGTCGGATCACATCCCTCGGCGCCGGCGGCGCCACCGGCGCAGCCGTCAAGTAGGACGAATGATCCAAATCGCCTCCCCGCGCGAAGGACCCCAGCAGGGGCGAGAACCAACCGATAGGAGACCCGCATGACTGACGTAAAGCCCGCCGTGAACCGCGGCCAGTTTCTGAAGAACACAGCCAAGGGCTCAGTGGTCCTGGCCGGCTCCGGCGGCGTGCTGGCGTCCGTGACGGGTGTCGCGTTTGCCGCGGCCGGACCGACCAGCAGCGACATCGCGACGCTGCAGGCGGCCTACACCGCCGAGAGCCTGGCCGTCGTCGTGTACTCGGCGATCCTGGCGAACTTCACGTCCTTCAAGCACCCGGCCCTGCAGAACATCGACTACTTCCAGGCTGCGCTGGGCGATGAGAAGGCGCACAAGGCGTTCCTGGCCAGCGCGCTGGGACGCAAGACGCCGACGGGTCTGAAGTTCAAGATCCCGGCCAGCGTCACGAAGACCGGTCAGTCGCTGCTGAACACCGGCGTTGCGCTGGAGACGGCGTTCGTCGAGGCCTACCTCGGCGCTGTCGAGACGCTGAGCTCACTCGACCTGAAGCTGGTGGCGGCGAAGGTGGCGGCGAACGAGGCGACTCACTTCAGCTTCTTCGATGCGGCCGCCGGCGGCCATGGTGTGCTGCCGGCCCTCCCGGGCACGGCCACGATTCCGGCCACAGTCAAGAAGCTGAAGCCGTTCCTCGGCTAACGGCCCTGGGGCGGTCGGCGGCCTGCGGCGTGTACACGGCGCCCTGCTCGGCGAGCGTGACCGCTGACCCGAAGGTCGCCGCCGCCTCGGCGGCCATCCAGCTCGGATCGAGCTCGTCGGAGAAGTGCGTCAGCACGACGTTCCGGGCTCCGGCCCGCCGCGCGTGCTCGCCGGCCTCGCCGGGCGTCAGGTGGCCGCGCGTGCCGTTGCGCTCCGGCCGCGGCAGCGTCGCCTCGATCAGCAGCAGGTCGGTGTCGCGGGCGAGCTCGACGAGCTCGTCGTTGGGGCGGCAGTCGGCGCTGAAGGTGAAGCGCGCCCCGTCGGGGTCGGTGAAGTCGACGGCGAAGGTTCGCGTGTAGTGGGGGACCTCGGTGAGGCGGATCCTGAACGGTCCGATCGCGAGCTCCGAGCCGCCGTCGTACTCGCGGATCTCAAAGGCGCTCTCGATCAGATCCGCGGGCCCGAACGTGGCGGACAGCCGCCGGAAGGTGTCGGTCGATCCGGGCGGGAGATGCAGCTCGGGCCGGACTGGGTCATCGGTACCGGGCCACCCCGCCACCGCCACCGGCTGCTGGCGCGGGGCGTAGATCAGCGCGTAGCTGTACGGAACGAGATCAAGGAAGTGATCGCCGTGCAGATGGGTGATCAGCACGGCGTCGATCTCGAGGTAGTCGATGTGGCGGCGAAGCTGAGCGAACACGCCGTTGCCGCAGTCGAGCAGCAGCACGAAGCCGCCGTGCTCGACGAGGTACCCGCTACACGATCCCCCTGTGTCCTGCCAAGCCGGCGACTTGCCCAGCACGGTGATCCGCACCCACCGCTCCTCTCTGACGAGCTGACACTCTACAAGCGTGACCGCCCTGAGCGCACACGCGCCGCTGCTGGTGGCAGTGGTCAGCCGGCGGTTCGAGGTCTCTGCCGTTGTGCTCGGCTGCCTGCTTGTGTTCGGCGCGCTCGTCTCCGGGGTGGAGCGGCGCAGCGTCCTGTCGCTCACCTCCGTGTTCGTCGTCGTCGGCTTCATCCTCGGTCCCGGCGTCACCGGCGCGATCCGCTTCGACCCGCGCTCGGGCTTCGTCTCCGAGCTGGCCACCGTCGCGTTGATCGTGATGCTGTTCCGCGACGGGCTGGAGGTCGACGGCGAGCTCCTGGCGCGTCACTGGTCGCTGCCGCTGCGCAAGCTCGTGCTGGCGATGCCGATCACCGCAGTCGTCGTCGCGCTGGCCACGCGGCTGCTGGTCGGCCTGAGCTGGACGGAGTCGTTCCTGCTCGGGGCGCTGCTGTCGCCGACCGACCCGGTGCTGTCCTCCGGCGTCGTCACCAACCCGCGCGTGCCGGCGCCGGTCCGGCACTCGCTGAACCTGGAGTCGGGCCTGAACGACGGGCTCGCGCTGCCGGCGGTGCTGGCCTTCGCCGCCGCCCTGAACGTCGGCGGCGGACACTTCGTGTGGTGGCGGTTCGTGCTGGAGAACGTCTCGATCGGATGCGGCGTCGGCGTCGTGATGGGCTGCGCCGGCTCGCTGCTGCTGCGCCCCACGCTGGAAGACGTCCCGCCGTATCAGAAGGCGCTGTACGCGCTCGGAGTGGCGTTCGCCGCCTATGGCGCGGCGGTGCTGATCCCCCACGGCAACGGACTGATCGCCGTCTTCGTTGGCGCCATCACGCTCGGTATCCGCCGGCCGGATCTGCGGGCGTACTTCGAGCGCCAGGCGCAGGACCTGGTCGAACTGGTGAAGCTCGGCATCTTCGTCGTGTTCGGCTCGCTGCTCACCTTTCATGGCCTGTTCGCCGACGGGTGGGCGGCGGTCGGCGTGGTGGCCGTGACGCTGCTGGTGGCGCGGCCCGTGGCGGTGTTCGCAGCGCTCGTGAAGACCGGGGTCGATGTCCCGACCAAGGCGTTCATGGCGTGGTTCGGGCCGAAGGGCGTCGCGACGATGACGTTCTCGCTGCTGGTCCTCTCCGACCGCATCCACGCCGGCGCGCGAATCTTCAACCTCGCCGCGCTCGCCGTGTTCTGCTCGATCCTCGTCCACGGCGTGTCCGACACGCCGGGGGCGAACTGGATCGCCTCCCGGCCGAAGGATTAGTTGGCGTGGAGGGCGAGCTGCTCCTGGGCGGTGGGAAAGGCCCACGCGACCTGCAGCCGCCGCTCCTGGCGGAACACGAAGCGCAGCTGACTCGGCGGGCGCAGCCCCTCCGGGCTGTCGGGACGGTACGTCGCGCACGGTCCGTTGCGGGTCACCGCGCACAGCCCCTTGCGCTCGAAGAAGCAGTCCTCACACCGTGGCTTGCCTGCCGATACTCGCCCGTTTGCCATACCTGCTCTGCTCCGTTCTCGTTTGCGGCCCAACACCGACATCGGCATCAAAGCGGATCTCACGACCGCCGTGCATTACCCATTTCCGGAAATCGCATAACTTTTCGTTGACCGGCAATTTCCTGCAAATAGCAGGTTTTTTCATCACCGGCGGCGGATCCTCCCGCATTTTCGTAGCTTTGCTCACGCGATGAAGATCCTCCTCACCGGGGTGACCGGATACGTCGGCGGGGCGCTGGCCCCGCGGCTGGCCCGCGACGGGCACGAGCTGCGCGGCATCTCCCGCCGGCCGCCGGCGGCCGTCGGGGATGGCGGCACGATCGAGCTGGTGCGCGCCGACGCCGTCTCCGGCGAGGGGCTGGAGCGGGCGATGGACGGGATCGAGGTCGCCTACTACCTGATCCACTCGATGGAGCCCTCGGCCGACGGCCCGTTCGACGTCCGCGAGCGCGCGGCGGCCGAGAACTTCGCCAGGGCCGCGCAGCGCGCCGGGGTTCGCAGAATTGTGTACCTCGGCGGGCCGGTCCCGGCGGAGAGGTGCCTGTCCCCCCACCTGGCCAGCCGGCTGGCCGTGGAGGAGGTGCTGTTGGGGGCGACGCCCGACTCGGTGGCGTTCCGCGCCTCGATCATGATCGGCGCCCGTTCACGCTCGTTCCGGTTCCTGGTACGACTGGTCGAGCGGATGCCGGTGGTCCCAATCCCCGCCTGGAAGGACAACCGCACCTCACCGGTCGACGAGCGCGATGCCATGGCGCTGCTCGCCCGCGCCGCCACGAGTGACCGGGTCGGCGGCGAGTCACTCGACATGCGCGGGCGCGACATCGTCTCCTACGGCGAGCTGATCGAGCGGATTCGCGACCTGATGCTCGTCGGCCGGCCGATCATTGGCATCCCGCGTTTGACCGTTACCCCGATTGCCAGCCGGGTGGCCTCGGTCATCGCGTCCGAGGCGTACGAGCTGATCGGACCGCTGATGGAGAGCCTGAATGATGATCTGCTGCCACGCGACGACCGGGCCGCCGAACTGCTCGGCGTGCGCCTGCATTCCCTCGACGCCGCGATCGAGTATTCGCTGCGCCAGTGGGAGGCAGTTGAACCACTGCGTGCACGCTGACCGTGCGGGCGTTAGTGTCCCCCCCGCGATGACCCGGGTTCAGGTCGAGACCGATATCACCGCCCCCGTCAAGGAGGTCTGGGACACGATCATGGACCCCACCCGGCTTGGCGATTGGGTGACCATCCACCGTGGCGTGAGCGAGATCTCCGCCGACCCGCAGACCCGCGGCGCGACGATGAAGCAGGTGCTGACGCTCCGCGGCGTTCCGTTCAAGGTGCACTGGACACTCGTCGACGTCACCTCCCCCACGTCCGCCAGATGGGAGGGGCGCGGGCCGGCCCATTCCGCCGCGTTCATCCATTACGAGCTGTCGGGCGACGGCGACGGTCCCACCCACTTCACCTACACCAACGAGTTCAAGACGCCTGGGGGAATGCTGGGGAACGTGGCCAGTCGCGTGATGGTCGGCGGCGTTTCGGAGCGTGAGGCGAAACACTCACTGGAACGCCTCAAGCAGCTGCTGGAACACCACTGACGACAGGTAACTTGCGTTGTCCGCAGCGCGTCAGTGTATGGTTGCCCAGCACTTTCAACTGAAGGAACCCTAGGAGTTCACATCATGGCTGGTTTCGTTGACACAACGGTGAAGGACATCGAGGGCCGCTTGGGCGAGCTCAAACAGGAGGTCGAGCGACTGGAGGCGGCCCGCTCCGCACTGCTCGGCAGCGGCGGCGGCGCCCGCCGCCGTCCCGGCCGCCCGGCCCGCGCCGCGTCCCCCGCCGCTAGCGCAGCGAGCGCGCCGGCGGCCCCGACCCGCGGCCGCCGCGCCGCCGCCCGCAAGCCCGGCCGCCCGCGCGGGCGCCGTGGTGGTAACACACGCGCCAACCAGGCGCTCGAGCTCGTCCGCCAGCGTCCCGGGATCAGCATTCCGGAGATCGCCTCCGAGCTGAAGATCGAGCCGAACTACCTGTACCGCGTGATGCCGAAGCTGGTCGGCGACGGCAACATCAAGCGCGAAGGCCACGGCTGGCATCCCGCCAGCTAACACTGCACCTCCGCGGCCGGCAGTCGCCTACCGCCGGCCGCGAGGTGAAGGTGTTACACGAGCCCGAGCTGCTTGACGGCGTCGCGCTCCTCGCCGAGTTCCTTGACCGTGGCATCGATCCGGCCGCGTGAGAACTCGCTGACCTCCAGGCCCTGGACGACCTCATACTCCCCGCCCGAACAGGTGACGGGGAAGCTGGAGATCACGCCCTCCGCGACGCCGTAGGAGCCGTCGGACGGGATCGCCATCGACACCCAGTCATCCGCCGGGGTGCCGAGCACCCAGTCGTGTACGTGGTCGATCGCGGCGTTGGCCGCCGACGCCGCGCTGGATGCGCCGCGCGCCTCGATGATGGCCGCGCCGCGCTTCTGCACGGTGGGGATGAAGTCGCTTTCCAACCACGCCTGGTCGTTCACCTTCGCGGCCGCGTTCTCACCGTTCACCTTGGCGTGGAAGATGTCCGGGTACTGGGTGGCCGAGTGGTTGCCCCAGATCGTCATGTTGGTGATGTCGCTGACCGCGGCGCCGGTCTTGGCGGCCAGTTGAGCGATCGCGCGGTTGTGGTCAAGGCGGGTCATCGCGGTGAAGCGCTGGCGCGGAATGTCAGGCGCGTTGGACTGCGCGATCAGCGCGTTGGTGTTGGCCGGGTTGCCGACCACCAGCACCTTGATGTCCGAGGCGGCGTGGGCGTTCAGCGCCTGGCCCTGGGGCTTGAAGATGCCGCCGTTGGCCTCCAGCAGGTCGCCGCGCTCCATCCCCTTCGTGCGCGGACGGGCGCCGACCAGCAGCGCGACGCTGACGCCGTCGAAGGCGGCGTTCGGGTCATCGCTGATGTCGATCCCGGCGAGCAGCGGGAAGGCGCAGTCGTCGAGCTCCATCGCGGTGCCCTCGGCGGCCTTCACGGCCTGCGGGATCTCCAGCAGGGAGAGCTTGACCTTCGTGTCGGATCCAAGCAGCTGGCCGCTGGCGATCCGGAATAGCAGCGCGTAGCCGATCTGGCCGGCGGCGCCGGTGACGGCGACTTTTACGGGACTCTCAGTCATCTGTCATCTCCTACGCTCACGGTGGCGGTGAGCCGTCAGGGTTTTGAAGTCCAGTATTACCTGATCGCCCGTTACGCGGACGCGAGGTCGAGCCCGGAGGAATCGGAGATTCCCCCGTACACCTTCGAGAGCTTCGCCTTCAGGTAGGCGACGAACGGTCCCACCTCGATCGGCTTGCCGACGACGCGGTCGAGCAGCTCGGCGCTGGAGAACTTCGACCCGTGGCGATGGATGTGTTCGCGCAGCCACTCGCGGAGCGTTGACAGCTCGCCCGCGGCGATCTGGTCCTCCACGTCCGGGATGTCGACGTGCAACCGCTCCCACAGCTGGCCGGCGATCAGGTTGCCGAGCGAGTAGGTCGGGAAGTACCCGACCATGCCGGCCGACCAGTGCACGTCCTGCAGCACGCCGTGCGCGTCGTCGGGCACGTCGATCCCGAGGTACTCGTGCATCCGCGCGTTCCACGCTTCGGGCAGGTCGGCGATCGCCAGGCGGCCCTCGATCAGCTCCTGCTCCAGCTCGAAGCGCAGGATGATGTGCAGTCCGTACGTCGCCTCGTCGGCCTCGACCCGGATCAGCGAGGGCGCGATCCGGTTCACGGCGCGGAACAGCGCCTCGGGCTCGACCGGTGTGCCGAACAGCTCGCCCACCCACGGCGTGAGCACGTTCGCGAACGGGAGGCCGCGGCCGACCATGTTCTCCCACAGGCGGCTCTGCGACTCGTGCACGGACAGCGAATCGGCGTGGCCGATCGGCATGCGCTGCAGCTTGTCGGCGATCCCCGCCTCGTAGAGGCCGTGCCCGCACTCGTGCATCGCGCCGAACAGCGCCGCCGGGAAGTACTCCTCGTCCCAGCGCGTGGTGATGCGGACGTCGCCGGAGCCGAAGCTCGTGGCGAACGGGTGCACGGCATCGTCGATCCGCCACCCCTCGCGGCTGAAGCCCATTCTCGACACGGCGCGCCGCACGAGCTCACGCTGGCGCTCGACGGGGAAGTCGCCATGCACGGCGCTGACGTCGAGCTCCCGACCGGAGACGGCGGCGATCAGCGGCACCAGCTCGGCCTTCAGCTCGGCGAACACGCGCGCCACCTGCTCGGTGCTGGCGCCGGGGTCGTAGTCATCGAGCAGCACGTCGTAGGCGCAGGCAAACCCGTCGAAGCAGTCGACGTACCGGCGGACGAGCTCGATGTTGTGCTCCAGGTACGGCGCGAACGCCTTGAAGTCGGATGCCGCGCGCGCGGCGACCCATGCCTCCTGCCCGATCGAGCCGGCCCGCGCCAGCTCTTCGGCCAGCTCGGTCGGCACGCGGCAGGCCTTCTCGTAGCGCCGCCTGGTGACCGACACGTTGCGCACGGCGTCGGAATCGGGATCGCTGCCCTGAAGGCGCGCCGCCTCGGCGTCGAGCAGCCGGCCGATCTCGGGGTCGGTGAAGCGGTCGTGGGTGATCCGCTCCAGCGTGCCGAGCGCGTCGGCCCGCGCGCTCCCGCCGCGCGGCGGCATCATCGTCTGCTGGTCCCAGCCGAGGACCCCGGCGGCGTTGCGCAGGTCGTCGATCTCGGTCAGCTTGACGCCGAGCTCGGTGGCCGTGTCGATCATTGACGCTCCTGTCTATCTGAGAACGGTGCACTTAGGATGCTGTGACACCATTGCAGCATGTTGCGCCGTCCAGGTTCCATCAAGCTGATGGACGTCTTCGGGATCCGGATCGGTGTCGATGGCACCTGGTTCATCTTCCTGTTCCTCGTCATCTTCTGGTTGTCGAGCCCGTTCCGGAACACCCTGCACAGCTCCGACACGGTCGCATACATCACGACCGTGGTGACCGTGCTGCTGTTCTTCTGCTCGCTGATCATCCACGAGCTCGGTCACGCGATCGCCGCGCGACGCCAGGGGATCGGCGTCCACCGGATCGAGCTGTTCCTGTTCGGCGGGCTGACGCAGATGAGCCGCGACACCACCACCCCGGCGGAGGAGCTGAAGGTCGCGATCGCCGGCCCGCTCGGCACGCTCGTCTTCCTGCTGGTCTGCCTCGTCGTCGATCTGGCCATCGTTGGCCCGAGCCGGCTGTGGCACGCCGTCCGCCTCAACGACACGATCCAGATCACCCCGGTGCTCTTGTCGCTCAGCTGGCTGCTGGCCATGAACGTCGTGATCCTCGCCTTCAACCTCGTGCCGGCGTTCCCGCTCGACGGCGGCCGGATCGCTCGCGCGCTGGTGTGGCGGCGGACCGGCGACAAGCTGCGCGGCACGCGCGTCGCGGCGAAGCTCGGCCAGGGCTTCGCGATCGTGCTGGCCGGCGCCGGGATCGGCTGGCTGCTGGCCGGCGACACCCTGAACGGGCTGTGGCTGATCGCGCTGGCGTTCATGATGGGCCAGTCGGCGCGCGGCGCGCTCGTGCAGACCGCCCTCAGCCAACGGATCGACGGCGTCACCGTGGCGGACATCATGGACCGCCAGCCGGTGGCGATCCCGCTGGACACCCCGGTCTCCCAAGCGCTCGACGAGTACTTCCTGCGCTACGGCTGGTCGTGGTTCCCGGTCGTCGACGAGCGTGGCCGGTTCGCCGGCGTCGCCCTGCAGGACCGCCTCCAGGCGACGATCGACGGCGGCGAGAGCTGGCTGACCGTCGGCTCGGTGCTGGAGTCCGCCGAGGACGGCCGCCTCGGCGTCTCGGAGGATCAGCGCCTGACCGAGGTAATGAGCTCCGAGGCGCTCGGGCGCTTCGGAGCGCTGATGGCCGTCGACGGCGAGGGCGTGCTGCAGGGGGTCGTCACGATCGAGCAGATCCGCCGCGCTCTGCAGACCGCGTTCGGCGGCTCGCGGACGGCCTGACGCGGGCCCGCGGACGGCCTGACGCCGGCGCGGACGGCCTGACGCCGGCTCGCGGACGGCCTGAGGCAGGCCCGCGGCGCACCGTCCGGCGTCCCGCTTACCGTGGGGCGGGATTCGAGCCGCTTATGGAAACCGAACGCAAAACGCGATATCCATTTTGTAGTACACCGGGGTGGGCGAGCCGCATGCGCGCGGCCACTATGAGGACGTCGTCGCCCCGTTTCCCGCAATCGACCGCCGGACCGGACGGAGGATGCCTATGAAAGTAATCGGAACAGGACTGCCGCGAACCGGGACGCTGTCACAGAAGGTGGCCTTGGACATGCTCGGGGTGGGGCCCTGCTACCACATGGTCAACGTGCTCGCCGACCTGAGCCTGGCCGACGACTGGCAGGACGCGCTGGAGGGCAACGGCGACTGGGCGAAGATCTTCGACGGCTTCGAATCGACGGTCGACTGGCCCGGCGGCTACTTCTACAAGGAGCTGCTGGAACGCTATCCCGACGCAAAGGTCGTCCACAGCGTGCGCGACCCGAAGAAGTGGGAGCACAGCATGCGGGAGACGGTCTGGGGCATCTACCACGCCCCGGCGCTGATCCGGCACATGTCCGACGCGCGCGGCTGCGTGGATCCCGGCTGGGCGGGATACCTTCGGCTGATGTGGGGCCTCTTGTGGAACGAGACGGGGACCCTGCACGACGGCTACGAGGACGGCTCGGGGCTGCTGCGCTGCTTCGACGCCTGGACCGCCGAGGTCACGGCGTTCGTCCCGTCCGACCAGCTGCTGGTCTACGACGTCACCGAGGGCTGGGAGCCGCTGTGCGACTTCCTGGAGGTCAAGGTCCCCGACGACCCGATGCCTCGCGTGAACGACGGCGAGGAGTTCAAACGGCGGATCGTCGAGATCTCGCTGATCAAGCTGCAGGCGTACTGGGCCGCCACCAACGGTCCCGTGACCGGCGCGACGCCGGCCGCCGCTCCCACGCACTGACGCGAACCTCGCCGCGGGCCACGACGCAGCCTGGCCCGCGGCGAGAATAGAATCGCCGTTCGTGCCCTCTCATGACGTCTTGATCATCGGTGCCGGCCTTGCCGGCCAGCGTGCCGCGCTGGCGGCCGCCCAGTCTGGCGCGACTGTCGCCATCATCTCCAAGGTCCACCCGGTCCGCTCGCACTCCGTGGCGGCCGCCGGCGGGATCAACGCCGCCCTCAACCCTGAAGACACGTGGGAATCCCACGCGTACGACACCGTCAAGGGTTCCGACTTTCTCGGCGACCAGGACGCGATCGAGATCATGTGCCGCGAGGCACCGGATGAGATCCTCTGGCTGGAGCACGCCGGCGTCACCTTCCACCGCAACGACACCGGCCACCTCGGGACCCGCGCCTTCGGCGGCGCCTCGGCGGCTCGGACCTACTACGTCGCCGACATCACCGGCCAGGCGATCCTGCACGTCCTCTACGAGCAGCTGATGAAGCACCACGGCCAGCTCGACCGCTTCGAGGAGTGGTTCTGCACCGACCTGCTCCAGGACGAGGACGGTCGCTGCTCGGGCGCCATCTGCCGCAACCTGCGCGACGGCTCGCTCCAGGTGTTCAACGCCAAGTCGACGATTTTGGCCAACGGCGGCGCCGGCCAGGCGTACAAGCCGACGACCAACGGCCTGATCGTCACCGGCGACGGGATCGCCCAGGCCTACCGGATCGGCGCGCGGCTGATGGACATGGAGATGATCCAGTACCACCCCACGACGCTCGCCGGCAACGGCATCCTGATCACGGAAGGCGCCCGCGGCGAGGGCGCCTGGCTGCTGAACGCCAAGGGCGAGCGCTTCATGGAGAAGTACGCGCCGAACAAGCTGGAGCTGGCCTCGCGCGACGTCGTCTCGCGCGCCGAGCAGACCGAGATCAACGAGGGCCGCGGCTTCCCCGACGGCACCGTCGCGCTCGACATCACCAAAGTGCCGCGCAAACGCACGCTGGAGGCCCTGCGGGAGATCGTGAACCTCGGCCGCGACTTCGCCGGCGTCGACATCACCCGTGAGCCGATCCACATCCACCCCGGCCAGCACTACATCATGGGCGGTGTGAAGACCGACGTCGACGGCCAGACGACGATCCCGGGGCTGTACGCCGCCGGCGAGGTCGCCTGCGTCTCGGTCCACGGCGGCAACCGGCTCGGCGCCAACTCGCTGCTCGACACGCTGATCTTCGGACGCCGCTCGGGCGAGCACGCCGCGGGCCTGGCCAACAGCCTCCCGATGCCCACCACCCCGAGTGCCCGGGTGACCGACACCGCGAAGTGGATCGACTCGATCATCAAGCGCCCCAAGGGCGGGCGCCGTGTCGCGGCCATCAAGGACGAGCTCGGCGACACGATGAACCAGTACGTCGCCGTGTTCCGGGACGCCGACGGACTGCAGACGGCGCTGGAGAAGGTCCACGACCTGAAGGAGCAGGAACCGAACGCGGCGATCGACGACAAGGGCACCATCTTCAACCAGGATGTGATCGGCGCGATCGAACTCGGCTACATGCTCGACTGCGCCGAGACGATCGTGGTCGCCTCGCAGGAGCGCAAGGAGTCACGCGGGGCGCAGTTCCGGACCGACTTCCCGGAACGCAAGGACGAGGAGTGGCTGAAGCACATCGACGTCACCGCCAACGGCACCGATGCGCCGACGATCAGCTACTCCCCAGTCACCATCACGAAGTGGCAGCCCGAGGAAAGGACCTACTAGACCGATGGCTGAGTACACGCTGAGGATCCGCCGCTTCGACCCGCAGTCGGGCCAGGCCGCGCACTGGGACGAGCACACCGTCGACATGCGCCCAACGAACTCCGTGCTCGACGCGGTCCTGCAGGTCAAGGGCGATATCGACGGCACGATCGGCATCCGCTGCTCCTGTCAACAAGGCATCTGCGGCTCCTGCGGCGTGCGAATGAACGGCAAGCCGGGCCTGGCGTGCAACACCCATCTGCAGGAGGCGGCGGCCCGCCACGGCGGCTCCAGCAACACGCTCGACCAAGGCAACGTCGTCATCGAGGTCGAGCCGATGGGGAACATGCCGGTGATCCGCGACCTGATCGTCGACATGGAGTCCGTGCACTGGAAGAAGATCCGCCGCGTCACCCCGTGGCTGATCAACAAGCTGCCGGTCCCCGAGCGCGAGTACATCGTCCCGCACGAGAACATGGTCGACGTCACCCAGCCGATGGCCTGCATCCAGTGCGGTGCCTGCGTGTCGGATTGCCTGTCGATGGAGATCGATCCGCTGTTCGTCGGGCCGGCCGCGCTGGCCAAGGCCTACCGGTTCGTCGGCGACCCGCGCGATGCCGAGCACCCCGAGCGGCTGAAGGATCTCAGCGAGGACGAGCACGGGATCTACGACTGCACCCACTGCTTCAACTGCGTCGACGCCTGCCCCAAGGGCGTCGCGCCGATGGACCAGATCATGCGCCTGCGGCGGGTCTCAGGATCGGACCAGCACATCGTGGACCGCAACAACGGCTACCGCCACGAGCACGCGTTCGTGAAGAACATCAGGCGCAACGGCCTGTTGCACGAATCCGACCTCCTCGCCGACTCCTACGGCGGCAAGTTCAACCCGCGCGCCGTACCCGAGCTGGTCACCGGGATGCCCACCGCGATGGTCGGCCTGGCCCGCGGCAAGATGACGCCGACCAAGCTGCTGCTGCATCCGCACAAGGCGCCGAAGGAGGTCAAGCGGCTGTTCGACACGATCGACGGCAAGGACAAGCGGGTCGAGTTCAACATCTACGTCAGCGGCCGCGAGGACGACCTCCTCGACGAGCCGGTGAAACAGCCGCTGTCGGTCACCCACGAGGCGGCCGATTCCGTCCAAGACAAGTCACCGACGTTCCCCGGGCCGTCCTCCGACACGGAAGGTGAGAACTGATGAAGGTCGCCTACTGGCCTGGATGCGTCAGCCGCGGCTTCACGCCCGAGCTGCACGGCTCGATGGCCGCCGTCGCCCCGTTGCTCGACATCGAGCTGGTGGAGCTCGACCGCGCCTGCTGCAGCGGCGCCGGCGTGATCGCCGAGCACAACCAGGAGCTCGCCGACACCCTGAACGCGCGCACCTTCGCGCTCGCCCAGCAGGTGCCCGGCGCCGATCTGATGATGAACATCTGCTCCACCTGCCAGGGCGCCCAGTCCGAGTGCCAGGAGCGGCTCGACGCCAGCACCGACTACCGCGAGCAGATCAACTCCAATTTGACTGAAGAGGGCCTCAGCTACCAGCGCGGCCTGACCAACAAGAACTTCCTGTGGCTGCTGGTGGAGGAGATCGGCCTCGACGCGCTGAAGTCGAAGGTCACGCGTCCCCTCACCGACCTGAAGGTCGGCCCGTTCTACGGCTGCTACATCGTCCGCCCGGTCGACCGGCTCGGGATCGACGAGGAGCATCCCCGCGACACGTACATGCAGCTGGTGATCGAGGCGCTGGGCGGCACCGTCGTCGACTACGCCGGCGTCTACAAGTGCTGCGGCTTCCCGATCATCACGATGAACAAGCACGCGTCGCTCTCGATGGCCGGCCGCCACGTCGGCGACGCCATCGACGCCCACGCCGACTGCCTCGTCGTGCCCTGCCCGCTGTGTCACCTGAACCTCGACCTGCAGCAGCCCAGCGCCGCCAAGGCGGTCGGCCGCGACCTCGGGCTGCCGGTCCTGCATCTCCCCCAGCTCGTCGGCCTGGCGCTCGGCCTCACCCCGAAGGCGCTCGGGATGGGCAAGCACGTCGTGAAGCCGACGTCGATCATCGACTGGACGACGTCGGTCGTGGCGGGCGCCGCCGCCTAAATGGGTCCTCTCGGCCGGATCGCGGCCGGACGCCGGCGCGCCGTGCAGGACGGCGCGCCGCGGATGACGCCCGATCTGATCGGCGCGCTGGGCGCGCTGCCGGTGCAGCGCAAGACGGGTGCAGACACGCCCGAGCTCTCGCGAGCGCTCGACGATGCGCGCAAGCGGCTGCGCTCGTCGATCCCGCGCCAGCCCCGTTAAACGCGAGAGGCGAGGTCCACTGGCGGAGCCTCGCCTATCGCACTACCCCTGTCCGTCCCTCATAAATCTCTTATGCGTCTCCCTGACGCACAGGGAAATAGTGCCTTGTAGCGCCGCGGTCGTCGTCACCTCCCGGGGGTGATCTTCGGGGGACCTCGTGCCGATAAAAGGGTGATGGTGATGTCACCCCTGCGCGGTACAGTTGCTCGCCCATGAACGACCGCCCGCCGATCCCGATCGTGCTCGCCCGCTTTGAGGACATCGTCAGCCGTGGGCTGCGCTCCCTGATCACTGACGACGAGCACCTCGAGCTCGTCGCCGCCGACGTCCCGCACGACCGGCTGGCCGACGCGCTGGAGCGCTTTTGCCCCGGCGTGGCGATCCTGAACTTCGGCTCGCTCGCCTCCACCTCGGAGATTCGCGGGCTAACGGTGGCGTTCCCGGCCACCCGCCTCGTCGTCCTGGCCAACCGCCCGACCGCCGCGGAGTCCCGGCAGATGCTGGCCTTCGGCGCCACCGCCTGCCTCGGTAAGGGCGCCCAGTCGCGCGACATCGTGCACGCCATCCATCTCGCCTCGCGCGGGCTGCACGTCCTGCCCCCGGCCGGCGCCGACGGGATCGAGCCCGCCGGGCCCGAGCTGCTCACGCCGCGCGAGGCCGACGTGCTCGAGCTGCTGCAGGGCGGGCGCTCCAACGCCGAGATCGCCCAGACGCTGCACGTCAGCGTCGAAACCGTGCGCACGCACGCGCGCCGGGTCTATCGCAAGCTCGGCGTCCGCACCCGCCGCGAGCTGCGCCCCCGCCGCTGACCTCGTCCGGCTGGCGGTTCTCAGCGCCGCCGGCACCGGCGTCCTCTCATGCGCCGGCGGCTGGCGGGCCCGGGACCAGCAGCCGCCCATGGTGTCCGGGGCGGGGCTCCCCGTCACGGATCAGCCACCGGCCGCGGGCGAGCAGATGGCGCACGGCACCGCGGAGCGGCGTACCGACGAACGGCGAGTGGGCGTGGCGATAGCGGAGCTCCGCCGTCCCGAGCGCCCACCTCGCATCGAGATCGACAAGCGCCAGGTCGGCATCGCGCCCGGGCGCGATCACGCCCTTTGAGCCGAGACCAAACCGCCGCGCCGGATTGGCGCCCGTCACCGCGAGCGCCGCATCGAGGGCCAGCCGGCCGTCGGCGACCCCCTGAAGCAGCACGCCCCGGGTGCTCTGCGCGCCCGAGATGCCGCCCCACGCGGCAAAGAAGTCGCCCTCGGGCTTCAGCGACGCCGGCGCCGGTGAGTGATCGGAGGCGACGATCGCGTCGGGATCGCCGGCGACGTGCGCCCACAGGCGGTCGCGGTTGGCCGCGTCGTGCATCACCGGCGTGCACTTGGCCAGCACCCCGATCCGCTCGACGTCCTCGCCCGTGAAGGCGAGGTGGTGGGGCGTCGTCTCCCACGAGACGTCCACCCCGCGATGCCGCGCCGCCTGCACGAGCTCGACGCCGTTGGCCGTCGAGACGTGAACGATGTGCAGCCGGCAGCCGGTGTCGGCCGCGAGTGCGATCGCCCGCCCGATCGCCTCCAGCTCGACGATTGGCGGTCGGCTCTGCAGGTACGCCCGGGCATCGGTGCGACCTCGTGCCCGCGCCGCGGCGGTGAGGGACCCCGTGATCGCGTCGTTCTCGGCGTGCACGGCGAGAATCGATCCGAGCGCCGCGATCTCCCGCATGCCGTCGCGTAAGGTGGCGTCGTCGACCGGGCGAAAGTCCTGGATCCCGGTCTCGCACATGAATGCCTTGAAGCCGACCACGCCGCGCCGGTGAAGCGGCTCGAGCTCCGGCAGGTTCCCGGGGACGAGCCCGCCCCACAGCGCGAAGTCCAGGCGTGACGCCTCGGTCGCATGGGCGAGCTTGCGGTCGAACGCCGCGACGTCGGTCGTGGCCGGCATCGCGTTCAGCGGCATGTCGAAGAAGGCGGTGAACCCGCCGGCGGCGAGCGCCGCGGACGCAGTGGCGAACCCCTCCCACTCGGTCCGGCCCGGCTCGTTGCAGTGGACGTGGACGTCGACCCCGCCCGGCAGCGCCGTGAGCTCGCCCGCGTCACACTCCTCCGTTGCCGATCCCGCCAGCGTCCCGCCCGGCGCGGTGGCGCCGATCAGCCCGTCGGCGATGCCGATGTCGAGCGCCTCGGTGCGCACAATCAGGTCGTAGTCCATCACGGGATCATCGGACCAGTCCACCGGTGCATCGGCACGGCCTGGGCGAGCGTTCGGCGATACATCTCCGCGTAATAGGGCTCGAGTTCATCGACACCGGCGCGGCAGCTCTCCATGTAGCCGACGAACTCCGCCGCCAGCTCGCGCGCCTCGGCCTTGACCTGCCTCTCGTCGAACCCGGTCGGGGTACCGTTCTGCATGACCACCGCACCGGCGACGATCGTCGTGCGCACGGCCCACCCCGGCTCGCAGTAGACAAGCTGGCGGGGCAGATCGTTCAGCGGCACGAACGGCAGCTCGTCCAGATCGATGAGGATCAGGTCGGCGTCATAGCCGGGCCCGAGAACCCCCGTCCGTCCGCCTCGCCGCATCGCGACCGCGCCCCCCGCCGTGGCCGCCCGCAGCAGCTCCAGCGGCTGGGGCCACTGCGTGTAGTCGGGAGTCCCGATGTTGTGGATCAGGCCGGCGAGCTTCACCGTGCTCCACAGGTTCACGCCGTCGTCGACGTTCGCCTCGTCGGTGCCGAGACAGATGTTGATCCCGGCGTCCCGGATCCGCCGCCACGGCATCACGCCGCTGCCCAGCTTCAGGTTCGACACGGGGTTGTGCGCGATCGAGCAACCGCTCTGGGCCATCAAGGCGATGTCCTCGGCGTCGACCCAGATCGAATGGATCACCATCGCCCGCTCGGTCAGGACGCCCATGTCGTGGACGTAACGGACGAGCGAGCGCCCCAGCCGCTCCTGGCCGAGCACGCGCTGAAGCCGCGTCTCCAGGATGTGCATGTTGTAGGGAATGTCGTGCTCGGCGCTCAGTGCATCGAGCTGCTGCAGGTGCTCGGGTGTCACCCGCTGGGGGGCCGAGCATGAGACGGCCGCGCCGACGCGGCCGGCAGCGGCGCCGTGCCAGGTGGCAATGAACCACTGATAGGCCTCGTGCAGCTCGGCGTCTGTCATCCTCGGCGCCGCGCGCATCCTCGCCCGCACGTCCTCCGGCAGCAGCCCCTCGAGGAATGGGTACTTGTCGTATTCGACGACGTTGGGTTGATCGAGCGTGACGGCCGCGCGCATCCCGCTGTCGACATAGGCTCGCATCACGCTGTCGACCTCGCCATGGGTCGGGATCGGCAGGAAGAACGCGTCGTCGTGGACGCCGGTGACCCCTTGCTTCAGCATCTCCGCTGCACCGAGCAGTGTCCGGATGTAGGCAAAGCGGTCCGAGACCGGATCGGTCATCAGCGGCGGCACCTCGTAGAGCATGAACAGCTCGAGCGGCAGGTTCGGGACGGCGCCCTTGGTGAAGTTGCCTGGTGAGTGGAAGTGGCCGTTGATCAAGCCCGGCATCGCCAGCAGGCCGCGGGCGTCGATCACCCGCGTCTCGGTACCGCCCGCCTTCGGGGAGTCCGGCTCGGGGAGATCCGGCCCGATCGCGGTGATCACTCCGTCGGCAATGGCAATCGACGCGCGGGCGTGCTCGGTCCCGTCCGGATCGAGGGTCAGGACGCGCGCGTCCTTGACGAACAGATCGGCGCTCATGCCGCCAGCGTCCGCAGCGTGTCGGCCAGTACCGCTATACCCCGCTCCACGTCATCGGGGGCGGTGTATTCGAGCGGGGAGTGGCTGATCCCGTCACGGCTCGGGACGAAGATCATCCCGATCGGGATCTCGGCACCGAGCACCATCGCGTCGTGGTATGCCCCGCTGACGATGTCGGTGTAGGCGGTCCCGAGCATCTCGCAGGCGCCGCGAGCCGCGTCGACCACGACCGGCGCGCACGCGGCCGGCTCGTCGCGGGTGATCGTGCGCAGATCGCTGGTGAGACCCCGGCGCTCGCAGACAGCACGCGTCTCGGCCAGGAACGCCTCGACCACGGCGGTCCGCGCCGCCAGGTCGTGATCGCGGATGTCGACCTGGATGCTCACCTCCCCGGGGATCACGTTGATCGCGCCGGGGCGCGCGTCGATCACCCCGACCGTGCCGACGGTGGAGCCGCTCGTCGATGAGCGGGCCAGCCGTTCAACCGCTACGACCAGCTCGGCCGCGCCCGCCAGCGCATCGCGCCGGGCGGCCATCGGCGTCGCGCCGGCGTGGGCGGCGAGACCGGAGATCGTCACGAGCAGGTCGTGCGGCGCGGCGATGTGCGTGACCACCCCGATCGGCAGGCCCGCCGCCTGCAGCCGGCTGCCCTGCTCGATGTGGAGCTCCACGAACCCCTCGACCGTCGCGGGGTCAAGACGCATCTCGCCGAGCCGATCGGGATCGAATCCGACCCTGCGCATCGCCTCGGCGATCGAGACCCCGTGGCGGTCGACCATCGCGTCCAGGTCGCTGCGATGGAGCGAACCCATCAACGCGCGGCTGCCGATGCAGCCGGAACCGAACCGCGGCTCCTCGCCGGCGAAGCACACGACCTCGACTGGACGACGCGGCTGCCACCCCACCTCGAGCAGCCCGCGCACCGCCTCGATCCCCCCAAGCACGCCAAGGACGCCGTCGTAGGCGCCGGCATTCAAGGTGGTGTCGATGTGCGAGCCGGTGAGGATCGCGGCAGCATCCGGGTCGGTACCCGCGATCCGACCGAACAGGTTCCCGAACGCATCGATCCGCGCGGCCAAGCCCGCCTGCTCCATCAGCGCAAGCACGTACGCGTTCGCGCGCGTGTACTCGGCGGTGAACACCTCACGGGTGATCCCACCGGCGGCCGGATCGGCGTTGATCTTCGCCAGCTCGCGAAGCTGCTCGTGGATCGTCCGGATCTGGGTGCCGACCGGTCTCATCCCATGACCTGACGCATCAGCTCACCGCGGTCGGCTCGGGCCACGCGAACGCGCGGACCTTCGACGTCTTCATGCCCCCGCGGATCAGGCCGGCGAGAAGCGCGGTCGCCGCCGGCACCGCCTCGACCACCGGCACCCCCAGGTTCCGTTGCAGCCGCTCGCGCAGGCCGACCATTCCCCCACAGCCGAGGCACAACACCTCGGCCTTATCCAA
>DASZLC010000040.1:0-3836 GCA_035552615.1 Solirubrobacteraceae bacterium
AGCGAGGATCTGAGCGCCGTGTGCTCGGCGATCAAGGCGAGCGTGGTGATCCGCGGTCTCCAGGGCGAGCGGGTCGTCCCGATGGACGCATTCCACGTCGGTCCGTACGTGACCGCGGTCGGCGCCGGCGAGCTGTTGACCGAGGTCCGGGTGCCGATCCGTCCCGGCGCGGGCAGCGCCCATGAGAAGGTCGAGCGCCGGGCCGGCGACTTCGCGATCGCCGCGGCGTCGGCCGCCGTGTGGGTCGACGGCGGTTCGTTCGCCGATGCCGGTGTCGCGCTGGTCGCGGCGGGCCCGTTCACCGTCGAGGTCACCCGGATCAGCGAGCTCCTGCGAGGCGAGGCGCCGTCGGAGCTGCTGTTTGAGCAGGCCGGCAAGGTCGCCGCGCAGGACAGCATGCCGATGGCCGACAGCCGCGGACCGGTCGACTACAAGCGCCACCTCGCCGGCGTGCTGACAAAACGCGCCCTGCGTCGCGCCACCGCGCGTGCGCTGCACCAGGAGGCATGAGACGAAATGAACGTGACGATGACGATCAACGGCGAGAGGGTCAGCCGGGATGTCGAGCCGCGCAAGCTGCTCGTCCACTTCATCCGCGAGACGCCGGGGCTGACGGGGACCCACTGGGGGTGCGACACGTCCAACTGCGGCGCCTGCGTGGTGCTGCTGGACGGCCAGCCGGTGAAGTCGTGCACCACCCTGGCGGCGATGTGCGACGGCCACGAGCTGCGCACCGTCGAGGGGCTGGAGTCCGACGGCCGGCTCGACGCCGTCCAGCTCGGATTCCACGAGAAGCACGCGCTGCACTGCGGGTTCTGCACGCCGGGGATGATGATGACGGCGCGCGCGCTGCTGGACGAGCGGGGCGGGGAGCCACTCAGCGACCATGAGATCCGCACGGCGATCTCCGGCGGGATCTGCCGCTGCACGGGCTACAAGAACATCGTCGCCGCGATCCAGTGGGCCCAACAGCACGACGCCGTCGCGCAGGAGGCATAAGACCATGGCCACGATCAGTCCGGCCCAGGAACGCCCGATCGGCTTCGGCCGCCTGAAGCGCAAGGAGGACGCCCGCTTCATCCGCGGCAAGGGCACCTACCTGGATGACATCACGCTGCCCGGGATGCTGCACGGTGCGATCCTGCGGAGCCCGTACGCCCACGCCACGATCAACTCGATCGACACCTCCAAGGCGCTGGCGCTGCCGGGCGTGGCGGCGGTGATCACGGCCAAGGACCTGGAGACGCTCGGCCTCGCCTGGATGCCGACGATCTCCTACGACACGCAAGCTGTGCTGGCCGGGGACAAGGTTCGCTTCCAGCACCAGGAGGTGGCGTTCGTGATCGCCACCGACGAGTACATCGCGCGGGACGCGCTCCCGCTGATCGAGGTGGACTACGACCCGCTCCCGGCGGTCGTCAACGCCCGCAAGGCGCTCGACCCCGGCGCCCCGCTGATCCGGGACGACAAGGAGGGCCAGACCGACAACCTGGCCAGCCCGACGTGGGAGGCCGGCGACGAGGCGGCCACCGACCGCGCCTTCGCCGAGGCCGACGTCGTGGTGAAGCGCGACATCATCTACCCGCGCTGCCATCCGGCGCCGCTGGAGACGTGCGGGATGATCGCCGCCTTGGACCCGGAGACCGGTCAGCTCGACATCTACAACGGCAACCAGGCGCCCCACGCCCACCGCACGGTGTACGCGCACGTGGCCGGGCTGGCCGAGCACATGATCCGGATCCGTTGCAACGACATCGGCGGTGGCTTCGGCAACAAGGTCCCGGTGTATCCCGGCTACGTATGCGCCATCGCGGGCTCGATCGTCGCCGGCGTGCCGGTGAAGTGGATCGAAGATCGCTCCGAGAACCTGATGTCGACCGGGTTCGCGCGTGACTACGTGATGAAGGCCGAGATGTGCGCCAAGGACGGCAAGATCACCGGGCTGCGCGTCGACGTGATCGCCGACCACGGCGCGTTTGACTCCACGGCGCAGCCGACGAAGTTCCCCGCCGGGTTCTTCCACATCGTGTGCGGCTCCTACGACCTGCAGGCCGCGCACGTGAAGGTGAAGGCCGTCTACACCAACAAGGCCCCCGGCGGCGTGGCGTACCGCTGCTCGTTCCGGATCACCGAGGCGGTGTACCTGGTGGAGCGGATGGCGGGGGCGCTCGCGCTGGAGATGGGCGTCGACCAGATTGACCTGCGGATGCGGAGCTTCATCGGCGCCGACCAGTTCCCGTACGAGACGACGACAGGCTGGACGTACGACTCGGGTGACTACGCCAAGACGATGAAGGTCGCGATGGAGATCGCCGGCTACGACGAGCTGCGGCGCGAGCAGGCGGAGAAGCGAGAGCGCGGCGAGCTGATGGGAATCGGCGTGTCGTTCTTCACCGAGGGCGTCGGCGCCGGGCCGCGCAAGCACATGGACATCCTCGGGCTGGCGATGAACGACGGCGCCGACCTGCGCGTGCATCCGTCGGGCAAGGCCGTGGTGTCGATCAGCGCCCAGACCCAGGGCCAGGGCCACGAGACGACGTTCGCCCAGATCGTCGCCGAGGAGCTGGGCATCCCGCCGGAGAACATCGAGGTCCGCCACGGCGACACCGACAAGTCGCCCTACGGGCTCGGCACCTATGGCAGCCGCTCGACGCCCGTGTCGGGCGGCGCGGTCGCCGTCGTCTCACGCAAGGTGCGCGACCGGGCGCGGCTGATCGCGGCGACGATGCTGGAGACGCGCAGCGAGGACCTGGCGTGGGAGAAGGGCCGCTGGTACATCAAGGGCGATCCGGAGAAGGGGGCGCTGATCGAGGAGATCGCGCAGTACGCCTACAGCGGCGCGCCGATGCCGGCCGGTATGGAGGGCGGGCTCGACGCCCAGGTGATCTACGACCCGCCGAACCTCACCTACCCGTACGGCGCGTATATCGCCGTCGTCGACGTCGACCCCGAGACCGCGCAGGTGACGGTGCGGCGGTTCATCGCGGTCGACGACTGTGGCGTGCGGATCAACCCGATGATCGTCGACGGTCAGATCCACGGCGGGCTGGCCGAGGGGATCGGGATCGCGCTGATGGAGCTGATCAGCTTCGACGAGGAGGGGAACTGCCTGAACGGGTCGTTCATGGACTACCTGATCCCGACCGCGCTGGAGTGCCCCGACTTCGAGCTCGGCGAGACCGTGACGCCGTGCCCGCACCATCCGCTCGGCGCCAAGGGCGTCGGTGAGTCTCCGAACGTCGGCTCGCCGCCGGCGATCGTGAACGCGGTGATCGACGCGCTGTACGAGACCCACGGCGTTGATCATCTCGACATGCCGATGACCCCCGACCGCGTGTGGGCGGCGATGCAGGGACGACCGGAGCCGCCCCAGTGATCTCCGACGTCCTGTCGCATCGCGCCGAGGAGCTGGCCGCCGGTGGCGAATCGTTCGTGACGGCCACGGTCGTCCGCGTCGAGAAGCCGACCAGCGCGCAGCCCGGGAACGTGGCGCTGGTCCACGAGGACGGGACGATCGAGGGGTTCGTCGGCGGCGTCTGCGCCCAGCACAGCGTGCAGCTGTACTCGCTGAAGGCGATCGAGAGCGGCGAGCCGGTGCTGTTGCGGATCGTCGGTGACGGCTCCGAATCGACGGGGACGGACGACCCCACTATGGTCCGCGAGGTCGACGTGCGCGACGGCGCCGTGACCGTCAAGAACCCGTGCCTATCGGGAGGATCGATCGAGGTGTTCCTGGAGCCGTTTCTGCCCGCCCCCCGCGTGGTGGTGGTCGGTGAATCGCCGATCGCCGTCGCGCTGAAGCGGCTCGCGCCCGAGGTCGGCTTCGAGGTCGTCGG
>DASZLC010000041.1:0-14434 GCA_035552615.1 Solirubrobacteraceae bacterium
GCTGACGGTGCTCGCCGCGGCGCTGCGGTTCGCGCTGATCGGGCACCAGGGCTACTGGTTCGACGAGGGCAACACGGTGCTGCTCGTCCATCTCTCGCCGGGGAAGATGCTCGGGCTGATCCCGCAGAGCGAGTCGACCCCGCCGCTGTACTACGGCGTCGCGTGGGCGTGGGCCCGGATCTTCGGGTTCGGCGAGGTGGGGCTGCGCTCGCTGTCGGCGGTGGCGGGAGTCGCCACCGTGCCGGTGCTGTGGTGCGCGGCACGGCGGCTGGCGTCCGATCGGGCGGCGGTGATCGTCGCCGCGCTGACCGCCTGCAACCCGCTGCTCGTCTGGTACTCGCAGGAGGCCCGCTCGTACTCGCTGCTCGTGCTGATGAGCGCGCTGACGCTGTGGACGTTCGCGCTGATGCTTGACGAGCCATCGGCGCGCCGGGTGGTGGGCTGGGTCGTGGCGGGCGCGCTGGCGCTGGTGACCCACTACTACGCGGTGCTGGCCGTCGCGCCCGAGGCGGTGTGGCTGCTGTACGTCCATCGCCGCCGCCGTCCCGTGCAGGTCGGCGTCGGCGCACTCGTCGTCTGCGGGTTGGCGCTGCTGCCCTACGCGCTGAACCAGAACGCCTCGGGGCACGCCAGCTGGATCTCGGCCGCCCCACTGGGGCGCCGCGTCGGCGAGCTCGTGCCGCAGTTCGCGCTCGGCTTCCAGTCGCCGGCGCGCGGCGTGCTGGAGCCAGTGGCGATCGTGCTGCTCGTGCTCGCGCTGGTGCTGCTCGGGTGGCGTGCGGCCCCGATGGAGCGGCGCGCCGGGCTGCTGGCCGGCGGGCTCGCGCTCGCGGGGCTGGTGCTGAACCTGCTCCTGATCGCAGGCGGAGTCGACGACCTGATCACCCGCAACGTGCTGGCCATCTGGCCCGCGGGGGCGGTGGCGGTGGCCGTCGGCCTGGCGGCCTCACGCGCCCGGGCGGCGGGGGTGGCGGCGGCGCTCGCGCTGTGCGCCCTCGGGGTCACCACGGTGATCGGCGTCGACGCCGACACGGCCCGCCAGAAGCCCGACTGGCGGGTCGTCGCCCGCGCCCTCGGCCCCGCCCCGGCGGTCGGCCAGGGCCGCGTCGTCCTGATCCAGCACTACCGCGACCTGCTGCCGCTGTCGCTCTCCCTGCCGACACTGAAGTTCGTCCCCCGCGGCGGGGCGACGGTGTCGCAGCTCGACGTCGTCTCGTTCACCTCGCCGCCGAGCGCCGGCTTCTGCTGGTGGGGGTCGGCCTGCAACCTGTGGCCCTCACGCATCCAGCGCGCGTACGCCATCCCCGGCTTCCGGGTCGTGTCGCGCACGCGGGTCCGGCAGTTCACGGTGGTGCGGATGGTCGCTCGCCGGCCGGTGCACGTCACCGCGAGCCTCGTGGCGCCGGCACTGACCGCGACGCGGTTGCACGAGGACGACCTGCTGCTCCAGCGTCCGTGACGCCGGCGCGGCGCAGCGCCTCCACCTCGACGGCGCTCAGCTTGCGGTAGGCGCCGAGCTTCAGCGACCCCAGCTCCAGCGGCCCGAACCGCACCCGCTGGAGCTTCTTCACCGGATGACCGACCTGCTCGCACATCCGCTTGACCTGGCGCTTGCGCCCCTCGCGGAGCGTGAGCTCCAGCGTGTCGGGGGCGAGCCGGCGCGCGCGGGCCGGCGCGCTGCGGCCGTCGTCGAGCTCGATCCCGTCGCGCAGCAGCCGCAGCGTGCGATCGGTGATGGCCGGGCCGCTCACGGTGGCCACATACGTCTTCTCCACCTCGAATGACGGGTGCGTGAGCCGGTGCGCCAGCGGCCCGTCGTTGGTGAGCAGGATCAGCCCGGTGGAGTCGATGTCGAGGCGTCCGACCGGGTACAGGCGCCGCTCGGTGGGCACCAGCGAGACGACCGTCGTGCGGCCCTGCGGGTCGCGGGCCGTCGAGACGACGCCGGGCGGCTTGTTCACGGCGTACACGACCCGGGTGCTCGTCGATGAGCGCAGTGGCTCGCCGTCGACGGCGACCGCGTCGTCGTCGGTCGTGTCGCGGGCCGGGTCGGTGACCGTCTCGCCGTTCACCGTCACCCGGTTCTCGCGGATGATCTGCTCGGCGGCGCGGCGCGAGGCGACGCCGGCGTGGGCCATGAACTTGGCAAGGCGCATCGGAATGCCACCATAGAGAGCTATGGACCTCGATCTGTTGGCGGAGCACCTCGACGATCTTGGCCAGCCGCGCTACCGGCTGGACCAGGTCTGGAAGTGGATGGCGTCGGGCGCTTCCGGCTACGAGGCGATGAGCAACGTCCCGGCCGCGCTGCGCGAGGTCCTGGCCGAGCGCGTGCCGTTCTCGACGCTGACGGTGGATCGCGAGGCCCACGCCAGCGACGGCACGGTGAAGGTGCTGTTCCATACGGCTGACGGCCGGCCGGTGGAGGCCGTGCTGATGCGCTATCGCGACGGGCGCAGCTCGCTGTGCCTCTCCTCGCAGTCTGGATGTCCGTTGACGTGCGCGTTCTGCGCCACGGGGCAGATGAAGTTCGGCCGCAACCTGAGCGTCTTTGAGATCGTCGACCAGGCGCTCCACTTCCGGCGGATGACTGAGGTCGACCACTGCGTGTTCATGGGGATGGGCGAGCCGATGATGAACCTCGACGCCGTTCTGGGAGCGTGCGCGCGGTTGCCGGCGATCGGCATCACCCACCGGCGGACGGCGATCTCCACCGTCGGATGGATCCCGGGGATCGAGCGGCTCGCGGCGTCGGAGATGCCGATCCGGCTGGCGCTGTCGCTGCACGCCGCCGACGAGGCGCTGCGCTCTGAGCTGATGCCGGTCAACGACCGCTACTCGCTGGCCGACGTGGTGGCGGCGTGCGAGGCCTTCTACGAGCGCAAGCGCCGCAAGGTGTTCGTCGAGTACGTGATGCTGGCCGGGGTGAATGATGGTTGGGTGCAGGCCGCCGGGCTGGCCGCGCTGCTGGATCCGCGCAAGTTCAAGGTGAACCTGATCCCCTACAACCCGACCGATTCGGAGTTCACCGGCTCCTCGCCGAAGGCGATCGAGGCGTTTCGCTTGCAGCTGGAGCGGCGCGGACTCGACGCGACGGTACGGCTGACCCGCGGCCGTGACATCGACGCCGCCTGCGGCCAGCTGGCGGCGCGCTCGCCTGAGGCCTAAGAGGCGGGGGGGCCGCCGCCGGCCCGGGCCTCGCCGGCGCGGAGCAGGCGGTCGCGCAGCTCCTCCTCCAGCTCGGGGTGCGGGTCGAACTCGCCGGCGTCCGGGAGGTCCTGCAGCGACTGCAGCCCGAACAGCTTCAGGAACAGGTCGGTGGTGCGGTACAGCGCCGCGCCGAACTGGGAGCGGCCGGCCTCCTCGATGATCCCCCGCTCCAGCAGCGTCTGCGCCGCCGACTCGGCGTTCACGCCGCGAATCCGGGCGATCTCCGGGCGGCTGACGGGCTGGAGATAAACGATGATTGCGAGCGTCTCGGCCTGGGCGGGGGTCAGCGGCGGGGTGCGCGGCTTCGATAAGAGGGCGCGGGCGGCGTCCTCGCTGTCGGGGTGGCTCGACAGCGTCCAGCCACCGGCGAGCTCGCGCAGCACCAGCCCGCGGCGCTCGTACTCCAGGTGCTCGCGGATCCGCGCCAGCGCGGTGTGCACCTCGTCCAGCTCGGCGTCGGTGGCCGCCGCCAGCGCCTCGGGGGTGACCGGGTCCGGCGAGAGGAACAGCAGCGACTCGATCGTCCGCTCCAACTCCTGCGACACGGTCGTCATCCTGCCGCCTTCAGGGGCTCCGTGCGCCGCTGGGCGTCGATCTGGATGTGGCCGAACGGCTCGTCCTGGGTCCAGGTCGCCTCGCCCTGCTTGTAGAGCTCCAGCAGCGCGAACAGCGTCACGGCGACCGTCACGCGGTCGGCCCGCTGCACCGCCTCGGCGAAGCTGAAGCTCCCCCGCCGCAGCATCGTGCGCAGCACCTGCAGCCGCTCGGTGACGGTGACCTTCTGGACGCTGACGTGGCTGAGGTCGACGGGCTTGGGCAGGATCAGCAGCTCGCCGATGGCCGTCGAGAGCAGTTTCGGGTCGTATACCGCCTCGGCCTGCGGCACCCTGGAGCGGCGCAGCGATGGTGGCAGCGGCGCCGAGCGGAAGCGGTAGCCCGCCTGCTCGCGCAGGAGGTGTTGGAGCGCGCCCGCCGCCGAGCGGTAGCGGTGGGCGTCGAGCAGCCGCTGGAGCAGCTCCTCGGCCGCCTCGCCGGGCTCGAGCTCGACGAGCTCCTCGGCCTCCTCGCCGGGGAGCATCAGCCGCGACTTCAGCTCCAGCAGCGCCGCGATCAGCACCAGGAACTCGGTCGCCGCCTCCAGGTCCAGCTCGCCGCGCGCCTCCAGATGGTCGATATAGGAGATCACCACGTCGGCCAGGTCGACCTCCAGCAGGTCGATCTCCTCGCGGAGGACAAGCGTCAGCAGCAGGTCGAACGGACCGGCGAAGACGTCGAGGTCAAGCTCGAGATCGACGAGGCGCACCTCTGCGCAGGCTAGCGGCCGGGTCGGACCGGACCGACGCCCATCGCCGCCCGGACGTCCTGGAGCGTGTCGGCGGCGATCACGCGTGCCTTGCCGGCGCCGAGGGCGAGGATCCGCTCCAGCTCGGGCTCGTCGGCGCGAATCTCCTGGTACGCCGCGCGCACCGGCGCCAGGTACTCGACGACCGCGGCGGCGACGGCGGTCTTGAAGTCGCCGTAGCGGCTGGCGGCGAACTCCTGCTCGACGGCGTCCAAGCTGGTGCCGCGGACGGCGGCGAGGATCTCGATCAGGTTGCTGATCCCGGGCTTGTCGGGGGCGCGGCGGACCTCGCTGCCACTGTCGGTCACGGCGCTCTTGATCTTCTTCTCGATCTGCTTCGGCTCGTCGAGCACCAGCACCGTGCCCTGCTCGGTGCCGCCGGTGGTCGACATCTTCCTGTCCGGCGCCTGCAGGTCCATGATCCGCGACCCGACGGTCGGGTACCACCCCTGGGGCACCGTGAGGGTCTCACCGAAGCGGGCATTGAACCGCTCGGCGGCGTCGCGCATCAGCTCGATGTGCTGGCGCTGGTCGTCACCGACCGGCACCTCGTCGGCCCGGTAGGCCAAGACGTCGGCCGCCATCAGCACCGGGTAGGTGAACAGCCCGACGGTGATCTGCTCGCCCTGGGACACCGACTTGTCCTTGAACTGGGTCATCCGGGTCAGCTGGCCGTAGGAGACGACGCTGGAGAGCAGCCATTGGAGCTCGGAGTGCTCCAGCACGTCGGACTGGCGGAACAGCACGGAGCGCTGCAGGTCGACGCCGGCGGCCAGTAGCGTCGCGGCGGTGTCGTAGACCGACTCCCGGAGTTGCTGCGGGTCATACGCGACCGTCGTGGCGTGCAGGTCCACGACGCAGTAGATCGCCTCGCCCCGGTCCTGGCCGGCCACGTACTGCGCGATCGCCCCGATGTAGTTGCCGAGGTGCTTGCGGCCCGTCGGCTGGATGCCCGAGAAGATACGCATGAGCCACGGCAGTGTGCCAACTCTGTGACAAACGCTGATAAGGCGCCGTTTGGGGTGCATCCTGGGAAGGGTGTTTGGAGATAAGCGGCGGATAGCGCACACGATCACCAAATGGGTGGCGCACCGTGGATGACACCCTCGACGCCCGGATCGCAGTGATCGCGGGCCGGCAATATCGCAACATCACGCGGCAGCAGCTGCTCGGCCTCGGCCTCAGCCGGGACGCGATTGGCCGCCGGGTGCGTAAGGGCGCCCTCTACCGCGTGCACCCTGGCGTGTACTCCGTCGGCGGGCCGCCCATCACGGCCCTCGAGCGCGCCTACGCGGCGATCCTGGCCGCCGGACCCAAGGCCCTCCTCAGCCATTCCTCGGCGATGACGCTCTGGGGCTTCTACAAGCGCTGGGACTCCCCCTTCGAGGTCACTACACCCTGCGACCGCCGCCCGAAAGGCATCACCGTGCACCTCTCACGCACGCTCGCCGAGCCAGACCGCGACGTGCAACTCGGGATCCCCGTCACCAGCCCGGCCCGCACCACCCTCGACATCGCCCCGCGCCTGAACGACCGTCTGCAAAGGACCGTCGACGGCGCCCTGCTCACCCCCTTCCTCAGCCGCGCCCTGCTCGCCGAGGCGATCGAACTGCATCCAGGGCACCCCGGCACGAAGCTGATCCTCCCGTTCATCACCACCGCCGACGGCCCGTCGCGCTCCGGCTGGGAGATCAGCTTCCCCGACTGGGCCTGTGCCGTCCTCGGCTCCCGCCCGATCCGCAACGCCCGGGTCAACGGCCGCGAGGTCGACAACTACTTCCCGGAGGCGTGGTTGATCGTCGAGCTCGACTCGTGGGAGTTTCACCAGACACGCACCGCCTTCGAGGACGACCGCGAGCGCGACACCGACAACCTGGTGCACGACATCGAAACGATGCGCCTCACCTGGAATCGGTACTACGGCGCCCCGCAACGCGAGGCCGACCGCCTGAAGCTGATCTACGCGCGCCGCTGCACGTACGTGGACGCTAGGACCTGAGCGCCGCCGGCGAGGCGGGGGCGAGCTGGTCGCGCTCGTCGTGCCGGGCCATGAACCAGGCGGCGATCACCCCGGCGACGGCGCCGGAGGCGTGCCCCTCCCACGAGATGCCGGTGTGGGGCACGAGGCTCGAGAGCAGGGCACCGCCCCAGATCACGCCGACGATCACGCCGATCAGCAGCTCGATCAGGTTGCGGTCGAAGAAGCCGCGCGCGAACAGATACGTGGCGTAGCCGAAGACGACGCCGCTGGCGCCGATCGTGACGCTCCCGCCCGGCGAGATCAGCCACGTGCCGAGCCCGCCGATGACGATCACGATCGCCGTGATGATCGCCAGCCGGACGGCGCCGCGCAGGGCGATGATCACGCCCATGAACACGAGCGGGATCGTGTTGTCGAGCAGGTGCGGGGAGAAGTTGGCGTGGATGAACGGGGCGGTGAAGATGCCCCACAGCCGGTCGAGGTTGCGGGGGTAGATCCCGTCGGTGCGCAGCCCATAACCATCGGCGGCGTCGATCACCTCGATGATCCACATCAGCGCGACGATCCCCGCCAGCAGCGTCAAACCCTCACGCTGCTCTTGCCGGCTGGCGACGGGAAGCTTGTTCTTCACGTGATACAGCATGACACCGCTGTCGAAGAATCTGCTACGAGCGTGCCAGCACGGCGCCGATGACCGCCAGGGCGACCTCCGCGCGCTCGCGCAGCGAGGACGCCAGCACGAACTCGCCCGGGGTGTGGGCGCCGCCGCCGCGCGGTCCGAGCCCGTCGATCGTCAGCGGGATCGACGACGCGTAGTGGCTGGCGTCGCTGGCCCCGCCGCGCGAGGCCTGGCGGATCGGCCGCCCCAGCGCGGCGCCGGCGTCCGTCAGCAGTGCGGCCGTCTGCGCCCGGCTGTCCATCGCCGGCCAGCTGCGCTCCAGCGTCGCCGTCAGCGTGACGCCCTCGTGCGCGTCCGGGATCGCCGCCACGACCCGCGCGAACGCCTCCTGCCGGTCGGAGCGCATGTCGAACAGCAGCTCGCCGCCGGCGGGGACGACGTTGAACGCCTCGCCGGAGCGCACCACCGTCGGCACCACCGTGAGGCGATCATCGCCCGCCGGGTCGTGGGCGCCCGCGCCGGCGATCGCCGCGTGGGCCAGGCCGAGCAGCGCGTTCAGACCCTTGTGCGGCGCCGAACCCGAATGCGCGGCGCGGCCAACGGCCCGGACTCGGAGCGTTCCGGCCGCCTTGCGCTTCACGACCACCGCGTCGTCCCCGTCGGGCGTCTGCTCGCCGGCCTCGAAGCACAGGCACGCGTCCCACCCGGCGAACCGCTCGACGTGGGAGAAGGCGACCGTTCGCCACTCCTCGTCGGTGACGAGCAGCACGGCGATCTCGGCGAAGTCCGATGCTCGCGCCGCCAGCTGGCGGGCCACGCCGAGGGCGAGCACGTCGCCGCCCTTCATGTCGGCCGTGCCCGACCCGTACAGCCGCGGGCCCTCGCGCCGCATCGACTGGTGGGCGCCGTGGTCGACGACAGTGTCGAGATGACCGAGCAGCAGCACCCGGCCCGCACCCGTGCCGGAGAGCCGCGCCAGGAGGTCATCGGCGCAGCCGGGGGTCGAGCAGGACAGGCGCTCGACGGCCGCGCCGGGCGGCAGCTGCCTCACGGCCCGCCGCGCGGCCTCCTCGGCACCTGGCACGTCGCCCGACGGGGTGGAGACATCGACCAGCGCGGCCAGGTCGGCCTCGGCGCGGGCGGCGATCGCCTCGGCGTCGGCCGCGATCTGCGCGTTCACAGGGCCTGACGCACGACCGGCTGGCGCGCCGCGGCCGCCTCGTCGAGGCGGCGGACCGGGGTCGTGTACGGCGCGTTCTGCGCAATCGACGGGTCCTCGCGCGCCTCGCGGAGGATCTCGGCCACGAGCGCCGCGAAGTGGTCGAGCGTCTCCTTGGTCTCGGTCTCGGTCGGCTCGATCAGCAGCGCCTCGTCGACGATCAGGGGGAAGTACACCGTCGGCGGGTGCACGCCATGGTCGAGCAGGCGCTTGGCCAGATCGAGCGTCTTGATGCCGAGCTCGCGCTTCATCGGCGCGCCGCTCAGCACGAACTCGTGCATGCACACGCGGTCGTAGGCGGCCGGCAGGTATTCGGCCACGCCTTCTCGGCGCAGCAGCGCCAGCAGGTAGTTGGCGTTCAGCACGGCCGTCTCCGACACGTCGCGCAGCCCGGCCGTGCCAAGCGAGCGGATGTAGGCGTAGGAGCGGACGAACACGCCGTAGTTGCCCTGGAAGCCGCGCAGGCGCCCGATCGACTTGGGGCGGTCGTAGTCGAGCTCGAAGCGCGGCGCCGCCCCGTTGCCCTCGAACACCCGGCGGACCACCTGCGGTCGCGGCAGGTACGGCTCGATCCGATTCGACACGGCGATCGGGCCGGCCCCCGGGCCACCGCCGCCGTGCGGCTGCGTGAACGACTTGTGCAAGTTGAAGTGCACGATGTCGAAGCCCATGTCGCCGGGCCTGGTGATTCCCATGATCGCGTTCAGGTTGGCGCCGTCGTAGTACAGCGTCGCCCCCACCGCGTGCACGATCGAGGCGATCTCCTCGATCCCGGGCTCGAACATCCCGAGCGTCGAGGGGTTCGTCAGCATCAGGCAGGCGACGTCCGTCGTCGCCTTCGCCCGCAGATCGTCAAGATCGACATTCCCGAGCCGGTCGGTGCCGACCTTCACCACCTCGTAGCCGGCCATCGTCACCGTCGCCGGGTTCGTTCCGTGTGCGGTGTCGGGGGTCAGCACCTTCGTGCGACGGTCGCCGCGGTCCTCGTGGTAGGCGCGCGTCAGCAGCACCCCGGCCAGCTCTCCGTGCGATCCCGCCGACGGCTGCAGCGACACGTGGGGCAGTCCGGCGATTTCCGACAGCGCGTCCTGCAGGCGCCACATCAGCTCCAGCGCGCCCTGCGCTCGAGCGGGGTCCTGCATCGGGTGCAGGCGGGCGTGGCCGGGCAGTGCGGCCACGCGCTCGTGCAGCTTGGGGTTGTGCTTCATCGTGCACGACCCGAGCGGATAGAAGCCGGTATCGAGGTCGAAGTTCCGCTTCGAGAGCCGGTTGTAGTGGCGGACGATCTCGGGCTCGGTCACCTCGGGCAGCCGCGGTGGAACAGCCCGGCGCAGCGCCGGCGGCAGCAGCTCGTCCAGCGGCCGCTCGGGGACGTCCAGCGCCGGCGCGACGAACGCCCGCCGCCCGGCCTGTGAGCGCTCGTAAATCGTCAGCTCGTCATCGGCGGCGAACGTGTTGCTCAGCGCGCGCGTATTCATGCGCCGACCTCGGCCGGCGATGAGGCGGCGATGGCCGCGCCGAGCACGTCGACGAGGCGGTCGATGTCCGCGCGGGTGCGCTGCTCGGTGATCGCCACCAGCAGCCCGTTCGGAAACTCGGGGTACTCGCGCCCCAGCCGGAAGCCGGGATGAATCCCGGCCGCCTGGCAGCGGGCCACGACCGCGTCCACAGGAGCATCGACAGACACCGCGAACTCGCGCACGACCGGCTGCTCGTGGAGCAGCGACACGCCGGGCAGCGCCGCCAGCCGCTCGCGGGCGTACGCCGTGCGCTGGACGAGCAGCTCGCCGAGTTCGACGAAGCCGCGGCGGCCGAGCCAGCTGAGGTAGATGACGCCGGCCAGTGCGTTCAGCGCCTGGGAGGTGCAGATGTTGGAGGTCGCCTTCTCGCGGCGGATGTGCTGCTCGCGCGTCTGCAGCGTGAGCACGAACCCGCGCTTGCCGTCCACGTCGACTGTTTCCCCGGCGATCCGGCCGGGCAGCCGCCGCATCAGCGCCTCGGTCACGGCGAAGAACCCGAACGACGGGCCGCCGAAATCGAGCCGGTTGCCGAGTGTCTGGCCCTCGCCCACGGCGATGTCGACCCCGCACTCCCCCGGGCTGCGCAACAGCGACAGCGGGATCGGATCGCACGCGCAGATCGCCAGCGCGCCCGCGTCATGGGCCGCGGCGCTCAGCGCCTCCAGGTCCTCGACCGCGCCGAGGAAGTTCGGCTGTTGGACGATCACCGCGCTCACATCCGAATCGAGCGACGGCAGCACGGTCACCCCATCGCGCAACTCCGCCTCCACGACCTCCATCCCGTAGCCGACGGCGAGCGTCCGCAGCGTTTCCCGCGCGTGCGGGTGGACGCCGCGCGAGATCACGAACGTCCGGCGGCCGGGAACCGCGTGCTTGGCCACGTAGCCGGCGGCCGCCACGGCGCTCGGCCCCTCGTACACGGACGCGTTGGAGACGGGCAACCCGGTCAGCTCGGAGATCGCCGTCTGGTACTCGAACATCGCCTGCAGGCCGCCCTGGGAGATCTCGGGCTGATACGGCGTGTACGGCGTCAGGAACTCCGAGCGCATGATGATCGAGTCGATCAGCGCCGGGACGTAATGGTCGTACATGCCGGCGCCGAGGAACGAAACCTCGTCCTCGCAGGAGACGTTGCGGGCGGCCAGCTCGCGCAGCTCGGTGTACACCTCCAACTCCGACAGGCCATCGTCCAGCGCCAGCGGGCGATCGAGCCGCAACCCGGCCGGGATGTCGGCGAACAGCTCCTCCACCGAGGCCACGCCGATCGTGGCCAGCATCTCGGTCAGGTCCGACTCGGTGACCGACGTGTAACGACTCAAGCCAGCTCCTTCTGGTAGTCGGCCGCGCTCAGCAGCGTCTCGGTCTCGGACGGGTCGGACAGCTTGACCTTCACCAGCCAGCCGTCGCCGTAGGGGTCCTCGTTGATCGTCTCGGGGCTCCCGCCGAGTGCTGCGTTGACCTCGACGACCTCGCCCGAGAGCGGTGCGATCACGTCGGAGACGGCCTTCACGGACTCGACCTCGGTGTAGGACTCGTCCTTCGTCACCTTCGTCCCGACGGCGGGCGGATCGAAGAACACGACCTCGCCGAGCGAGTCCTGGGCGTACCAGGTGATCCCGAACGTCGCCTGCTCGCCGTCGATTCTCGCCCAGTCATGCTCGGCGTGGTACAGCAGGTCGTCCGGATACGAAGCATCGGCCATGAAAATCAGGATCCCTTTCGATAGAGCGGCTTCTCGGCGATCAGCGCGGGCCTCGTCGTTCCGCGCACGTCGATCTCGATGCGCGTCCCGGGCGTGGTCAGCTCGGCGGAAACGTACGCCATCCCGATCCCGCGCTCCAGGCAGGGCGAGAAGGTCCCGCTCGTCACCTCGCCGCAGGTGGTTTGGGGGTGGGCGGGTGGGCACCGAACCGGGTTGCCCTGGCGGGCGATCCCGGCGCCGTCGAGAATGAACGGCACGAGCCTCTGCGGCGGGTGGGCGGGGTCCGGTACACGGGCCGCGGCGACCGCCTCGGACCCCACGAACCCGGTCTGCTCCTTGCAGCACCAGCCGAGGCCGGCGCCGATCGGGTCGCGATCCTCCGACAGGTCATTGCCGTAGAGGTGAAAGCACGCCTCCAACCGCAGGGTGTCGCGCGCGCCCAGCCCGACGGGCGTCGCTCCCTCGGCCAGGAGCGCGTCCCACACCGTTGCAGCATCGCCCGGGTCGAGCAGCAGCTCGACGCCGTCCTCGCCGGTGTAGCCCGTGCCGCACACGAGCATCGGCGCGCCGGCGACGCTGCGCAGGCAGGTGTGGAAGCGGGCCGGAAGCCCGCCGTCGGCGAGCCGGCCCACGAGTCCCCGCGCCGCGGGCCCCTGGACGGCGAGCATCGCGAACCGCGCGGCCGCGTCGATCACGTCGACGTCGAACCCGGCGGCATGCTCCTGCAGCCACGCCAGGTCCTTCTCGTGGTTGGAGGCGTTGGTGACGGTCAGGTACTCGCAGTCGGCCAGGCGATAGGTGAACAGGTCGTCCAGCACACCGCCGTCCTCCCGGCACAGCACGCTGTACTGCGAACCGCCCTCGGCGATGCGGCGCACATCGTTGGAGAGCATGTGCTGGAGGAACGCCCCGGCTTGGGGCCCGCGGGTCTGGACCTGGCCCATGTGCGAGACGTCGAACACGCCGGCGGCGCGGCGGACGGCGAGGTGCTCGGGCTTGATCCCCGCATACTGGATCGGCATCTCCCAGCCGGCGAACGGGACGAGCTTGGCCCCGGCCGCTAGGTGGCGGTCATACAGCGCGGTACGACGAAGTTCTGCATCGGCGGCAACAGACACACAACCGAATTTAGCGACCCACCCGGGCGACATCGGCCAACCGGCTGGCGCCGGTTGCCTGGCGAGTTCGGCTGGCGCCGAACTCAGGGGCCAACCTGAGCCGTTGCGTGGTAGATCGCCGACATCACCCCAAACGCCGACTTGATGTTTCCGAGCAGATCGACGACGCCCTTCTCCACGAACGGAGGGTGCGGGACGGGGTCCCCGCCGCTGTACCCGGGCCGCGCCGCGAAATCCTGCAGCGCGAAGTACATCGCCCCCGACAGCCACGGCTTTGAGGCGAACACCCCGAGGTGGAAGGCGATCGAGTCGTCCTGGAAGGCGTAGGTGCCGCGGACCTCCACCGGCCCCGGCCGGCTGCCCTCGAAGCCGAACTCGGTGATGAAGATCGCCTTGCTGGAGTAACAGGAGCGCAAGGTGTTCAGGTACGGGCCGAGCGCGTCGCGATCGTCGTCGGTGCCGCCGCCGGCGTCGAACCAGCCGAAGTACTCGTTGTCGCCGATCACGTCGAGCGGCGCGTAGGCGGTGCGCTGGCACGCCACCCCCGGCCACGAGCTGACGGCCAGGCCGACCGGGCGCGTCGGGTCGAGGCGGTGCGCCTCGGCGGTGGCGGCGGCGATGTAGCGCGCCTCGCCCGAGGTGGCCGGCGTGGGCAGCTCGTTGCCGATCGACCACAGCATCACCGACGGGTAGTTCTGGTTGGTGAGGATGTTGTTCTGCAGCAGCGCCAGCGCCCGGGCCTCCCAACCCGCCTGGCCGAGATATGAGGCCGCCACCTGGTAGACGGGGATCTCATCCCAGATCAGGATCCCAGCGCGGTCGGCCTGTTCGAGCTGTTCCGGGGCCAGCGGGTAGTGGGCGCGGATCACGTCGGAGCCGACCTCCTGGGCCCAATCGACTTCCTGAGCCTCCTGCTCAGGGTCGAGGGCGGCGCCGGTCGTCAACGTCTGCTCGTGGATGTTCACCCCGCGCAGATGCAGCAGGCGCCCGTTCAGCTCCAGATGGCCGTGCACGACCGTGATCGTGCGGACCCCGCTCAGATCGGTGTACGTCTGCAGCACCCGCCCGCGCCCGTCGGTCAGGCGGAGCGTCGCCGTGTACAGGTGCGGGCTGCCGGGCGCCCACAGACGGGGGTGCGCGATCCGCCCGCTGGCGCTCGGCGTCCAGCTGGCGCCGGGCGCGATCGTGGCCCTCCCGAACGTCAGCCGATGCCCGCCGTAGGAACCGGTGAGCGTGACCGTCTGCGCGACGGCGGTCGTGTTGTGGACGTCGGCCGACTCCTCGATCGTTGCGGCACAGCCCGGGCAGGGCAGGACCGGGCGGATCATCGCCCGCGAGATGTCGGCGCGCTGGACCGCGCGCAGGTAGACCTCGCGGAGGATCCCCCCGAAGTTCCACCAGCCGCCGCTCGGTCCCGGCGGAAAGTCGGCGCCGCTGCGCACGTCGTCGACCCGTACGACGAGCCGGTTGACGCCGCTGTGGAGGTCCTTCAGCTGGTACTCGAACGGCAGGTAGGCGCCCGCATGGGTGCCCAGCTCGTGCCCGTTGATCCACACCGTCGCCGTGTAATTGACGGACTCGAACCGCACGATCCAGTCGCGGTCGGCCCGCGGGACGTAGCCGGCGAACGCGCCCGACGGCAGCACGAAGTCGCGGCGGTACCAGCCGACCGACCCGGTCATGCTGGCGGCGGTGAAGTTGCCGGCGTTGTCGGCGTTCGGCA
>DASZLC010000042.1:0-2043 GCA_035552615.1 Solirubrobacteraceae bacterium
CCGCTCAGCATCGCCTCCAGCGTGATGTAGCCGTAGTCCTCCTGGTAGGGCGCGAACAGCACGGCCAGTGAGCTGGCGTACGCGTCGGCTAGCCGCTCGTCGTCGAGGAAGCCGGTGAAGCTGACGCGGGGGTTGCCGGCGGCCAGTTCGCGCAGCTGGCCCTCCTGCGGCCCGGTGCCGGCGATCCGCAGCGCGACGGAGCTGCGCACGTGCTCCATCGCCCGGATCAGCAGGTCGATCCGCTTCGGCGCGTCGAGCCGGCTGACCGTGAACAGGTAGTCGCCCCGCCCCGAATGCAGCCCCGTACGCCAGCTCGGCGCGTGGGCCACCGGGACGGGCGCCTCGAAGTAGCCCGGCCGTCCCGCCACCGTCGCCGACAGCGCCACCGAGCGGGCGATCGCGCGCGGGCCGCGGCCGATCCCGTCGAGGAAGTGGACGACCTGGCGGATCAGCGGTCCGGGGAGGGCGTACACCTCGTCGGGAACGTCGTCGCGGGCCCGCAGCGCGTCGAGGCGCCCGAAGCACTCGGCCAGCAGCGCGCGGTCATCGCCGCCGCGCTCCAGGAACCCCACCAGCGCCGACACCTCGGGGTGTGGCTCGGAGCAGCCCAGCGGCCAGCCGTCCGGGTAGGTGTCGTACAGGCCGCGCAGCGGGTGCAGGAGGTAGACGACGTGCCGCGGGTGCGTCACCATCCAGGCGGGGTACTTGCCGCTGATCACGACGTCGTAGCCCGAAACGTCGAGCTCGGACCAGCGCCGGTAGGAGTCGACGATCTCCCAGAAGCTCCGCTCCGGGGTCGGAAGCTTGATCAGGTCGGCGTGGTGCTCGGTGCGGCGGTTGAGGTGCTCCAGCAGACCCCACCACAGGTTTTCGGCGCCGCCGATCGCCAGTGGCACCGGGCTGGGCGCCACGAGGGCGATGTCCATGCCGGGCGATTCTGCCAATCGCCGGTGCTGGCAGAATCCCGGCCACGTGACCGTCACCGACGCCAACCGCGGGGCCGCCGGTGGTGCGGCAGCCCGCGCCGCCCGGCCGCGGCTTGTCGTCGCCACCACCTACCCGATCCACCCGCCACTCGGGGGCGGCCAGGTCCGCGCGGCGCAGCTGTACGGCGGGCTGACCGACGCCTACGACGTCGAGCTGGTCACCCTGGCCGCCGCCGGAGCGCCCGGCGGCCGCCGTCAGATCGCGCGGGGGATCGCGGAGCATCAGGTGCCGAAGTCCGACGCTCACGCCGCCCGCGAGCTGGAGCTTCAGCGCGCCGCCGGGACCGTGATCACCGACATCGCGTTCTCCGAGCTGCACCCGGAAACGCCCGAATACGTCACCGTGCTGCGGCACGCCGCCGCCGGCGCCCGCGCCGTGGTCGCCTGCCATCCCTACGCCTTCCCGGCGATCCGCGAGGCCACCGAGCTCCCCGTCTGGTACGAGGCTCAGGACGTCGAGGCGTCGCTGAAGCGCCACGTGCTCGGCTCCAGCCCGGAGGCGCGGCGGTTGCTGGCCCTGGCCGAGGCGGTCGAGCGCGACTGCTGCCGCCAGGCCGAGCTGGTGCTCGCCTGCAGCGCGGAGGACCGCGCCGAGCTGATCGAGCGCTACGGGACCGAGCCCGGGCGGGTGCTTGTCGTGCCGAACGGCGCCGCGCTCGACGAGACCGAGTTCGTGTCGCCGACGCAGCGGCTGGAGCGCAAGCGCCGCCTCGGGCTGGAGGGCCGCTTCCTGGCGCTGTTCATCGCCAGTTGGCACGAGCCGAACCTGGTGGCGGCGCGCGAGCTGGTGCAGCTCGCCACGCGCGTGCCGGAGGTCGACGTGATGATCCTCGGCGGCGTCGGGCTGGCCTTCGTCGGTGAGGCGCTGCCGCCCAACGTGCAGGTCACCGGCATCGTCAGCGCGGAGTTCAAGCAGACCGTGCTCGGGATCGCCGACGTCGCCCTGAACCCGGTGCGGACCGGCTCGGGCACGAACCTGAAGATGGTCGAGTACTACGCCTCGGGCACGCCGGTGATCTCGACCGCGTTCGGGGCCCGCGGCCTCGGTGTCCGCGCC
>DASZLC010000043.1:0-13145 GCA_035552615.1 Solirubrobacteraceae bacterium
TCGTGGAGGGCCACGCTGGGGTCGTTCGGCAGCGTGATCCCCGCCAGCGCGAGCGTCAGGCCCTGGCGCGTGAGCAGCGACAGCAGCGTCTCGTACAGCCCGCGCCCGACCCCCTGGCGGTGGAAGGCGGGGTCGACATACACGCTGGTCTCGGTCGACCAGCGGTAGGCGGCGCGGGCGCGGTGCGGTCCGGCGTAGGCGAACCCGGCGAGCGCCCCGCCGTCGGTCTCGGCCACGAGCCACGGAAAGCTTTGTGTGTTCCGGGCGATTCGCTGCGAGAGCGCGTCGGCGTCGGGCGCCCGCTCCTCAAAGGAGACCGCGCTGCCGGTTACGAACGGCGCGTAGATCGCGGCACACGCCGCGGCGTCACCGGCGGCGTCGGCGTCGGCGTCGCGAATGAGCATTGCCGAAGGGTAGGGGAGAGGCATTGGTCGGCCGGCCGAGGTTCGTGTTGACGTGCATCGCGGCCCAGCAGTGCGTCCCGCCGTGGCAGTGGTGGAGCGTCTCCAGCTCGTGGTGGAGCAGCGCGCGGTTGCTCGGCGAGAGCTGAGCGGCGATGTTGTGCAGCTCGAACGGATCGTTGCGCAGATCGTAGAACTCGGTTTCGCCGTCGGTGTACTCGACGTACAAGAAGTCCGGCGTCCGCACCGCCTCGTAGCTCGTCGGATTGCCGCCGGAGGGTTGCTGGAAGTCGGGGTCCGTCGGCGCCAGCCGGGCGCCGTCGTGCTCGATCAGCACCGCGTTGCGCCAGCCCGCCGGTTGCTGGCCGTGGAACAGCCCAAGCAGGCTGTGCCCGTCACTCGGCAGGGTCGTGCCGCCGATCGCCGTGAATGTCTTCGCCAGGTCGACGTTCTCGGCCATGTCGGCGGTGGTGGCCCCGGCCGGTACGCCCGGTCCGGTCACGATCAGCGGGACGTTGACGTCGATGTCGAACGCGGTCATCTTGCCGGGCGTCAGCCGGTACTGGCCGAGGTGCAGGCCGTTGTCGGAGCTGAAGACGACGTAGGTGTTGTTGGCCACCCCGTCGGCCCGCAGCGTCGCCTCGATCGCGGCCATCATCCGGTCGACCGACTGGACGTCCTGCGCCCGCAGCCGGTAGACCTGATCGATGTTGGCGATCTGGGCCGGGGTCAGCGGTTGGTGCGCGGCGAGCCACCCGGGTGGGTTGGTGGGAAGCACGTCGAAATTCGGCGGGCGTGGGGCGGTGAGGCCCGGGAAGTCGTTGGCGTCCTGCGGGGCGGGAATGTACGGAGAGTGGGGTGCAAATGCGGCCAACTCCAGGAAGAACGGCTTGCCCGTAGCGACCGACTGGTTGATGAAGTCGATGCCCTTGCCCTCCATCACATTGGTCAGATAATCCGGCGGCGCGCCGCCGTACTGCTGGAGCGTGCCGTCCGAGTTCATCGTGTAGTTGAACTCGTTGTAGCCCCACCCGACGACGTCCCATGCGTTCCACCCCGGCGGGACGTACGTGTCGGGGACCGGCGCCGAGCCGCGGCTCTGGAGGTAGCCGTTCAGGTACTTGCCCATCATCGCCGTGTTGTACCCGGCCTGCTGGAGGGCGAGGTTGAAGGTGTGATCCTCGTCGCTGTGGGCATAGAAGGCGCCGAATCCTCCGCGCTGGCCGACGTTGCTGAAGACATGGTCGTCGTGGGGGAAGTCGCCGGTGAAGATCGAGGAGCGCGATGGGCAGCACAGCGAATCCGACACGAAGTAGTGAAGGAACGTGAGCCCGGTGCGCTGCATCTGCAGGACGGTTGGCATGAACTGGTCGAGGTTCGTCGACAGGTCGTCGGTCAGCACGAACACGATGTTGGGATGGGTGGGCTGGCCATCACGGAGCACGTGACGGCGGGCCGCCGCGGCCAGCGCCGCCGAACGCGATGGAGGGGTGTCGGAGGAGCGCGTGACGGCGAAGCCGACGACGGCGGCGATCAGCACGGCGGCGGCGAGGGCCGCCTGGAGACGGTAGTGGGCCAAGAACATCAGCGGCGCAGGATCCTGGCAGGTGTAACCGACGAAGGCGCCACCGGGTGCGCTGCGGGCCGTTGTCGCTCGGTTAGGGAGCGCGGCGGACGAACGGCGCGATCAGCGACCGCAGGGCACGGCGTGTGGCGGCCTCGTCACCGAGCGGGAGCGCGCTGTCGGGCATCAGCACGAACGATGCGCCGAGCCGCACCGCCATCTCGGCGAGCAGCGCCGGGTCGCCTCGGACCAGCTCGCCGCTCTCCTGGGCCGGCTCGATCTGCGCCATCAGGAACTCGGTCACGAGGCGGAACACCGAGCTGTCGTCGCGCGTCAGCTCCAGCAGCAGGTCCTCGGGTTCGAAGCGCGCCAACCGGGCCAGCAGCGGATGCTCGCGGATCAGGCGCAGCGTCGCCGCGGCGAGCGCGGCGAGGCGGACGTCGATGGTTGCCGTCGGGTCGATCGAGGCTGCGATCTGGGCCAGGCAGCGCCGGCACTCGCGCACGGCCAGCGCGTCGACCAGCGCGTCCTTGCCGCCGAACCGCCGGTAGACGGTCATCCGGCTGACGCCGGCACGCCGGGCGACGTCGTCCATCGTCAGGTGCCTGATCCCGGACGCGCCGGCCACCGCGAGCGCGGCGTCGAGGATCCCGTCCGAGTGGGCGTCCGAGACGGGCTCGGGGTCGGCGACGAGCGCGAGCGCGAGCAGCCTGGCCGTCCCCGGCGCCATTACGCCGCCGCCGACGCCGCGGCGTCCGCCGGCGAGGTGTCCTGCGCGAGCGCGCCGAACGGGCCGCCGGCGATCGCACGCCGTCGCATCCGCAGTTGCGCCGGGCCCATGACTTGCGCGGAGCGCGGCAGCACGGGCGTGATGGCGCGGCTGACGGTGCCGAGCGCGCGGAACGCCGCTTCCTCACGGCGCGTCCAGCGGATGCTGAGCCGCTCACGGAAGCGCACGGGAGCCAGGCCGATCCCGCCGACCCACATCGCCTTGGCCGCCGGCACACGCAGCGTCCGCCACAGCAGCATCGGCATCGGCACGGGCATGGGGGCGTCGGTCACCGAGCGCAGGACGCGGTCGACGGACTCGGTGCGCACCAGCACCTCCTCGACGGTGGCGTCGAAGTACTCCCGGAACCCGGTCCAGCTATCGGGGAGGTCGCGCTCGCGGATGCCGAGCAGCCGCCCGAGGCCGCGGTACTCGCGATAGAACACCTCGCGCTCGTGGCCGTTCATCGGCGTGCCGAAGTGGGCGTGCCCGGCGACGTAGGTCTCGATCAGCGTCGCGTGCACCCACGCGTATGCCTCCGGCTCCAGTGCGTAATAGCGCGCACCGTCCTCGCGGACGCCCTGGAAGCCCTTGTGCATGGCGCGCAGTCGTCGGCCGACAGCGATCGCATCGTTGCCGCCGTAGACGAGCAGCGACACGTAGTCGAGGGTGCGCAGCAGCCGATCCCACGGTCGCGTCTCGAAGTCGGAGAAATCGCGGACGCCGGCGCCCACGGTGGGGTGAGCGACCTGGAGCAGCAGCGGGTACAGCGCGGCCGAGTACAGGCGGGCGTCGCTCACGCGGCGCCAGGTCACCGAGTCGGGGCCGACGAGCAGGCGCTCGGCCTCGGCGTCGGACGGAAACAGCGTCGAAGTGGTCATCGTGGTACGCAACATACCACTTGTGTAACATGCGTATCAACCCTTGTTGGCGCCGTGCCAAGTAATGTTCGACCGGTCAGCGACGCAACCTCCAGGAGACAGTGATGAGCATCCAGACCCTCACCGACGAGCAGCGGGCGTTCGTCGAGTCGATCCGTGACTTCGCCAAGCGTGAGTGCGGCACGCGCGAGCAGCGCGACACGCTCACCGAGGGCGGCGCCGAGCCGCACAGCGCCGAGCTGTACGAGCGAATCGCCAAGCTCGGCTGGCTCGGCGTGTCGATCCCGGAGCAGTACGGCGGCAGCGGCGGCGGCGCCGTCGACATGTGCCTGCTGTGCGAGGAATTCGCCCACGGCCTGATCCCGATGGGCTTCTTCTCGGTGAGCATGATCACCGCCGGCGCCGTCGAGCGATTCGGCACCGAGGCGCTGAAGCAGGAGATCCTGGGTGGCGTCGTGGCCGGCCGGGTCGAGGCGATCGCGATGTCCGAGCCCGAGGCCGGATCGGACGTGGGGAACCTGTCGTGCCGCGCCGAGCGCGTCAACGGCGGCTACGTCATCAACGGCCAGAAGACATGGATCACCGCCGCCCACAAGGCCGACCACATCCTGCTCGTGTGCCGCACGACGCGCGGGGAGAACAAGCACGACGGGCTGAGCATGATCTCGGTGCCCACCGACATCGACGGGCTGGAGATCCGCGGGATCGACACGATGGGCGGCCGCGAGGTGAACGACGTCTTCTTCACCGACGCGCACGTGCCCGCCGAGCGGCTCGTCGGCCAGCAGGACAAGGCGTGGATGCAGCTGATGGCCGGTCTCAACCACGAGCGGCTGATCATCGCCGCCCAGTCGCTCGGGATGGCCCAGCGGGCGTTCGACGACGTGCTCGCCTACGTGAAGGAGCGCAAGCAGTTCGGGCGGCCGATCGGCAGCTTCCAGGCGCTCCGGCACCGGCTGGCCGACGTGGCCACCGAGCTCGAGGCGACCCGGCTGTTGATCTACGACACCGCCGCGCGCGTCGATGCCAACCCGGGCACGCTGTTCCCGCGCGAGGCGTCGATGTGCAAGCTGAAGGCCACCGAGCTCGCCAAGCACGCCGCGCTGGAGGGCGTGCAGATGATGGGCGGCTACGGCTACGCCGTCGAATACGACATGGAGCGCCAGCTCCGCGCCGCCGTCGTGACGACGATCTACGGGGGGACGAGCGAGGTCCAGCGCGACATCATCTCGAAGACGCTGGGGCTGTAGCGCGACGCACGGCGGGGAGCACGTCCTGCACCAGGCTGAGGAAGCCGGTCACGATCAGGGCGTGGGCCTGGGCCCGGGTCAGGCGGCCGCGCTGGAGCCACTCGACGCTGGCCGCCTCGGCCAGCGCCGAGAAGCAGCGGATCAGCGCGCGCAGGTCGTCGGGCGCGGGCTCGGCGATGCCGGGCAGCGCCGCGATCAGCCGGTCGGCCGCACCCTCGCGGCCGTCCTCCAGGATCGCCTCAACCTCGGGATCGCGCCCGGGGCCCTGGCCGCCCGTGGCGGCGAGCCAGGCGCCGCGGTTGCGCTCCAGCAGCGTCAGCCAGCGGTCGGCGCCCTCGGAGATCACCTGTTCCAGGCCGCGGCCGGGTCCGGGTCGCGGGACGGGGCTGGAGGGCACGCGCACGATCTCCCTGATCACCTCCAGGTACAGCTCGCGCTTGGTCCCGAAGTAGTGGTGCAAGAGGCCGCGCGCGATGCCGGCCTCGCGGGCGATCTCGGCGGTGGAGACGGACGCGTAGTTGCGCTCGGAGAACAGCCGGCGGGCGACGTGGAGAATCTGCCGGCGGCGCTCGTCGTGCTCCAGGCGCTGCCAGCGGGGACCTTCGGCCGGGACGCTCACGCCGGCGAGCCTACCGGCTTAGTTGGCGCGCGGCCAACAAGCGGGGCCCGCCAGCGAACGAGGTTCCTACGAGATCATGCCGCCGAACTGCCCGCCGGTGATGTTCAGCACCTGACCGTGGACGTAGTTCGACCACGGCGAGCACAGAAAGAAGACGCCGCCTGCGGCCTCCTCGGCGGTGCCGGGGCGCCCGAGGGGGATCAGCATCGGCGCCATCCCGCGCAGCTGGTCGGGGATGCCGAGCTGCACCTTCTCGCCGTCGACCTCCATCGTGTTGCTCTCGTCCTTGGAGGCGGTGAGCCGGGTCTCGATGTAGCCGAAGGCGACGGCGTTCACGTTGATCTTGAACGAGCCCCACTCCTTGGCGAGCGTCTTGGTCAGACCGACCACGCCGTTCTTGCCCGAGGAGTAGTTGGCCTGGCCGGCGTTGCCCATCGTGCCGGAGATCGAGGAGACGTTCACGATCTTGCGGAACACCTCGTGGCCCTCCTCGCGCTCCTTCTTGGCCGGCTCGCGCATGTGCGGGGCGACGGCGCGACACAAGCGGAACGGGACGACGAGGTGGATGTCGAGCATCCGCTGGAAGTTCAGGTCGCTCATCTTGTGGATGGGCGCGTCGAGCGTGTAGCCGGCGTTGTTGACGAGGATGTCGATCTGGCCCCACTCGCCGATCACCTTCTCGACAAGCTGGTCGCAGACGCCGTCCTTGGTCAGATCGCCGGCGAAGACGAGCGTGTCGCCGGCGATCTCGCCGGCGGTCTGCTCGGCGACGTCGCCGTCGAGGTCGTTGATCAGGACCTTGGCGCCCTGCCCGGACAGCAGCTCCGCTGTCGCCCGGCCGATCCCGCGCGCCGAGCCGGTGACGATCGCCACCTTGCCGTCGAGGACTGTCATCTGGTCTGCCTTTCTCTCGTCACCTGGACGCCGGGATCATGTCACCGTGCCGCCCGGATAGGATCGCTCACCGTGAACGCGACCGAGTGGATCGCCGCCTACGCGGACGCGCTCGGCGTGGACGGGCCGACCCCGGAGGAGTTCGAAGCGCTGCTGGAGCTCGCCGGCGTCGCCGCCCACTCCTCCGAGCGCGTCGCCGCGCCCGTCTCCTGCTGGGTGGCGGCGCGGGCCGGGCTCTCGCCCGCGCAGGCCCTCGCGGCCGCGCGTGAGGTCGGCGAATGAGCGAGCGCGAGTACGAGGTCGTCCTGTTTGGCGCCACCGGGTTCACCGGGGCGCTGACGGCGCGATACCTGGCCGAGGGGGCCGCTGCGGATACACGCTGGGCGCTCGCCGGGCGCAATCGGGCGAAGTTGGAGGCGTTGCGCGGTGAGCTGGCCGCGATCGACCCGCGCCTGGCGGAGCTGCCGCTGCTCCACGCCGACGCCGGCGACCCCGAGTCTTTGCAGGCGGTCGCCGCGGCGACGAAGGTGATCGCGACCACCGTCGGCCCGTACATCACCTACGGCGAGCCACTGGTGGCCGCGTGCGCGGCTGCCGGGACGGGCTACCTCGACCTCACGGGCGAGCCCGAGTTCGTCGACAAGATGTGGCTCGGCTACCACGAGCAGGCAGAGCGGACGGGCGCGCGGCTGATCCACTCGTGCGGCTTTGACTCGATCCCGTACGACCTCGGCGTGCTGTACACGGTGGGCCAGCTCCCCGAGGGCGTGCCGCTGGCCGTCAAGGGCTTCTTCCGCGCCAGCGCGACGTTCTCCGGGGGCACGTACCACTCGGCGATCACGATCATGGGCCGCCTGCGCCAGGGCGCCGCGGTGGCCCGGCAGCGCAAGCGGCTCGAAGCCCGGCCCACCGACCGGCGGGTCCGCGGGGTGCTCACGCCGCCGTACCGCGAGCCGCTGGTCGACGGCTGGGTCGCGCCGGTTCCGACGATCGACCCGCAACACGTGCTCCGCTCGGCGCGCGCGCTGCCGCGATACGGGCCGGACTTCTCCTACAGCCATTACGTCGTGCTCGGCAAGCTGCCGGTGCTCGCCGGGGCGGCCGTCGGTGCCGGAACGCTGGTCGCCGCCGCGCAGTTGCCTCCGACCCGCGCGCTGCTGCTGAAGCTGAGGGACCCGGGAGACGGTCCGAGCGCCGAGCAGCGCGCCAAGGCTTGGTTCAGGGTGACGATGGAAGGCACCGCCGGCACCGGCGGGCGCGTCGTCACCGAGGTCTTCGGCGGCGATCCCGGCTATGGCGAGACGGCGAAGATGCTCGGCGAGGCCGCGCTGTGCCTGGCCAAGGACGAGCTCCCCGACGTGGCGGGTCAGACGACGCCCGCGGTGGCGATGGGCCAGGCGCTGATCGATCGGCTGATCGCCGCCGGGATCGGCTTCCGCGTGATCGAGCGCACATGATGGGTCCCGGCGAGGCCATCGACATCGTCAACGGGGTGTTCGGCCGGCACGCCGGGTTCCGGGCGCTGCACGCCAAGGGGATCGTCTGCCGTGGCAGCTTCACTCCGGACCCGGCCGCGGCGTCGCTGACCCGGGCTGCGCACATGCACGGCGGGACGCTGCCCGCCACCGTCCGCTTCTCCAACGCGGCCGGCGATCCGACGCGTCCGGACTGGCTGCCCGGCCCCCGCGGCCTCGCCGTGAAGCTGTACCTCCCCGACGGCGGGCGGACCGACATCGTCGCGGTGTCCTCGCCGCGGTTGCCTGTGCGCACCCCCGAGGACTTCATCGGCCTGATCAAGGCCCAGGGGCCGGGGCCGCGACCGGGATTCCGGCTGCCGCTGTTCCTGCTCAGGCATCCAGGCGTGGTGTTTGCGCTGCCCTCGCTGATGCCCACGGTGATGCTGCGCACGAGCTACGCCGGGATCACGTACTTCGGCATCCACGCGTTCAGCTGGGTCGACGGCGAGGACCGCGCCACGTTCGTGCGTTACACGCTGGAGCCGGAGGTCCCGGCGCCGCGGCTTTCGCCGAAGCAGGCCAAGCGCGGCGGGCCCGACTATCTCCAGAACGAGCTGCGCGAGCGCCTGGCCACCGGCCCGGCTGTGTTCACGCTGACGCTGACGATCGCCGAGCCCGGCGACCCGACCGACGATCCGAGCGCGGTGTGGCCGGCCGGTCGGCGCCAGGTGACGGCCGGACGGCTGGTGGTGGACGCGCTCGACACCGAGCGCGAGACCGGGGACGACGTGCTCGTGTTCGACCCGACCCGGGTGATCGACGGGATCGAGCTCAGCGACGATCCGGTGCTGCGGTTCCGAGGTCCCGCCTACACCGAGTCGGTGGCGCGGCGGATGAGGTCTGGCTAGATGGGCTGGAGCGCGGCCCGGGTGCTCGGGTTGGAAACGGCGCGCGAGCTGGCGGCGCACGGCGCCACCGTGGTGATCGCCTGCCGTACGGTCGTGCAGTTCGATCTATGAGCGAGCGCGGCGAGTTCCTGCGCCGCGAGGGACCGGCCGCGCTGGAGTGGGCCGCCGGCTATTTGGAGCACGTCCACGAGCGCCCGGTGCTCGCCCGCGTCCGCCCCGGCGAGCTGCGGGCGCGGCTCCCCGCCACGGCGCCCGAGCAGCCCGAGCCGTTCTCCGCCGTGCTGCGCGACCTCGACGAGCTGCTCCTTGACGGCGTCACGCACTGGCAGCACCCGCGGTACTTCGCCTACTTCGCCGTCACGGGATCGGAGCCGGGGATCCTGGCCGAGCTGCTCGCGGCGACGCTGAACTCGGTCTCGATCCTGTGGCGCACGGCGCCGGCGGCGACCGAGCTGGAGGGTGTCGTGTGCGACTGGGTCGCCGAGCTGCTCGGGCTGCCGGCGGGCTGGCACGGGCACATCGAGGACGGGGCCTCGACCTCCACGCTGGCGGCGATCATCGCGGCGCGGGAGGCGACCGGCCGCGCGGAGGTCGTGTGCTCCGATCAGGCGCACTCGTCGGTGGAGAAGGCGGCGCGGATGCTGGGCATGCGATGCCGGAAGGTGGGGTCCGACGAGGCTTGTGTTATGGATCTGGCGCAGCTCGGGGATCTGTCTGAGGCCGCTGCCGTTGTGGCGACCGTCGGGACGACCGCGTCGACGGCGGTGGACCCGGTGGCGGCCCTGGCCGATGCGTGCGCGCGGGCGGGGGCGTGGTTGCACGTCGATGCGGCGTACGCGGGCACCGCGATGGTGTGCCCCGAGTTCCGGTGGGCGTTCGACGGCGTCGAGCGCGCCGACTCGCTCGTCGTGAACGCGCATAAATGGATGCTCACGCCAATGGACTGCTCGCTGCTGTGGTCGCGCCGCCCCGAGGATCTACGCGCCGCGTTCAGCCTGATTCCCGAGCACCTGCGCACGCCCGACGCCGAGGACGCGCTGTCGCTGAGCGAGTACGGCCCGGCGCTCGGCCGCCGCTTCCGCGCGCTGAAGCTGTGGGCCGTGCTGCGCTGCTTCGGCCGTACCGGATTGCAGGAGCACGTCCGCCGCGGGGTGGCGCTGGCCGCGATGTTCGCCGAATGGGTCTCGGCGGAGCCGGGGTGGTCGCTGCAAGCGCCGCACCCGTTCTCCGTGGTGTGCTTCCGCGCGCCGGGCGACGACGATGCGCAGCGGGCGCTGCTCGACGCCGTGAATGCGTCGGGGCAGATCTTCATCTCCCACGCCGTGCTGCACGGCCGCTACGTGTTGCGCCTCGCGGTCGGGCACGTGAGCACGACCGCCGAAGATGTTGCAATTGCGTGGGAAGTTTTGACATCTATGTCTTGAACCGTTTCAGGGTTCTGGGCGATCCTCTGGCCATGAGCGGTCAGCGGAACGTTTCCGCCGCTATTCGAAGGGAACGTGACCTTCAAGCGATTGCGCGGCGGCAGCATGGGCTGGTCACGGTCGAGCAGCTCTATGCGCTGGGGTTTTCGAGCGCGGCGATCAGTCGGCGCGTGGCGTGCGGGCGACTGCACCGCATCCACCGCGGCGTATATGCCGTCGGCCGGCGAGAGATCACCCGCGAGGGCGTGTTCCTCGCCGCTGCATTGGCGATCGGCGACGGCGCCGTACTCGGAGGGTTCGCGGCCGCGGCGCTGTGGGGGTTCTGGAACGGGAATACCGCCCCGATCGAGGTCGTCGTCGCGCGTCGGACGCGTCCGCGTGTCGGTCTCCTCGTGCATCGCGTCGACGACCTGCCCGCGTCCGCCATCACGCGGCACCTCGGTATCCCCGTGACGACGCCGGTCCGGACGATCTTCGACCTCGCGGGCACGATCCGCTTGGACCGCGTGTTCAGGCGCGTCGTCCACGAGGCGTTCGTGCAAAAGCGGATCAGCCTGCGGGCGTTGCAGGAGGAGATCGACCGGTCGGATCCCCGCCGCCGCGGCGTGGCCCGCGTGATGGCGGAGATTGCCACCGGCGCGAAGCCGACCAGGTCGTGGCTGGAGGACGCCCTCGTCGAGATCCTGCGACGGGCTGACGTCCCGCCCTTCGAAACCAACGCGCGCGTGCCGGGGACGCCGTCGTGGGTCGAGGTCGACGCGTGGTTCTCGGAGCACCGGCTCGCCGTCGAGATCGACGGCAAGCGCTTCCACTCCACGCCGTACCGGCTGGAGCTCGACGCGTACAAGCAGGAGCTCGTGAAACGGGCCGGGCACCGGATGATCCGGCTGCCCGAGGAAGCGGTCGAGCCAGCTCGCGAACCGGACACGATCGCACTCATCCAAGGCGCTACTTCAGCTCGGCCGACGACTTCCCCAGCAGGTGGCGGGCGATGATCAGCAGCTGGATCTGCTGCGTGCCCTCGAACAGGTCGAGGATCTTGGCGTCGCGGGCCCACTTCTCCAACAGCTCGCCCTCGTCGTAGCCGATCGACCCGCACAGGGCGACGCACCGCAGCGCGATGTCGGTGCCGGTGCGGCCCGCCTTCGCCTTCGCCATCGACGCCTCCAGCGAGTTCGGCTGCTTGTTGTCGGCCATCCACGCGGCCTGCATCGTCAGCAGGCGTGCGGCCTCCCAGTCGGCCTCCATGGCGAGAAACTCCGCGGCGGCGGCGCTCTGCGAATGTGATGGCCGCGCGTAGTCGACCTCCACGCCCGCCTCGGCCAGCAGCTCCTTCGTGCGCTCCAGGCACGCCCGGGCGACGCCGATGGCCATGCCGGCGACGAGCGGGCGGGTGTTGTCGAACGTCTTCATGACGCCGGCGAAGCCCTCCCTGGCCGTCTGGATCTCGGGGCTTCCGAGCAGGTTCTCCTTCGAGACGCGGCACTCGTCGAGCACGAAGTTGGCCGTGTCCGAGGCGCGGATTCCGAGCTTGTGCTCGAGCCGGTCGAGCTTCAGCCCCGGGTTGTCGCGCTCGACGACGAACGACTTGATCGCGCCGCGGCCGGCGGAGCGGTCGAGCGTCGCCCAGACGACGATCAACTCGGCGCGGTCGCCGCTGGTGACGAAGATCTTCTCGCCGTTCAGGACGTACTCATCTCCGTCGAGGCGGGCGGTGGTGCGGATCGCCGCCGAGTCCGAGCCGGCGCCCGGCTCGGTGATGGCCATCGCCGCCCACCGGCCGCCGAAGCGCTTGAGCTGCTCCTCGTTGGCCACCGCGGCGATCGCGGCCTGGCCGAGGCCCTGGCGCGGCATCGTCAAGAGCAGGCCGACGTCGCCCCAGCACATCTCGATGATGCCGAGCAGGCTGGCGACGTTTGAGCCGTTGCGGTTGCCCGACGGATCGGAACCACCGGAGCTATCGGAGGCGCCGACCCCGCCCGGCCGCCCGCCGGAGCCCTCGGCCCCGGCGCCGCCGAGCGCGCCCGAGGCGGCCATGCCGTCGAGCAGCGCGGCGAGCATGTCGAGCTCTTTGGGGTAGGTGTGCTCGGCCAGGTCGTACTTGCGGCTGTTGGCCCGGAACACCTCGGTGGCGGCGTAGTTCGCCTGGGTGATGAGCGTGTTGAACCGCTTGGGGATCTCGAGATTGATCATCAGAGCACCAGCGCTCCTTCCATCAGACCCGCCGCGCGCAGATCGCGATACCAGCGCTCTACCGGGTGCTCCTTGGTGTATCCGTGGCCGCCCAGCAGCTGGACGCCGTCGGACCCAATCGCCATGCCGTGGCGTGCGCACAGGCTGCGCGCCAGCGCCACCTCGCGCGCGAACGGCAGGCCCTGGTCGACGCGTGCGGCGGCGCGGTAGGTGGCCAGCCGCAGCCCGTCGAGCTCGATCGCGATGTTCGACACGGTGAAGGCGACCGCCTGGCGATTGGCGATCGGTTCGCCGAAGGCGACGCGGTCGTTCACGTACGGGATCACGTAGTCGAGCACCGCCTGCCCCACGCCGGTGGCCACGGCACACCAGCCGAGCCGGGCGAGCGCCACGCAGTCGGCGTACATGTCGGGCGAGCCATCGCCGAGCAGTGCGCCTGCGGGCAGCGTCACCCCCTCCAGGATCAGCTTGCCGGTGGACGCGGCGCGGATACCCATCCCGGGTTCGGCCTCGACGCTCAACCCGCCCGTCTTCGACTCGATGATGAACAACGCGGGGCCTGAGCCCTGCAGCGCGGCGGCGACGATGAACAGCTCCCCGTCTCGGTGCCGCGGCACAAGTGATTTCACGCCGTTCAGGACGAAACCGCCGTCGGCGGTCCGGCGGGCCGTCGTCGTGAGCGAGAACGGGTCGAACAGGGCCCGCGGCTCCATCAGCGCCAGCGCCGCTGCGGGGACGCTCTCGCCGACGAACTCGTGCAGGTAGGTGGCCTGCTGATCGGCGTC
>DASZLC010000044.1:0-10425 GCA_035552615.1 Solirubrobacteraceae bacterium
GTTGGCCTCGCTCGGCGGCTCCAGCCGCCCTGCCTGGAGCCGGGCGACGGTTCCTATTTGACGCGAGTCAATCAGCGGGGATATCGTTCCCGGCCGTGAGGATTGAGGGAGGGCCCGGCAGGGGCCTCGAACCGAGCGCCGCCGTTCTCGACGGCCGCGCTGACTGTACGACCGGCGCGCCCGCGTGAGCGTCGATACCGCTCGCGGCGGTCCCGCGTCGCTAACCCCGGCGCCGGCGCCGCGCCGGCCGGTGAAGCTGCGGCTGCCGCCGGCGGTCGAAGGCGTGCTGGCCGAGACCGGCGGGATGGTGGTGCTGGCCATCACCGGGCTGAAGCTGGCGCTGCGCCGGCCGGTGAAGTGGGGTGGCGATTTCGTCGACGAGTGCTATCTGCTGGTGACGCGGTGCAGCCTGCCGCTGGTGCTGGCCGTGTTCGCCTTCGGCTTCGGCACGATCGGCGTCGAGGCCGGCGGCGTGTTCCAGGCGCTCGGCGCCACCGACCGCGCCGGCGGCATCTTCGTCACCGCCGCGGTGCGCGAGGTGGCGACGTGGGCGACGGCGATGGTCGTGGCCGGCGTTGGCGGAACGGCGATCTGCGCCGACCTCGGCGCCCGGAAGATCCGCGAGGAGCTCGACGCGATGCTCGTGCTGGGGATCAACCCGGTGAAGCAGCTGGTGGTGCCGCGGATGCTCGCCCTGATCGTGATCACCCCGCTGCTGAACCTGGTCGCGATCCTGTTCATCACGCTGGCCGGGATCCTCGTGATGGGGATGCTGTTCAACGTCGCGCCCGCCTCCTTTGAGGCGACGTTCGCGGCGAACTTCATCCCCGCCGAGCTGTTCGCGAGCGTCCTGAAGACCGTGATCTTCGGCGTGATCATCGGCTCGGTGTGCTGTTACAAGGGGCTGAACGCGTCTGGTGGCGCGCAGGGCGTCGGCAAGGCGGTCAACCAGGCCGTCGTGATCTCGTTCGCCGCGTTGTGGATCTTCAACTACGCCTACACGTCGGTGCTGCTGGCCCAGTTCCCGGCGCTTTCGGGGCTCAGGTAAGCCATGAGCGCGCTCCGCTCAGGACTCGATGAGGTCGGCAAGCTCGCCGGGCATTCGGTCCGCTCGCTCGCCGAGCTGCGGGGCACCGCCCGCTACGCCTCCGAGGTGCTGCGCCAGGCCGGCAACCTGTTCGTCGGCTCGGCGCTGATCCTCGTCGGGATGGAGCTGGTGATCGGCGGCGAGTGCGGTCTGTTCACCGCCTACCTGGGGCGCTCGTTCGGGGCCTCGGGGGCGGTCGGGCTGTTCACGCTGGTGTGCGACGTGCGCGAGATGTTCCCGTACATGTTCGGGTACATCCTGGCCGCGAAGGTCGGGTGCGGGCTCGTCGCCGAGATCGGATCGATGCGGATCGCCGAGGAGATCGACGCGATGGAGGTCATGGGCATCCCGTCGATCCGCTACGTCGTCGGCACGCGCGTGCTGGCGTCGATCATCGTGCTGCCGCTCGTCTACATCATTGCGATGGCGGCGGGCACGCTCGGGAGCTATTTCGTGGTGGTGATCCAGGTCGGCGACATCTCCAGCGCCGCGTGGGTGGCCGGGCACTTCGGGCCCGCGCACACGCTCGGCACCGATCTCGAGTCGATCATCAAGGCGATGGCGATCGGGATGACGATCATCCTGGTCGGCACCTACTACGGCTATAACGCCTCGGGAGGCCCGGTCGGGGTGGGGGCGGCCACCGCCCGCTCGATGGTGGTCAACCTCGTGATGATCCACTTCATCGGCGGCACGTTATCGCTGCTGTTCTGGGGGACGAACGCGAAGCTCCCCATCGGGGGTTAGGAGCGATGGCGAAGCGGATCGAAGCGCTCGGCGGCGTCGTGCTGGTGGCCGTCATCGTCGTGGTGGTCGTGGTGGCGACGGCCGGCTCGGGCAGCTCGCATCGGCTGACGGCGACGTTCGACAGCGCCACCAACCTCGTCTCCGGCGCGCGCGTCACCGCCGGCGGCGTCCCGGTCGGGAGCGTCGGCAGCATCACCTTGCAGAACGGCCTGGCCGCCGTTCAGCTGAACATCACCGACGACAAGGTCTGGCCGCTGCCGCAGGGCACGCGCGCCGAGATCCGCTGGGGCGGGACCGTCTCGTACTCCAACCGCTATGTCGAGCTGCTGCCCGGATCGAGGTCCGATCCCCCGCTCCGCAGCGGGGCGCGGCTGCCGACGGCCGACACCGTCACCCCGGTCGAGTTCGACCAGCTGTTCAACGTTTTCAGCGCGCCGGCGCGGCAATCGCTTGGCGCGCTCGTCGACAACAGCGCCACGACGTTCGAGGGCCGGGCCGGCCAGCTGCGGGACGGTCTGAACGCGACGCCGCCCGCGCTGCAGTCGGTCGCGAGCGTGCTGCACGACCTCGGCGAGGACCCGCTGGCGCTGGAGACGCTCGTCGGCTCGGGCGCGACGACGGCGCAGGCGCTTGCCGCCCAGCAGTCGCACCTCATCGACCTCGTCGACGGCGCCGCCACCACGTTCTCGACGATCGCCGCGCACGCCGCCACCACCCAGCAGACGCTCGCCAAGCTGCCGCCCGCACTGCAGAGCGCGCAGACGATGCTGCGCCAGCTCGACCCGACGCTGACGAAGCTGAACGGGCTGATCGACACGCTCCATCCGGGAGCTGAGCGGCTCGCCGCGCTCGCGTCGCCGCTCTCGCACGCGATCACCACACTCGGCACGGTCGCCCCCGTTCTGAACGGCACGCTGGCCGACGTCCAGCACGGCGCCCCCGCCGTGACGAAGCTGCTGACGCAGGCCAAGCCGCTGCTGCAGAGCACGAAGCCCGCGCTCACCAACCTGAGTCCGATGCTCGCCTGCCTGCGCACCGAGACGCCCGAGTTCGCCGGCTTCATCACCACGTGGGAGTCGATGGGCTCCTACTACGACGACGTCGGCCATTACGCCCGCGTGCTGGCCCAGGCGTTCACGTTCCCCAACGACAACCCCGAGACCCCATCGCAGATCGTCACCACGACGGCCAACCTCCTGTACTCGCTGGTCCGCCCGCCCGGCTTCTCCGCCGGCCAGAGCTGGCTGCAGCAGCAGTGCGGCTACGACGCCGCCGGGACGACGGCCGCCGAGGACCCGGAGACGCACCCATGATCGTCCGGCTCGTCGGGGCGATCGCCGGTGCGGCCGCCATCGTGCTCGTCGTGCTGCTGGTCACCGGCGGGGGCGGCGGCTACCAGGTGAAGGTCAATCTCCCGGACGCCGACGGGCTGCTGGCCGGGTCGCGCGTGGAGATTGGCGGCGTCCAGGTCGGCAGCGTCAACTCGCTGAAGGTCACCCCGCAGGACCATGCGATGGCCACGATCACGATCGACAAGGCCGACGAGCCGATCGGCACCGACGCCAGCGTCGTCATCCGTCCCGCCGACCTGCTCGGCGAGAAGTACCTCGATCTCAGCGTCGGCAACCGCGCCCACCCGGCCCGGTCCGGTTTCACGATCCCCGCCGCGCACACCCAGGACTCGGCCGACCTCGACCAGGTGCTTGACGTGCTCGCCCCGTCCACGCGTGACCGGCTGGCGATCCTGATCCACGAGGCCGGAGTGGCGCTGTTCGGTCGCGGCCGCGACCTGCAGGCCGTGCTGAGCGCACTGCCACCCTCGGTCGGCGACGTGCAGAGCCTGATCGACCAGGTCGACGCCTCCAACGCGCAGCTCAGCGGGCTGCTCACCCACGCCGGCGATGTGGTTGGCACCCTCAGTGCCCAGCGCAGGCAGCTCGGCGACTTCGTCGGCACGGCGGCGAGGGCGTTCACCGCCACGGCCGCGCGTCAGCAGCAGCTCCAACGGTCGATCGCGGCGGCCCCCGGCACGCTCACCGCCCTCGACGCGACGCTCGGGCGTCTGGACACGGCCGGCGCGCAGCTGCGCCCGGCCGCCGCCGGACTGGTGCGGACGGCGCCGGGGCTGACCGCGACGCTGAACGCGCTGCCCGGCTTCACCACCGCGGCGCTGCCGGCGCTCGCCGAAGTGAAGAGCATCGCCCCCGACCTGGTCAGGCTCGGTCGCCAGGCCTCACCGGTGATCGCCCGCCTGCGGCCGACGGCGCAATCGCTGAACACGCTGGCCGGTGACTCGAACGCGCTGACGAACTCGCTCGACCTCAGCGCCGCCGACCTGCTCGGCACGCTGCAGAACTGGGCCCGCGCGATCCAGACCCACGACAACCTCGGCCACATCTTCCGGGTCTCGACGGAGGTCAGCCCGAACTTCATCACGTCGGTGACGCCGTTCATCCTCGGGACGCTGGGCTCGTTGCGCCGGAGCACCGCGCACCACGCGGCGAGCGTTCACCCCGCCCGTCCGACGAGCTCGGGCACCGCGACCAGCACGGGCTCGTCCACTACCCCGACCACCCCGACCACCCCGACGAAGAGCTCCCCGCTCCCGGCCCCGCCGCTGACCACGGCGCCGGTCGTGAAGGCGGTCCAGGGGCTCCTCGGCTACCTGCTCGGCAAATGAGTCTCCGTCGCGCCCGAACCGTCCGTCGCCGGCGCAACAGCGCCACCAACCCCGTGCTGCTCGGCACCGGCGCGCTGGCCCTGCTGATCGCCGTCGGGCTCCTGTACGTGGCGTTCAAGGCGCCGGCCAGGATTCCGCTGAAGCCGTACTACGACGTCACCGCCCAGTTCTCCTCGCTCGGCACGCTCAGCCAGGAGGCGAACGTCTCGATCGCCGGTAACTACGTCGGCGAGGCCGTCAACCTGCGGCTGATCAACGGCGTCCCCAGCGTCGACATGGAGCTGAACACCTCGACGCCGAAGCTCCCGGTCGACACGACCGCGCGGATCCGCCCGCGCGGGCTGCTCGGCGCCGAGTACATCGAGCTGACGCCCGGCCACTCGAAACAGACGATCCCCGACGGCGGGATCATCCGCGCGACGCGGACCTCGACGGCGGAGCAGCTCTCCGACGTGCTGAGCGCGTTCAACGCGCCGGCCCGCCTGCACCAGGCACAGGTGCTGAACGGGCTCGGCGAGGGCCTGCTCGGGCGCGGCCCGCAGCTGAACGAGATGCTGGCCAGCGCGCCGGGGACGCTGCACTCCGTAGTCAAGGCGTTGGGGCCGCTGCTGGCCCGGACCGGCGCCACGGCGCAGTTGATCGCCGGCGGGAACCTGCTGCTGGGGGCGTTCGATCCGGTCCGCCAGGACGTCGCCGAGGGCTTGCGCCAGGGCGCCAACGCGCTGCGACCGTTCGCCCAGGAGTCCTCGCACGTGGCGCAGCTGCTGAACGTCGCGCCCGGCGCACTGCGCTCGATCACCGCCTCGCTGAACGCCACCGACCCGACGCTCACCCATCTCACCACGTTCGCCTCCAACGTCAGCGGCTTCACCGCGCTCGCCCCGAACGCGCTGCGGAGCCTCACGAACGTGTTGAAGAAGGGCCGCCGTCCGCTCGGCGACCTGACGACGGTGCTGAAGCGCACCCAGCCGGCGATCGCCCCGACGCTGAGCCTGACGAGCGCGCTGAATCCCGAGCTGCCGCACCTGACCTCGCTGTTCGACGTGCTGCAGGCGCCGGTCACGCTGATCGGCCGCTACGGCTGTGACCTGGAGGGCTTCGCCCACAACTGGCGCGGTTTCCTCGGGCTCGGCTCGAAGGTGCAGAGCGGCCCGCTCGGGCCGTACACAATTCTCCGCACCGAGCTGGCCGGCTCGGGCGCCGCGCTCCCGAACCACCCGGACAACACGGGCGCCGGCGGCCAGTCGGTGAACGTTGGCCCGTGCGTGACACCGCCGGCGGGAGAGTCGTGATGGCCGCCGCGACGCAGAAGCAGCGCCCGCGTCACCGCGCGCGCAACCCCAAGCGCGACACGTACATCGGGCTGATCGTGCTCGCCGTCGGCGTGCTCGCCTTCTACCTCAGCCTGACCAAGCAGATCCCGTTCGTCGGCCAGGGCGGGCGGCTGGTGAAGGCCGAGTTCTCCGAGCCCAACCAGATCGAGTCGGGGGTCACGCCCGTCCGTGTCGACGGGATCGACGTCGGCACCGTCAGCTCGGTCAACGTGCAGCACGGCGGCCGCTACGGGCAGGTGGTGATGCGGATCACGAACGGCTCCATCCGCCTGCACTCCGATGCCAGCGCGCAGCTGAAGTTCCGGACGCTGCTCGGCGCGAACTTCGTCGTCGACCTCGACCCGGGCTCGCCGTCGGCCCCGCCGCTCGGACCGGCCGGAATCCCGCTGTCGCACACCTCGGTGCAGAGCGAATGGGACGACATCCTGCGCGTCTTCTCCGGCAACACCCCCGCCTCCACCCGCGTCGACCTGAAGCAGCTGGCGGCGGCGGTCAAGGCGCCGCAGCTCGGCACCGTGATCGACACGCTGGCCCCGGCGCTGGCGCCCGTGCCCGCGGCCTTCCGGGCGCTGCAGGGACAGGACCCCGGCGACCTCGCCGGGCTCGTGCAGAGCGCGTCGCGCACGGTGAAGACACTCGGCGACGCCGAGACGAGCCTGCAGAACCTGATCTCCGGCGCCGGCGCCACCGTTCAGGCGACCGCCGCCGAGGCCCCGGCGCTCGGGCGCACGCTCGCCGAGGCCCCCGGCGCGCTGGCCGCCACGGTCAGCGTCGCCCACTCGGTGGAGCAGACGCTCCCGCCGCTGAACACGCTGATCGCGGCGCTCGGGCCGGGAGCGACGGCGCTCGGCCCGGCCGCCGCCGCCGCCGATCCCGCCGTGCATGCGCTGCGGACCGTGCTGAACCGCACCCGGCCGCTGCTGCAGTCGCTGCGTCCGGCCATCGCCCAGCTGTCGGCGGCCAGCGGACCGGGCAGCACGCTCGTGGCCGAGCTGCAGCCGACGGTCACCCGTCTGAACCAGCAGTTGATCCCGTGGCTGCAGTCAAACGACTCCGATCTCAAGCGCCCGATCTACACGCTGATCGGGCCGACGTTCGCCGCGCTCGGCTCCGCCGCCAGCGAGTACGACGACCACGCGCACGTGATCCACTTCCCGATCTCGCCGGAGGCCGACTCGGCCACGCTCGTCCCCTGCACGCTGTTCGTCGGGGCGCCGAGCGCCAGCCAGGTGGCGAACTGCGCCAGCCTGAATCAGATCCTCTCGATCGTGCTGGGCGGCACGGCCTCGACCGGCAGCGCCAGGAGGGGCGGATGAAGTTCTTCCGGCTCAGCTCGCGGATGCGCGTCGAGCTGCTGCGCGCGCGGCGCCCGCTGGTGATCGTGGCGCTCGGCGTGGTCGCCGCGATCGCCGCCGGGGCGGAGATCGTCGGCCACGAGAACGTCCATCTGCCGTGGCAGGGCAGCTACACCGCCCACATCGCCGTCGACAACGCCACGGGGGTCGTCGGCGGCCTCGACGAGGTCCGCTGGGCCGGCATCGTCGTCGGGCGGGTCACCGGCGTGCAGTTCGAGCACGGACAGCCCGTGCTGAGCGCCGAGATGAACACCGGCGACCTGGACGGCGCCCGCCTGTACCGCAACGCGACCGTCCAGCTGCGCCCGGAGACGCCGCTGTCGGACATGTACCTCGACGTCGTGAACCGCGGCACCAAGTCGGCCGGCGTGCTCGGCCCGAACCAGGTCCTGACCGCTTCACAGACGCAGGCCCCCGTGAACGTGGCCGACGTAATGGACACGTTCTCCGAGCCCGTACGCACGCGCCTGCAGGAGCTGCTGGACGAGCTGGCCACCGGGCTCAGCCCGGCGGGCGGGACGCAGTTGCGCGACGCCTTCGGCTACGTCGGCTCGTTGCTCGTGGCCCAGAAGCGGCTGTCGAACGTGATTGCGCAGCGCAAGGTGATCGTGACCGGGCTGGTCCACGACAGCCGCCTGCTGTTCGACGAGCTGTCGGCGCGCAACACGCAGCTGGCGACGCTGCTGCGGACGGGGTCGGGGACGTTCGCCGCGCTCGGCGCCCAGAGCCCCGCCCTGCGGTCGCTGATCGCCGAGCTGCCGGGCACGCTCAGCACGATGCAGAGCTCGTTCGGGCAGCTGCAGACGACGCTCGCCGACGTCCGCCCCGCGCTCACGGACCTCGTGCCGACGGCGAACGCTCTGCCGGCCGGGCTGAACGCGCTGAAGCGCTTCTCGGCGCCGGCCACGCCCGCCCTGACCGCGCTGGAGCCGGCCGTCGACGCGCTGGAGCCGCTGGCCACGAACCTCGCCCCGACCGCCACCGCGCTGCACCAGGCGTTCACGACGCTCGTCCCGCAGGCGCCGCGCCTGGACCGAGTCACCGCGAAGGTCGTTCCGTGCGAGCTCCCCGTCGACAAATTCTTCGCCTGGACCCTGTCGGTGCTGAAGTTCGGCAACGCCACGAACCTCTCATCCTCGCCACGCGGACTGCTCGTGGCCGGGCCGTTCGAGGACCCGTCGCTGAAGGACCCGACGGTGGCGCCGGTGATCGGCTGCGCCGACGGCAAGCCCGCCCCGACCACGACCGACCAATGAGAGCCCAGCACCGAAAGCGCCGCGGGCTCGTGCTGATCGTGTTCACGCTCGCCTGCGTCGGCATCTTCCTCGTGCTGCTGCGGATCGCCGGCGGCCTGAGCCTCGGCGCGAAGTACAACTTCGACGCGGTCGTGCCCGACGCCGTCGAGATGGCCACGCTGGCCGACGTGCGCGAGGCCGGGGTCGATGTCGGCAAGGTCACCGGGATCTCCAATCGCGGCGCCAGCGCGGTGGTGGCGATCTCGATCGGCAAGAAGTACGGCCCGATCTACCGCAACGCGACGGTGCGCGTGGCCACCAAGACGCTGGTCGGCGAGAACTACATCGACCTCGATCCCGGGACGGCCAACGCCGGTCCCGTCCCGAACGGCGGGCTGCTGCCGATCACCCAGGCCCAGGACGCCGTGCAGCTCGACACGATCCTCTCGACCTTCAACCCGGCCCGCCGGGCGCGCCTGCGCAAGCTGCTGGCCGGGCTCGGCGGCGGGCTGGCGAGCACCGGCCCGCAGCTGAACCAGACGCTCGACGATCTGGCTTCGACGGTCCAGCAGGCCGGGCCGGTGGCCCAGGCCCTGTCGGTCCAATCGACGCAGCTCGGCTCGCTGGTGGCCAACCTCGGCCAGGTGTTCACCGCGCTCGGCCAGCGCGGGCAGGAGATCCAGACCCTGGCCCGCAGCGGCCTGGCCACCGCGCAGGCGGTCTCGGCCCAGGACGGCGCGCTGCGCCGGACGCTCATCGACCTTCCGGGGACGCTCTCGACGGCGCAGAGCGTCACGTCGCACCTGGCGGCAGTCGGTACGAACGCCTCGCCGGTCCTCGACGAGCTCGGCGGCGCGCTGCACGCGCTGACCCCGGCGCTGCGGGTCCTGCCGACGGCGGGGGCGGCCACGGTTGCCGCTTTGGATCGCCTCCACGTCGTCACCCCCGAGGCCGAGGCGCTCGTCGGCGCGCTGCGGGGGACGGCCCCGGCGGCCGCCGCGGTGGTCCCGTCGCTGGCCGGGGTGGTCGACCAGCTGCGCCCGACGATCGCCTACCTCGCCCCGTACTCGCAGGACCTCGTCCACCTGCTGTACGAGCTCGACGACGCCGGCATCGGCCACGACGCCAGCGGCATGCTGGCCCGGATCGTCGGCGTGCTCTCGCTGCAGACGCTCGCGACGTCGAAGCTGACCCCGGCGACCCAGGCACTGCTGAAGGAGCTGCTCGGCGCGGGTGCGCTGCAGGCGCTGAGCCTGAACGGTGCCAACGCCTACCCGGGGCCGAACACGGCGACAACCCCCGGCGCGTTGACGAGCGCATATCCTCATGTGGTGGCCGATAAGGGAGGCTGATTGCCGGCAGCAGCGGTAGGGGGTCTGGCGTCCGAACGGGAACAGCGGCGCCGACCACAGGGGGTGAGAAGACGAACGGAGCTGCTGGGCGCGCTGGCCCAGCTGATCGCCGAGCGGCCGGTCGACGAGATCGAGATCGCCGACGTCACCCAGCGCGCCGGCGTCGCGCGCTCGCTGTTCTACTTCTACTTCCCCGGCAAGGCCTCCGCGATCGCGGCGCTGCTGGCCGACGTGCTCGACGATGTGACCGGCGCCGCCGCCAGCTGGTGCACCGGCGGCGGTGCCCCCGCCCGTGAGCTGCTGGAGCCCGGGATCACCGCCATCGTCGAGGTGTGGCGCGCCCACGCCCGCGAGATCCTCGCGCTGCTGGAGGCGGTGCGCGGCGATGCGCGCGCCCACGCCCAGTGGATCCAGTGGGGAACCGACTGCGCCGCCCACATCCGCGCCCGGATCGAGCGCGACCAGGCTGACGGGCTCGTCCGCGCCGGGCTGAACCCTGGCGCCATCGCCCAGGCGCTGGTCGGGATGATGCTGGCCGAGATGGAGCGCGACGTCCGCGCCCTGATCCAGGACGGCGCGCCGCTGCCCGGCCTCGTCGACGCGCTCGTGCACATCTGGGAGCAGGCCATCTACGG
>DASZLC010000045.1:0-48096 GCA_035552615.1 Solirubrobacteraceae bacterium
GCCAGCTGCTGGTAGGCCGCCGACTGGAACGACATCCGATGCAGCGGCGAGACGCCGATCCGCTCGATCGCCTCGCGGTGCTCGGGGGTCGAGTAGCCGACGTGCTGGGCGAACTCCCAACCCGGATGGCGGGCGTCGGCGCGGCGCATGTACCGATCGCGGGTCTCCTTGGCCAGCACGGAAGCGGCGGCGATCGCGGCGCTGCGCTCGTCGCCGCCGTGCACGGCTCGGTGCTCGTAGCCGAGCGGCCCGAGCGGGAAGCCGTCGCTGAGGCAGAGGCAACCGTCGCAGGCGACCCGGAGGAGCGCGTCGCGCAGCGCCGCGAGGTTGGTGCGGTGCAGGCCGCGGCTGTCGATGCCTGGAGCGCAGCGGGAGACGATCGCCACCTTGCTGGCCAGGCGCAAGATCACCGGATAGAGCTCGGCCCGACCCTCGGCCGTGTGCTGTTTGGAGTCGTTCAGCGTGCCGAGCGCGCGGACGTCCGCCGGGCGCAGCCGCTCCAGGTCGAGGCGTACCGCGGCGGCGACGAGCGGGCCGGCGAGGCAGCCGCGCCCGGCCTCGTCGGCGCCCGCCACGAAGCGAGCGCCGAAGGCGCGGTCGAAGGCGAACAGCTTGCGGCCCGGACGGGTGCCCGGCTTGCCCCCGGCGGCACTCCGCCGTCGCGGCGGGCGAGGGATCACCGCCGCTGGGAAGGCAGCGAGGCCCAGGGCGGCCCCGGCCTCGCTAGACGGTGCCGATGCGGTCGGGCGGCCAGTAGGTGAAGAAGGCCGAGCCAATGATCCAGTTGCCGGGGACGGGTCCCCAGAAACGACTGTCATCCGAGATGCCACGATTGTCGCCCATCATGAAGTAGTCGCCGGGCGGAACGACGATCGTTTTCGGGAAAGTGCAGAAAGATGGGTCCGCGCATGGCTGCGCGTACGGCGCCTCCTCCAGCTTCCCGTTGCGGTAGACGTGCCCGTTGATGATCTGTAGGTGATCGCCGGGCAGCCCGACGACCCGCTTCACGAACGTTTGCGATGACTCCTGCCCGGTGGGCGTGTCGCACGCCTGCGGGTGGCCCATCCCTTGGATCGGGCTTCCGCAGATGGCGGAGGGCTCGGCGTTGGCGCCCGCCGGCGGGTGGAAGACGACGATGTCGCCGAGGCCCGGGTTGCCCGACAGCCGATCGACGAGGATCCGCTGGCCGATGTTCAGCGTCGGGATCATCGAGCCCGACGGGATCCGGTACGGCTTCACGATGAAGGCCTGGATCAGCAGGGCCAGCCCGACGGCGACGGCGACCGTGACAACCAGCTCGACGATCGACTTGACCGCCGATTTGGGCGCTTTCGGCGACTTCGGCGACTTCGGCGATCGCAGCGATCTCAGCCATTTCAGAGGCGGCTTGGCGGACGAAGTTGGTTCCATGATGCGGGCGGGCGCGAGCTTAGAGGCTGCCGATCCGGTCAGGCGGCCAGTACGTGAAGAACGCCTTGCCGATCAGCCACGCCTTTGGCACCGGCCCCCAGAAGCGGCTGTCCTCGGAGTCGGGACGGTTATCGCCCATCATGTAGTAGTCGCCTTTGGGCACGATAATCGTGCCGGGGAACGAGCACGTCGGGTCGCCGTCGCACTGGACGATGTAGGGGTCCTTTTCCCGGACACCGTTGCGGTACACATGACCGTTGATGAGCTGCAGGTGGTCGCCGGGGAGGCCGACGACCCGCTTCACGAACGTCTCGGAGGACTCCTGCTTCTGTTGCACGTCGCAGGCGCGGCCGTGGGCGGTTCCGGCGACGCTCTCGCCCTCGTTCGGATCAGCGCAGGCGGTGTAGCCGGCCGGGGGGTGGAACACGATGATGTCGCCGATCTGCGGCGAGGAGAAGTGCATGCCGATCCGATCGACGAGGATCCGCTGGTTGATCTTCAGCGTCGGCTCCATCGAGCTCGACGGGATCCGGTACGGCTTCACGATGAAGGCCTGGATGCCGATCGCCAGGCCGACCGCGACGACGACGATCACCACGAGCTCGATGGCGGAGCTCGCGAGCGACTTTTTCGCCTTGGTCACACCTACGCGTCGCCGGCGGGTGCGTCGGCTTCCGCCGGCGCCTCCGCCTCGGCGACCTCGCCGACCGGGGCCTCGTCCATCGCTGCCCCGTTGCTCGGCGTGTCGTCGACCTCGGCCTCGGGGCCGTAGAGCAGCTCGCGCTCCACGATCTCCTCGGGTCCGGTGTTGCGGCGCTCGCGAACACGCGCGCGCTTGCCGACCCGCTCGCGCAGGTAGTAGAGCTTCGCCCGGCGGACGTCGCCCCGGGCTGCGACCTCGATGCGCTCGATCTTTGGCGAGTGCAGCGGGAACGTTCGCTCCACCCCGACGCCGAAGGACTGCTTGCGGACGGTGAAGGTCTCGCGGGCGCCGTGGCCCTGGCGTTTGATCACCACGCCCTCGAACACCTGCGTGCGGCGACGCTGGCCCTCGATCACTTGGAAGTGAACGCGCAGACGGTCGCCGGCGTCAAACGACGGTACGCGGCGCAGCTGGGCGCGCTCAAGGCTTTCGATAACGGTGCTCATAACGTGGAGGCCGGGATCCGGCGTAGGAAGTCGGTGGTGGCGCAGTGCGGAATCGGCCGCGCGGGCCGCCTATCGTAGCGAACCGTCGTCGGCGCGGCGTTTGCTCTGCTCGCGGCGCCAGTCTCGGATCCGCGCGTGGTGTCCGGAGAGCAGTATCTCGGGCACTCGCCACCCGCGGTAGTCGGCCGGGCGGGTGTAGTGCGGGTACTCGGGCGCGCCGTCGAGCGCCTGGCTGAACGACTCCTCCGAGGCCGAGTCGGCGTGTCCGAGCGCGCCGGGCAGTTTGCGCAGCACCGCGTCACACACGACCATCGCGGCCAACTCCCCGCCGGCCAGGACATAGCGCCCGATCGACACGGCGTCGGTGGCGAAGTGCTCGACGACCCGCTCGTCGAATCCCTCATAGCGCCCGCACAGCACCGTCAGCGCGGGCTCGGCGACCAGCTCGTCGACGAGCGCATCGTCGAGCACGCGGCCGCTCGGCGTGAGCACGATGACCCGCCGGCGCGAGCGCAGGGATACCGGATCAAGCCCGTAGCGAGCGCGCAGCGCGGCGTCGACGACGTCGACGCGCAGCACCATCCCGGCGCCGCCACCGAACGGCGTATCGTCGACCTGCCCACCGCTGAGCGGCGTGGAATCGCGGTAGTTCACGTAACCGAGTCGGTGCCCCGCGCCGAGCGCGTTGCGGACGTGACGCTGGGCCTCGAACCACTCGAAGGCCTCGGGGAACAGCGTGAAGACGTCGATCTCCACTAGCTCTCACCGAGAAAGGCCAGGTCGACGTCGATCCGGCGTGCGGCCACGTCGACGGTGCGGACCGCGTCGGCCACCAACGGCACGAGCAGCTCGCCGGCCCCGCCGGCCCGCTCCACCGCCAGCACCTCGCACGACGGCAGGGCCAGCAGGCGCCGCACGATGCCGACCTCGACCTGACCGTCGTGCACGGCGCACCCCTCCAGGTCCTCGGCCCACCATTCGTCGTCCTGGAGCGCCGGTGCGCGCTCGCGGGGGACCATCAGCTCGGCACCGCGCAGCGCCTGGGCGGCGGTGCGGTCCTCGCACTCGGCGATCCGCAGGATCAAGCGTCGTTCGTGCCCAGCGCGGCGGGTGATGACACGCGCCACGTCTCTCACCACAACCGACTCACCGAGGGCCAGCAGCGCCGGCACCGGGTCGGTTACGTGAAAGCTGCCGTCGAGCCCGTGCGGGCTGCCGACCTGACCGGCCCGCAGCAAGTGCCCGTCCACCCGTCCCGTGCCACCTTCAGCTGTCGACGATGTCAACGAACACGCGGCATCCGTCCTTCACCGCCGCGCCCTTCACGACGGTCCGCAGCGCCTGCGCGGTCCGGCCGCCCCGCCCGATGATGCTGCCGTAATCGTCCTGGGCCACCGACAGCTCCAACACGACGGTGCCATCGTCCTCCCTGACCTCGGAGATCTCGACCTGATCGGGCTGGTCAACCAGCCCTCGGGCGAGGTACTCCAGCAACTCCTTCATCTGAAGGTCAGCGGATGCCCTGCGTCTTGAGCAGCTTGCGCACGGTGTCGCTGGGCTGCGCGCCGCGGGCGAGCCAGTCGCGGATCCGCTCCTCGTTGAGGACGATCGTCGAGGGCTCGGTCTGCGCGTTGTAGTGGCCGACGGTTTCGATCACGCGGCCGTCGCGCTTGGAGCGCTGGTCGGCGACGACAACCCGCCAGATGGGGTTCTTGCGCCCGCCGATTCGTGTAAGTCTGAGTCTGACTGCCATAGCGACGGTCAAATGTAGCGTTACCGGAGGTTCGGCGCTCAGCGGCTCTGCCGCATCAAGGCGCCGAGGTCGGGCATGCGCCCCATCGAGACCTGCTTCATCACCTTGCGCATCTGCTCGAACTGCTTGATCAGCGCCTTCACGGCCGACACGTTCGTGCCCGACCCCTTGGCGATCCTGACCCGTCGTCGCCCGTCGATGATCTTCGGGTTGCGCCGCTCCTCCCGGGTCATCGACAGGATGATCGCCTGCACGCGGTCGAACTCGCGATCGTCGATCTTCACGCCGCGGAGCTCCTTGCCCATCCCGGGAATCATCCCCAACAGGTTCTGCAGCGGACCCATGCGGCGGATCTGCTTCATCTGGTCGAGGAAGTCGTCCAGGTCGAACTCCGACTTGCGGATCTTGCGTTCGAGCTCCGCCGCCTGCTCCTCGTCGTAGGCGGACTCGGCCTTCTCGATCAGGCTGAGAACGTCGCCCATGCCGAGGATCCGCTGGGCCATCCGGTCCGGGTGGAAGCGCTCGAACTGATCGAGCTTCTCGCCGGTGGAGGCGAACATGATCGGCTTGCCGGTGACCGCCCTGACCGACAGGGCGGCGCCGCCACGCGCGTCGCCGTCGAGCTTGGTCATGATCACGCCGTCGAAGTCGACGACGGCACCGAACTGCTCGGCGACGGCCACGGCGTCCTGACCGGTCATCGCGTCGACAACGAGCAGCACGTCGTCGGGCTTCGTCGCCTTCTTGATGTCGGCCAGCTCCTTCATCAGCTCCTCGTCGACGTGGAGCCGGCCGCTGGTGTCGATGATCAGCACGTCCTTGCCCTCGGACTGGGCGCGATCGCGGGCCCAGGCCGCGATCTTCACCGGGTCGCGGTCGGTGCCCTGCTCGTACACGTCGACGCCGGCCTGAGCGCCGACCTTGATCAGCTGCTCGACGGCGGCCGGGCGGTACACGTCGCAGGCGGCGACGGCGACCGCAGAGCCGTGCTGCTCGCGCAGATAGCGGGCCAGCTTGCCGGTCACCGTCGTCTTGCCGGCGCCCTGCAGGCCGGCCATCACGATCACGGTCGGCGGCCGCGGCGAGAAGCGCAGCTCCTCCGAGTCCCCGCCCATCAGCGCGGTGAGCTCGTCCGAGACGATCTTCACCACCTGCTGGCCGGGGTTCAGCTTCCCGACCAGGTCGGCGCCGAGCGCCTGCTCCTTCACGTCGTTCGTGAAGCTCTTGACGACCTTGAAGTTCACGTCGGCCTCGAGCAGGGCCAGACGAATCTCCCGCATCGCTGCGTTGATGTCCGCCTCGGTCAGCGTGCCCCGCCCCCGGACGTCGGCCAGCGTGGCCTGGAGCTTCTCGGCGAGCGAATCAAACATTCCGGCCGAGCTTATCGCCCTCACGGCGTCGCTCTCGCCGCATCCGAGCGATACTCGGGGCATGATCGGCCGCCGTCTGACCGTCGCCACGCTCGCGCTGGCCATCGGCGCCGGCGGGGCCGGCGGGGCCGGCGGGGCCGGCGGGGCCGCGACCCTGGCGCAGGCGGGCACGCGCGCGACGACGCCACCCGAGCCGGGCGTTCATCTTCAGATCAATCCTGGTTTTACCCTCACCGCATCCCGGGTCGGCGATCTCGTACGGATCTCAGGACGCGTCCGGGCGACGACTCGCAGCACGGCGGCGATCGAGGGCAAGACGATCGGCCGCTGGGTCATCCTGGCCCAGCAGGCCCTCGGGCGGGGCGGCGGGCGCTTCATGCTCCACTGGTCGGTCCCGAAGGCCGACGCCTTCCGGCCCTTGTCTCTGCGCCTCGTGGTGCTCGTGCGCGGCCGCGTCGCCGCGGCCACGATCCCGGTCCAGACGCTCGTCGGCCCGGCCGTGGTCACCTGCGCCACACCGGTCCCACCGGCGGTGAACATCGCCGTGGGCGACGGCTGGATCACCGGCGGCGCCTACATCATCGGCGGGCCCGCCCCCGGGCTGGACGAGTGCGTCGGGCAGACGTACACGGTCACCGCCGCGAACGCGACCACCGGTGCCATAGCGGCGACGCAGACCGTCGCCGGTGGCCATTCGTACACCCTCGTCGTGCCCGCGGGCTCGTACGTGCTGAAAGCCAACGGCTGCTCGACGTTCGCCCCGGTCAAGGTCACCGCGGGCGCACAGACCCCCGCCGACGTCGACTGCGACGTGCCGTAAGCCGGCGATTGTTCTCGGGTACCGATCACTATCGCCCAGCGGTCCGCTCAGCTGATCAAGGCCCGAGCGAACTCCGAGGCGTCAAACGGCCGCAGGTCTTCGAGCTTCTCGCCCGTGCCGATCAGCTTCACCGGGATGCCGAGCTCGCCGGCGATGGCGAGGGCGATCCCGCCCTTGGCGGTCCCGTCGAGCTTCGTCAGCACGAGCCCCGAGACCTCGATCGCCTCGGAGAACAGCTGGGCCTGGCGCAGCCCGTTCTGCCCGGTGGTGGCGTCGACGGTGAGCAGCGTCTCGTGGGGCGCCTCCGGGATCTGCTTGGCGATCACGCGGCGGATCTTGGCCAGCTCGCCCATCAGGTCGTCCTGGGTGTGGAGCCGCCCCGCGGTGTCGACGATCACGACGTCGGCGCCGTCGCGGGCGGCGGTCAGCAGCGCGTCGTAGGCCACCGACCCGGGGTCGGCGCCTTCGGGGCCGCGCACGAACGACGCGCCGGCACGCTCGGCCCACAGCTCCAGCTGCTCGACCGCGGCCGCCCGGAACGTGTCGGCCGCCGCCAGCACCACCGTCTGACCGAGCTCCTTGCTCAGGTGCCAGGCGAGCTTGCCGCTGGTCGTCGTCTTGCCGGTGCCGTTCACGCCGGCCATCAGCACCACCGTCGGCTTCGCGCTCAGATCGATGCGGTCATCGCCGGTCTTGGCGATGTTCGCCAGCAGCTGGGTGAGACGCTCGCTCAGCGCCTCCCCGCCGCTGATCTCGCCGCTGGTCGCCTCCTGCTCCAGCTGGGAGACGACCTGCGCCGTCGTGCGCGCGCCGACATCGGCATAGATCAGCGCCTCCTCCAGCCGCTCCCAGGTCTCGTCGTTCAGATCCTCGAACAGCGTCGCCTGGATCTCGGAGGTCAGCGCCTGGCGGGTCTTACGGAGGTTCTCGCGCAGGCGGCGGAACCGCCCGACGCGGCGTTCTTCGGCCGGCTCGGCCTCCTCGGGCGAGACCGGCGCGTTATCGACGATGAACAGGTCCGACCATTCGCGCGACACCGATGCGCGACTGTAGCGGTTGCCTATGCCACGGCCTGATGCGGCTCGGGGGCACCCTCCCGGGGCGGCATGCGCTGCGAGATCACCTTCGAGATCCCGTCGCCGCCCATCGACACGCCGTACAGCGTGTCGGCCGCCTCCATCGTGCGCTTCTGGTGGGTCACGACGATGAACTGGGCGCGCTCGGAGTAGGTGTCGAGCAGCTCCAGGAAACGGTCGATGTTCAGGTCGTCGAGCGCGGCCTCGACCTCGTCGAGGATGTAGAACGGGCACGGCTTGGCCAGGAACACGGAGAACAGGAAGGCGAGCGCGGTCATCGACTTCTCGCCGCCGGACAGCAGCGACAGCCGCTTCATCGCCTTGCCCGCCGGGGTGATCTCGATCTCGACGCCGAGCAGGTCCTCGGGAGCCTCATCGTCGTCGCTCGCCGCGATCTCCGCGTCGTCGCCGTCGGGCGCCTCGGCGCCGCCCGACCCCCCGAGCACCCGCGCCGGGCCGTCTCTCTCCGTCACGAGCCGCAGGCGCCCGTGACCGCCGGGGAACAAGCGCTCGGCGAGCTCCTCGAAATTCGCCGCCGCCGCGGTGAAGGTGCGCTCGAACGTCTCGCGGATCTCCCGGTCGGTGTCCTTGATCAGCTGCTCCAGCTCGCGCAGCGCCGTCTCCAGGTCGGCGCGCTGGCGCTCCAGCTCCTCGACGTGGGCGAGCGCCTCGGCGTACTCGTCCTGGGCCAGCGGGTTGACCGGCCCGAGCTGCTCCCGGCGCCTGGTCAGCCGCTCCAGCCGCGCGACGAGGTCGGCGCGCTCCTCGTCGGGGAGCGGCTGCTCGGCCGGTGCCGCCTCCAGCTCCAGCCGCTCGGCCAGCGTGGCGAGCTCGCGCTCGGCTTCGGTGGCCTGGTCGGAACTGCGGCTGGCCCGGACCTCCAGGCCGGTCAGCCGCTCGTTCTCGGCGTGCAGGCGCGTGTGGAGCGCGGCCTCCTGCTGGGCGCAGGCGCGCAGCTCGCCGGCCACGTGCTCGCCGGCCTCGCGATCGGCGGCGAGCGCCGCCTCGAACAGGGCACGCTGCGCCGTCACGGCCTCGCCCGCCAGCACGATCGACTCGGCCACGGCCCCGAACAGCGGGACCAGGTCGCGGTCGCGCGCCAGCATCGCCTGCATCCGGATGATGGTTGCCTCGCGCTCGCCGTACTCGCGCTCGACCCGGGCCAGGGCGGCGCTCTCGGCGGCGATCTCGGCGCGCAGCTGGGCGCGCCGCTCGGCGCCCGGCAGGCCCTCGTCGGGGGCGCGGCGACGGCGGTCGATCGTCGCGGCCAGCCGGCGCTCCTCCTCGGCCGCCTCATCGCGCTCGCGCACCGCCGTCCGGTGCGCGGCGATTGTCCGCTCGCGCTCGACGTCGACGCGGGCGACCTCGGCCAGCGCCCGCTCCAGCGCGCCGCGGGCGGCGTGCTCGGCTTGCGCGGCCCGCTCGCTGTCGGCGATCAGCCCCTCGCGGCGGTTGCGCTCGGCCAGCACCTGCTCCTCGCCGACGGCGGGCGCCTGGCGCAGCTCGAACGCGCCGGCCGCCCACACGCGGCCCGAGCGCGTCACCGCCGTGCCGGCGAAGCCGGCGGCGAGCGCCTCGACCGACTCCACCACCCACACATCACGGAGGAGGAGCCGGGCCAACGCCAGCGCGGGCCCGCTGCCGCGGACGTGATCGACCAGACGCCTGGCACCCGGGCCCGGCGGGACCTCGGGCGCTGCGGACGCGGCCGGCTCGCCCTCGCCACCGGCCCAGACGAGCGCGCGGCCGCCCACCTCACCGGCCCGGTCAAGCAGCGTCGCGGCGGCGTGGTGAGCGGAGACGAGCGCCGCCCCGAGCCGACCGTCGAGCACGGCGGCGACGGCGAGCTCGAACCCGGGGTCGACGTTCAGCTCGTCGGCGAGCGAGGTCGCACCCTCGGGGGCGGTGTGCTGGCTGCGCAGGAACTGGTTCACGGCCGCCAGCTCGCCGCCGATCCGCGCCGCCTCGCGACGCGCGGCCTCAACGGCCCGTTCGGCCTCGCGGACGCCCTGGCGGGCGCTCTCCAGTCCGGCGTCGCCGGCGGCGCGGACCTCCTGAGTCTGCGAGACGCGCTCGCTCAGCGCTTCCACCGTCCCCGCGAGCGTCTCGCGGGAGCCTTCCAGCTCGGAGAGCTGGCGGGCGAGCTCTGCGTCGCGGTCGCGCTCCAGCGCGTCGAGCTCGGTCTGCAGCGCGTCGACGTGGCCGCGCGCGGCCGGATCGAGCGGCGCCGCCTCGTGCTCGCGACGCAGCGCGACCAGGCGCTCGCCGTTGCTTGCGATGCGCCCGTCCAGGCTGCGGGCCGTTGTGCGCACGGCCTCGGCCCGGTAGCCGATCCGCTCGGCGGCCGACTGGGCAGTAAAGCTCCGGCGCGAGAGCTCCTCGCGCTGGGCGCTGCGCGACTGCAGCGCCTCCTCGGCCGCCTCGCGACGCTGGCCGACCGTCTGCAGCTCGGCCTCGACGGCAGCGCGCTGCTGGCGCGCGCGCGCGGCGTCGGCCTGGGCGAGCGCCAGCTCCGCACGCCGGGCCCGCACGTCGTCGCGGGCGAGATCCCAGCGCACCTCCAGCGATTGGCGCTCCAGCCGGGCGTGCAGCTCCGCCGCCTCCGCCTGGCGCTTGAGCGGCCGCAGGCGCAGCCGCGCCTCGCGCTCGACGTCGAGCGCCCGGTCGAGATTGTCCTGCGTGCGCTCCAACTTCAGCGTGGCGCGGCGGCGGCGCTTGCGGTGCTTGCCGAGCCCGGCGGCCTCCTCGATCAGGAGACGGCGGTCGCGGGGCTTGGAGGTGACGATCGCCTCGACCCGACCTTGGGAGATCACCGAGTGCATCTCCTTGCCGAGGCCGGTGTCCGACAACAGCTCGATCACGTCGACCAGCCGGCAACGCGCGCCGGCGAGTCGGTACTCGCCCTCGCCGCTGCGATCGAGCCGGCGGACGATCGAGATCTCGGGGGTGCCGAGGCCGAGGACGCCCTCGCTGTCGTCGAGCACGAGCTCCACCTCGGCGCTCTTCGCCGCCTGGCGTCCCGGCGCCCCACCGAAGATCACATCCTGCATCGACTGTCCGCGGACGGCCACCGGCGACTGCTCGCCGAGCGCCCACAGGACCGCGTCGGTGACGTTCGACTTCCCCGAGCCGTTCGGCCCGACAACCACACTGACGCCCGGCCCGAACTCCAGCCGCGTGCGGTCCGGGAAGGACTTGAAGCCCTTCAGGGTGACGGACTTCAGATACATGTCACAGCCTTTCCAAGGCCGCTTGCGCGGCCTCCTGCTCGGCGTCCTTCTTGCTGCGCCCGGTTCCCCGCCCCAGCTCCACCCCGTCGATCTGGGCGACGATCGAGAACGTTCGCTCGTGCGGCGGGCCCGATTCGTGAACGACGGTGTAGCTGACGAGCGAGCCTCGCCGGGCCAGCCGCTCCTGCAGGGCCGACTTGAAGTCCACCGAGTGCATGAGCGCACCGTCGATCTCGGGGGTGAAGGCCTCGACGACCGCCTCGGCCGTGCGCTCGTAGCCGAAGCGCAGGTAGCACGCGCCGATCACGGCTTCGATCACCGAGGCCAGGACGCGCTCGGTCGTGACGAGGTTGACCGCCGCCGCGGCGAACCCGTCGGGGGCGGAGGCGATCAGCTGCTCGGGCACCCCCAGCCGCTCGGCGACGATGCGGCACGAGCGCCCGGACACGGCCTGCGCGCGGATCTTGGTGAGCCGCCCGGCGCCGAAGCGGTCGGCCTCCAGCCGCGGGAACAGGTGCGTGGTGACCGCCAGCGCCAGCACGCTGTCGCCCAGGAAGGCGAGACGCTCGTAGGACTGGGAGCGCCGCGCCGTCCACGACGAATGCGTGAAGACAGGGGTCAGCTCCTCCGCTGAGAGCTCCTGGAGCAGCCCCCGTAGCTTGGTGACGGAGGCGAGCTCGTCCGGCGTGCTCGTCTGGCTCACTCAGGGTCGAGGCCTTGGCTCGCGGTGGCTGCACCGCCATGCGCGAACACGAACTCCACCGCCTGCCCGACGGTCAGGAGCTTCGCCGCGTCCTCGTCGGAGATCCGCACGCCGTAGTTGTCCTCGAGTTCCTGGACCAGCGTGTAGAGGTCAAGCGAGTCGGCCTCGAGATCCTCACGGAAGCGGGTCGTCTCCTTGATCGCGTCCGCGTCGACCTCGAGCTCGTCGGCGAGATGGACGCGGACCACCGCGAAGATCTGCTCACGATTCATGGGAGCGTCACCGTAACCGCAGGGTCGGACGCACGCGTCACGGTTCGATCTCCACCGGCGGGCGCAGCGCGTCGGCCTGCTCCAGCGCGGCGCGCGTCTTGGCGACCACATCCTCGTCGACGCCGCGGGCCGCGACCTCGATCGCGCGCGCGAAGCCGTTGCGCGTGAAGCGGCCGTGCGCGACCACCCCGAGCTGTCGCAGACCCAGCATGTAGGCGCCGCCGGGGCCCTCGGGGTCGATCTCGGCGCGCAGCCGGCGGACCGCGGGCGACAGCAGCCAGCCGCCGAGCTTGGCGCGGGTGGAGCTCATCGCGGCGTCGCGGATGGCGCGGAGCGTGCGGCTCGAGACGCCCTCGATCAGCTTCAGGGTGACGTTGCCGACGAAACCGTCCATCACGACGACGTCGGCGATGCTCTCCATCACCTGTGTGCCCTCGATGTTGCCGATGAAGTTCAGGCCGGTGCCGCCGATGCCGGCCAGCGAGTCGTGCACCTCGACGAGCTCGGGCGTGCCCTTGATCGCCTCGGTGCCGTTGGACATCAACGCGACACGCGGGCGCTCGACGCCGAGCACCGCGCGGGAGAAGGCCGAGCCCATGTGGGCGAACTGGACGAGGTGCTCGGGCCGGCAGGTCGCGTTGAAGCCGACATCGAGCAGCAGCACCGGGGGCTTGCCGGGCACGGGCATCGGCAGCGCCAGCGCCGGGCGGTGGATGCCGCGGCTGCGCTTGATGTAGGTGAAGGCGGCGATCAGCGCCGAGCCGGTCGAGCCGCCGGACACCAGCGCCTGCGCGCGTCCGTCGGCGACCGCCTTGGCCGCCTGCACGATCGACGCCTCGGGCGTCGAGCGCACGGCGACGCCCGGATCAGGCGCCTTGGCGATGGAGACCGGGGCGTCGATCACCTCGACGCCGTCGGGCATCGTCCCGATTGTGGCGGCCGGGCCGAACAGCAACACCTTGGTTCCACGCGCGGCAGCCTGCTCGGCGCCCGCGGCAACTTCACGCGGGCCGAGGTCTGCCCCGTTCGCGTCGACGGCGACCGTCACCATGGGCGCGGGGGTCAGTGGTCGTGGTCGTGGGTTTCGGTAGCGAGCACCTCAACCCCCTTGTAGGTGCCGCAGACACCGCAGACGCGGTGGGGCAACCGGGGGCTGTGGCACTGCGGGCACGCGTTGTAGGTCGGCGACTTCACCTTGTGGGTCGACCGGCGCTGCGTCGTGCGGGCGTGCGACTGCTTCTGCTTTGGAACGGCCATCGGTGCAAGAAGGTAGCAGGAGCCGTCAATTCTGATCGAACCGCAGCTCGGCAAGCTTCGCCCACCGGGGATCCGGCTCGGACTCGTGGTGGTGATCGGGACCCGCGGCGTTCAGGTCGATCCCGCACACGGGACACAATCCGGCGCAATCGGGACGGCACAGAAGCGCCGGGGGCAGCGCCAGCACCAGCGCATCACGGGCCCAGTCTCGCAGCGCGAGCACGCCGCCCTCGACGTACGGTGAGTCGAGCTCCTCCCCACCCACCGGTTGGGAGATCTCGCGGGCGTCGACGCCGAACGACGGCGCGGCCGGCTCCAGGCAGCGCATGCACGGCCCGTCCAGCGCGGCATCGAAGCGCAGACGCAGGGCGTAGCCCGAGCCGGTCGTCCGCGCGACGTCGAGCCGGGACTCGATCACCGCTGGACGCACGAGGTAGCGCTCACCGCCGAGCTCCAGCGCGTCGAGCGAGAGGCCGAGCGTCAGGCGCCGTCCCTCCCCGGAGCTCAGGTGCAGGCTGGCGAGATCAAGAATGTCGACATGGACGGTCATCGCTCCACTCAGCTTAATCCAGCCGGAAACGCGCCTGGCGACGATCGCGGCCATCATCTGCGTATGTCATCCTGGTTTCGCGCCTACGGCTTCGGGGAGATCCTCGACGGCCTGCTGATCGGGGCGTACCCGCTCGACGTCTCCGATGTCGGGATGTTGCAGATGATGGGCGTTCAGCGGGTCCTGAACCTGTGCGAAGACGACGAGTACGCGTCCGGCCAGCGGCCGGCCGTCGAGACGGCACTGGCCGAGGCGGGGATCGAGGAGCAGCGGATCTCCCTCACCGACTTCGGGGGCCTGCCGGCCGACCGGCTGGAGCGGGCGGTCACCACGATCGACGGGTGGCTCGACGGGGGCCAGGTGGCCTACGTCCACTGCCGCGCCGGATGGCAGCGCTCGGCGACGGTCGGGGCCGCCGTCGTGGCCGCGCGCGAAGGGCTTGACCCCGAGCAGGCGCTTGCCTGGGTGAAGCGGGCGAAGCCGTCGGCCGAACCGCTGGAGCACCAGCGCGAGGACCTCCAGCGCTGGTTTGACGAGCGTGCGGCTACTCCGCCGCGCGCAGACGCCGCGCCGTGATCTCCTCGACGGGTTCGCCCGCGTCACCCTGATCGCCGTCCTCGCCGACGGCGGCGACCGACCGCGGGCTGATCGACACCTGCGTGAGCGGCGGCAGCTCGCGGCCTTCGGAAACCGCGCCGTGCTCGGCGAATCGCCGCGCCCCGGGCAGCACCCGTGACTCGTAGGAGCCGATCGTCTCGTTGTACGTCTCGACCGCTCCGGTGAGGCGGCGGCCGAGCTTGGCCAGCAGCGTCGAGAGCTTCACCAGCCGGGCGTGCAGCTCACGCCCGGTCTCAGCCACGGCCTGAGCGGATTCAGCCACCCGCTCCTGCTGCCAGCCGTAGGCGACCGCCTGGAGCATCGCGACGAGCGTCGTCGGCGTGGCGATCAGCACGCGCCGGGCCATCGCGTCCTCGATCAGCGTCGGGTCGACCTCCAGCGCAGCGCCGTAGAGATGCTCCCCCGGCAGGAACATCACGACGAAGTCGGGCGCCGTCGGGAGCCCGGTCCAGTAGGCCTTGTCGGCCAGCGCCTTGCAGTGCTTGCGCAGGAGCCGCGCGTGGGCGACGAGGTGTGCCTCGCGCTCGGCCTCGTCGCGGGCCTCGTAGGCGTCGAGCACGCCCTGCAGCGGCGCCTTGGCGTCGACGACGACGTGCTTGCCGCCGGGCAGGTTCACGATCAGGTCGGGGCGGAGCATCGACTCCTCGCCGGCGATCGAGACCTGCTCGGTGAAGTCGCAGTGGCGCACCATCCCGGCCAGCTCCACCACCTTGCGCAGCTGCATCTGGCCCCACTGCCCGCGGGTGTTCGGTTTGCGCAGCGCGGTGACGAGCGCGCCGGTCTCGTTGCGCAGCCGCTCGTTCGTCTCGGTCAGCTGTCGCAGCTGGGCGCTCAGCTGGCCCTGTGAGGCGCTGCGCTCTCGCTGGAGCGCCTGGAGCTGCGTGTCGACCCGCCCGAGCTGGTCCGCCAGCGGCGCCACCAGCTGCTCGACGGCCCGCCGGCGGGCGTCGAGGTCGCCCTTGGCCTGCGCCTGGGCCGTCTGCAGCTGGGACTTCGCCAGCTCGGCGAGCTGCCCGACGCTGGCCTGCAGCGCGTCGGTGCTGAGCGCCTTGAAGGCGTCGGACATCTGCGCCTGGCTGGCCAGGCGCTCCGCGCCGAGCCGGCGCTCGTACTCGACTTCGGCGGTGACCGCGCGCAGGCGGGGCCGCAGCGCCAGCAGGGCCAATATCGCCCCGGCGGCGAGCCCGATGAGCAACCAGATCGCTTCCATGTCCTTCACTGAAGCGCGCCGGTCGGACAGAACCGCTGCTCACCGGGCAAAATCACGGCGATGATGAGACGGCACGTCGTCGTCCACGGCCGCGTTCAGGGCGTGTTCTTCAGGGATTCGATGCGCCGGGAGGCCGAACGCCTCGCCGTCACCGGCTGGGCGAGAAATTGCAGCGACGGGACGGTCGAGGCGGTGTTCGAGGGCCCTCAGGACGCCGTCGAGGCGATGATCGCGTGGTGCCACCACGGCCCACCGCGCGCCCACGTGGTGAGCGTCGAGGTCCATGACGAGTCTCACGAGGGCCTGACGACCTTCGACATACGCTGAGCGGACGGGCCGCCGGGTCCATCCGTCCCGTGCTCGCGGAACCCTTAGAGCAGTCCGAACCACATCCGCGCGCCCGCACGGGACGGGTGGATCTGCGGACCGTCTAACCGACTTCGGCCGGCTCGTCCTTGCCGGCCAGGCGATCGCGGCCGCGCTGGACGGCGGCGATGAACTTCGACAGGTTGACTTCGAGCGTGTTCAGGATCTCATCGGCGTAATCCTCGGCGCCGAGCCGGATCTCGCGCTCGCGGGCGCGGGCGTCCTCGATGATGTCCTCAGCGCCGCGCTCGGCTTGCTTGGTGATCTCCTCCTCGGAGATCAGCCGCTCCTGGCGCTCGCGCGCCTCCTTCACGATCCGCTCGGCCTCGCGCTTTGCCTCGGCCAGCATCTCCTGACGCTCCTTGACGATCCAGCGCGCCTGCTTGATCTCCTCAGGGATCGTGGCGCGCATCTGGTCGAGGATGTCGTAGATCTCTTCCTTGTCGACGCGGACCTGATCGGTCAGCGGCATCGGCTTGGCGTTGTGGACGAGATCGTCCAGCTTGTCGATCAGTACCAAGACGTCCATCGCGAACCTCTGTTTCGTCAGCGGGCGAGCCGTTCCTGCAAGGCGGCAGCGACTTCACCGGGGACCAGCTTGTCGATCGAGCCGCCAAAGGTGGCGAGCTCCTTCACGCCGCTGGAGGAAATAAAACTGTACTCGGGCGAGGACATCAGGTAAACGGACTCCACGTCGGGGGCCTGGGTCCGATTCAGCTGGTTCATCTCCAGCTCGTACTCGAAGTCGGAGATGGCGCGCAGCCCCTTCACGATCGCCCGGGCGCCGCGCTGGCGGGCGAACTCGACGACGAGGATGCTGAACGGCTCGACGACGACGTTGGGGAGATCGCGGGTGGCGTTCTCGATGAACCCGGTCCGTTCGGCGGCGGTGAACATCGTGTTGGACTTGCGGAAGGGGATGTTGGCGATCCCCACGATCACCTCGTCGAACATCGCCGCGCTGCGCGAGATCACGTCGAGATGGCCGTACGTGACGGGGTCGTACGTGCCGGGACAGATGGCGATGTGGTTACGAGCTGCCATGGATCGAGATCAGGGTGTCGCCGTAGTGCCGGTCGGTGATCAGCGGGAGGGAGAGGTTCAAGGGGTCTCTGCGATCGCTCTCGGCCACCACCCGTGCCTCGGGGGCCAGGACGGCCTCCAGCGCGGTCGCTAACTGGGAGCCGAGCGTGCTCGCATGTCGGTATGGGGGGTCGAGGAACACCAGATCGTATTGACGGGAGCGATCGCGTGCCTGCCGCAGGAAGGATGTGGCCGGGATCTTGCGCACCTCAGCCTCGACGCCGAGCGCCGTGGCGTTGCGTCTGATCGCCGCGATCGCCGCGGCCGAGGTGTCGATCAGCGTCGCCTCGGCGGCCCCGCGCGAGAGCGCCTCGAAGGCCAGCGCGCCCGAGCCGGCGAACAGGTCGAGCACCCGGGCGCCCTGCACTGAGCCGAGGATCGAGAACAGGGCCTCGCGGACGCGATCGGACGTCGGCCGAGTCTCCCGCCCGCGCGGGGCATGCAGCGTGGCGCCGCGGAACGCGCCGGCGATCACCCTCATGCTCGGATCGGGGCGGCGGCCTCTGGCCCGTAGGCCCGCTCCAACGCCTCGGCCAGAAGCGCGTACTCCGCCGTCTCCAACCGCGGGTCACCGTCGGCGATCTCCTCGGCCCGCAGGCGCGCGCGCTCCAGCAGCTCGGCGTCGCGCGGCAGCTCGGCAAAGCGGTACTGGGCGACGCCGGATTGCCGCACGCCGACGAGCTCCCCCTCCCCCCGCAACCGCAGATCGACCTCGGCGAGCGCGAACCCGTCCGAATTGCTCGCCAGCGCTCCCAACCGGACCGACCCCTTGGCCCCGAACAGCAGGCACAGGGAGGCGTGCCGGCCGCGCCCGATCCGCCCCCGGAGCTGGTGCAGCTGCGAGATGCCATAGCGGTCGGCGTCCTCGACGAGCATCACCGTGGCGTTGGGGACGTCGATCCCGACCTCGATCACGGTCGTGGCCACGAGCACGTCGGCGGCGCCCTGCACGAACGACGCCATCGCCTCCTGCTTGGCCGCCGTGCGCATCTGGCCGTGCATCAACACGACCCGGAAGTCCCGCAACTCCCCGGTGCGCAGCCGCTCGAACTCGGCGGTGGCGGCCCTGGCCTGCAGCGCATCGGACTCCTCGACCAGCGGGCAGACGACGAACGCCTGGCGTCCGGCGCGGAGCTCCTCGCGCACGCGGTCGTACGCCCGCTCGCGTTCGCGCTCGGTGGAGCAGACGAACGTCTGAATCGGCTGGCGCCCCCGGGGAAGCTCGCGCAGCACGGTGAAGTCGAGGTCGCCGTAGTTGGACAAGGCCAGCGTGCGCGGGATCGGGGTGGCGGTCATGTGCAGCACGTGCGGGCTCTCGTCGACCCGGCCATCCGGGCCGTGTGCCCCGCCCTTGGCATCCAGCGCGGCCCGCTGGCGGACCCCGAAGCGATGCTGCTCGTCGACCACGGCGACACCGAGCCGCGCGAACACCACGGTCTCCTCGATCAGCGCGTGCGTGCCGACGATCAGCGACAGCTCGCCCGTCTGCAGCCGCGCCAGCAGCTCGGCGCGGCGGCCCGCCGGGGTCGAGCCGGTGAGCAGCCCGACGCGCATCGGCTCGTCGCCGAGCAGCGCCTGAATGGTCGCGAAGTGCTGCTCGGCCAGCGTCTCGGTCGGCGCCATCAGCGCCGCCTGCATGTCGTGCTCGACCGCCCGCAGCATCGCGTACAGGGCGACGACGGTCTTGCCCGAGCCAACCTCGCCCATCAGCAGGCGCTGCATCGGGCGCTCGCGCGCCAGGTCGGCATCGATCTCGTCGAGCGCCCGCCGCTGGTCGCCGGTCAGCGGGAACGGCACCAGCTCGGTGAGCCACCGCGCCGTCAGCTCGCGCGGCCCGTCGAGCACGGGCGCCGTGCTCCCCTGCCGGCGCGAGCGGCGGCGGCGCAGGAGCGCCAGCTGGGTGGCCAGGAGCTCATCGAAGGCGAGCCGGTGGCGACCGTCCTCGGGGTCGGACTCCGACCCCGGGAAGTGGGCGGCGCGCAGGGCGGCGACGCGGTCGAGCAGCCGCTCCCGGACCCGCAGCCGCGCCGGCAGCGGCTCGATCACGTCCGCCAGCGCGTCCGCATGCTCGGCGACGAGGGCCATGATCTGCGTCGAGGAGATCCCCTCGGTGGCCGGATAATGCGCGACGCCGTCCAACCCGGCCGTCGCCAGTGCGGTGCGGGCGTGCGCCTGCACGTTGAAGCTGCCGCGGCGCGGGCTGAGCTTGCCGTGGAGCACGAGCCGCGTCCCCGGCGGGTACCTGCCGACGAGCCACGGCTGGTTGAAGAACGCCACCTTCACCGTCCCGGTGTCGTCGCCGACCGTCGCCTCGACGATCGGGCGCATGCCGCGCCGGTGGACCGAGCGCGAGGCGATCGCCCGCACCTCGGCGACGATCGTCGCGTTCTCGTCGGGCACGAGCTCCGCCACCGCCCGCGCCTCGCGCCGGTCGCGCGGGAGATGCACCAGCAGGTCGCCGACCGTGTGCAGCCCGAGCACCTCGGCCGCCTTCTGCGTCCGGGCGCCTTCCAGCGTCAGGGGCTCGGTCAGGCGCGACGGGCGCGGGTAGCGGACCGGCGCGCGGCGCAGCGAGTCGTCGTCCAGCGCATCAGCGCTGGCGAACTCTGTCGGCGGCATCGACCCATGATGCCTCGCTATTCGGCGGACAGCAGGTACCAGTAGCTGCTCTGCCCGCCGCGCGAGAGCTCGAGCTCCACCTTGCCGTCGACCAGCGCGCTGACCGCCTCGTCGTCGAGCGGCGGCTCGGCCCCGCTGATCACGGTCAGCAGCTCGGCGTCCGCGGCGAGGCCGTCGATCACCTGGTGCAGGGTCGCGCCCGGATCACCCCAGGCGATGATCTCCTCGTCGAGGAAGCCGACGGCATCGCCGGCGTGGAAGCGGCCCCGGGCATCGTTGCGGGCGGCCGGCGCGACGGCGCCGGTGCGCACCCGCTCGATCGCCTGCACCATCGCCGAGGCATTCTCCGCCGCCCCGCGCGACGGGTCGAGGCTGACGGCAGCGGCCAGCCCGGCCTGCTGGGAGCGCGAGGGGACGACGTAGACGGTGCGTTCGGACAGCTCGGCCGCGCGTTCGGCGGCCATGATCACGTTCGAGCTGTTCGGCAGCACGACGACCTGTTCCGCGTGGATCGCGTGGATCGCGGCGAGCAGGTCATAGGTGGAGGGGTTCAGCGTCGGGCCGCCGTCGAGCACGTTCACGCCGAGCCCCTCGAACAGCGCCCGTATCCCGTCGCCCGTGATCACCGCCAGCGCCCCGCACACGGCGCTGGACCCGGCCCGACCTGCCGCGCTGAGCCGGGCGGCGCGCTCGCGGACCTGGGCGTGCATGTCGGCGACGTCGAGATGCGAGATCGTCGCGACCCCCTCGAACAGGCCGGTGGCGGCGTCGGGGTCATCGGTGTGGACGTGGATCTTCAGCGTGGTGCGGTCGCCGACCACCAGCACCGAGTCGCCGAGCCGCTCCAGCGCGTGCAGGAACGTCGAGCGATCGAGCGCCTCGCCGGTGACGGCGAAGTTCGTGCAGTAACGGTAGGTCGAGGAGGCGTGCTGAGGGTGGGTGACGCGAGCGGCCTCGTGGTGCTCCAGCGGCGGCGGCTCGGAGCCGCGCAGCGCGCCGACGATCCCGGCGAGCAGCACGGTGAGGGCGTAGCCCCCGGCGTCGACGACGCCGGCCTCCCGGAGGATCGGCAGCATGTCGGGCCCGCGCTTGACGGAATCCTGGCCGGCGGCGAGCGCGCTCTCCATCACCGCGGCGATCGTCGCGTCCTGCTCGTCGTCGGTGGCGTCGGGCCCGAGCCGCGCGTCCTTCTCGTGGGCGAGATCGGAGGCGACCTGTGCCGCCATCTCGCGCACGACGGTGAGGATCGTGCCCTCGGCGGGCTCCCGCACCGAGCCGTAGGCCTGGTCGGCGGCGCGGGCCAGGGCCGCGCTGATCAGCACCGGATCGACGAGCTCGCCGGGACGGCTGGCCAGCTCCTCGGCGGCGCCACGGATCAGCTGCGAGAGGATCACGCCCGAGTTGCCGCGGGCCCCCAGCAGCGCGGCCCGGGCGACCGAGGCGACGATCTCGTCGCGCCCGATGTCGTCGATCGTGCGCTCCTCGGACGCGGCCGTGAGCCGATCGAGCTCCTGCAGCACGGCCCGGAGGGTGAGCACCATGTTGTCGCCGGTGTCCCCGTCGGCGACGGGGAACACGTTCAGGTCGTTGACCTCGTCGCGGCGGGCGTCGAGGGCGCGTAGACCGGCCTCGACGATCGTGCGGAAACGGACGATGCTGGGATCAGACACTGCGGGGCGGCGCTGCGGCGAGCGCTAGCGCGCCTTGGTGACCTTCCCCGCCTTCAGGCACCGCGTGCACACGTACACGCGTCGAGGCGTACCCGCGTCGTCGATCCGCACCCGCTGGAGGTTGGGATCGAAACGCCGCTTGGTAGCAACCATCGAGTGGCTGCGGCTATTGCCGAAGGACGGTCCCTTGGCACAGATGTGGCAGACCTTTGACATCGCGGGGCGAGTATAGACATCGGGTCTGGCGCGCACGCGTTCCGGTGCAGCGCGCCGAGGCGTGACGGTCTCGTGAATCGCTGGATACTCGGGGTCGCGAGCGGGTATACCACGCGGGATGCCCACTGGCCGCCATGAGGGGGCAGATCCCCGCCCCGCTCCCGTTCTCCCAGAGCGCTACACGGCCGTCCGGTTGATCGCCAACGGCGGGATGGGGACGGTGTGGTGCGCCGCGGACGTGGCGCTCGGCCGCAGCGTGGCCATCAAGCTGCTGGCGGAGGCGTTCATCGGCGACCCGTCGGCGGCGCGCCGCTTCATGCGCGAGGCGCGTGCCGCGGCGCGGCTGTCGGGCCACCCGAACGTGGTGACGATCTACGACGTCGGCACCTGTGCGGACCGTCCGTACATCGTCATGGAGCACCTGGCCGGCGGCACCGTCGCTGATGCGCTGCGGCTCGGAGCGTTCGCCCGTCCGGAGGCGCTGCGCTGGCTCGACGAGGCGGGAGCGGCGCTCGACTACGCCCACGGCCGGGGCGTGGTGCACCGCGACGTGAAGCCCGCCAACATGCTGCTCGGCACCGACCGGGTACTCCGCCTCGGCGATTTCGGGATCGCCTCGATCGGCACCGACCAGACGCTGTCGGGCAGCGGTGAGCTGTTCGGCACCGCCGCCTACATCTCGCCCGAGCAGGCGCTCGGCCAGCAGGCGACGGCGGCCAGCGACCGTTATTCGCTGGCGGTCGCCGCGTTCGAGTTGCTGACCGGCACCAGGCCGTTCGACGGGGACCACTTCACCGCGCAGGCGCGGGCGCACGTCGAGGATCGTCCGCCGCGGGCCAGCGATCGCGCCGAGGGGCTGTCTCGCGCGGTTGACAGCGTCCTGGTGCGCGGCATGGCGAAGGCCCCGGAGGACCGCTGGCCGACGGCGCAGAGCTTCGCCCTTGCCCTGCGCGGCGCCGTGCAGGGCGAGCGCACCCGCCACGGCCCGGTGCTGTCGCTGCCGGCCTTCGGTCCCCGCCCGCGCCGTGCCGGTGGGGCGCGCCGTCCCGCGCCGTCGCCGCTGCGGCCGGTCGAGGCGCCCGTCGAGGATCCGCCGCTCGTCATCTTCGACTCGATCGCCTCGGCCGGGGTCGGGCGATACCGCCCGGCGCTCGGCGCGGTGGCCGCGCTGGCGCTCGTGGCGGCGATCGCCGGCGGTGCCGTCGGGGCCGACGGCGGCGGGTCGCCGTCCACCCACTCATCGGCGCTGAATGCCGGCACGGTCAGGCTCAAGCCGGCGACCGCGCGCCGCACGCCGGCGCGGACGCGGACGACGCGCAAGCGCCGGCCCGCACCGCCGCGCGTGAAGAGCACCACAACCGCTCCGCCGCGCTCGGCGACGCTCGCCGCCACGCTGGAGGCGCGCGGGCACACACTGATGACCGACGGCCAGTATTCGGCCGCGCTGCCGGTGCTCCGCCAGGCCGTCGCCACCGCGCCGCCGACCACGCTCACCTACGCCTACGCGCTCTACGACCTCGGCCGGACGCTCCAGCTGGCCGGTGATCCGACCGCGGCGATCCCGATCCTGGAGGCGCGACTGAAGATCCCCAACCAGCCAGCGGTCGTCTACCAGGAGCTCGTGGTGGCCAAGGCGGCCGCCGCCGCGCAGAAGTCTGGGCAGGGCACGACGCCGACCGGGTCGACCGCGACGACGACCACCCCGACGACCACGACGCCGACGACGACGGCCACCCAGACAACCCCGACCACTCCGACAGCTCCGACGACGACCACCCCGACGGCCCCCGGACCGAAGCATCCGAGGCCGCGGCCGCCCGCGCCGACCGGTGGCGCCGGCCTCGACTAACGACCCAGTTCGTGGGCCCTACGGCTCAGACGGCGAAGCCGGTGCGCCCGCGGCGGGCGGTCAGCTCGTCCTTGATCGCGAGCGTGGCCAGGACCGCCTCGACGGCGTGGGCGCCGGTGTCGCGCTTGCTGCCGCCGGCCACCCGCGCCAGCGCCTGCTCCATCGTGTCGACGGTGAGCACGCCGAAGCCGCACGGGATCCCGGTGAGAAGTTGCAGCTGCGAGATGCCCCTCGCCGTCTCGGTGCAGACGTAGTCGTAGTGGTTCGTCTCGCCGCGGATCACCGCCCCGAGGCAGACGATGGCCGCGTACCGGCCCGACTCGATGGCGTACTTGGCCGCCAGCGGCAGCTCGAACGCGCCGGGCACGACGAAGCGGTCGAGGTCCTCGATCCCGGACTTCGCCAGCGCCGCCCGGGCGCCCTGCTCCAGCCGGTCGGCGAGCTCCTCGTAGAACGTCGCCACGCACAGGGCGACGCGGCGCTCATCGCTCATCGCGGTGCTCTCGATCCTCGATCTCCTCGTCGTGCAGCATCTCCTCGTCGAAGGCGAGCCCCTGGTGGTGGAGGATGTGGCCCATCTTGTCGCGCTTGGTCTTCAGGTAGGACTCGTTGTGGGGATTGGCGACGTGCTCGATCGGGAGTTGGTCGGTGACAGACAGCCCGTAGCCGGCCAGGCCCGAGATCTTCTTCGGGTTGTTTGTTAGGAGGCGGATGCTGGAGAGCCCGAGGTCGCCGAGGATCTGGGCGCCGATGCCGTAGTCGCGCAGATCGGCCGGGAGCCCCAGCCGCAGGTTCGCCTCGACGGTGTCCAGCCCCTGCTCCTGCAGCTTGTAGGCCTTCAGCTTGTTCAGCAGGCCGATGCCCCGCCCCTCCTGGCTGAGGTACAGCAGGACGCCGCGGCCCTCCTGTTCGATCATCGCCAGCGCCGACTCCAGCTGCTCGCCGCAGTCGCACCGCAGTGAGTGAAAGACGTCGCCGGTGAGGCACTCGGAGTGAACGCGGACGAGGACGTCCTGCTGGCCGTCGATCTCGCCCTTGACGAGCGCGACGTGGTGCTTGTTGTCGACGAGTGAGCGGTACCCGACGGCGACGAAGTCGCCGAACGCCGTCGGCAGCACGGTGTCCACCACCCGCTCGATGAGTCGCTCGTGCCGGCGCCGGTAGGCGACGAGGTCGGCGACCGTGATCATCTTCAGCCCGTGCCGGGCGCAGTACGGGATCAGATCGCCCACGCGGGCCATCGTCCCGTCGTCGTTCATGATCTCGCAGATCACGCCGGCGGGGTTCAGCCCGGCCAGGCGGGCCAGGTCGACGGCCGCCTCGGTCTGCCCGACGCGCTCCAGCACGCCGCCCGCCTTGGCCTTCAGGGGGAACACGTGCCCCGGCTGGACGAGCTCGCGCGGGCTGGCCGCCGGGTCGATCGCCACCTGAACCGTGCGGGCCCGGTCGGCCGCCGAGATGCCGGTGCTGACGCCGGTGCGGGCCTCGATCGAGACGGTGAAGGCGGTCTCGAAGGCCGACTCGTTCTTGGCCGCCATCAGGTCGAGCCCGAGCTCGTCGCAGCGCTCGGGGCTGAGGGCGAGGCAGATCAGCCCGCGCGCCTCCTTGGCCATGAAGTTGATCGCCTCCGGCGTGACGAACTGCGCGGCCATCACCACGTCGCCCTCGTTCTCGCGATTCTCGTCGTCGCACACGACGACCATGCGGCCCTGGCGGATGTCCTCGATCGCGGCCTCGATGGTCGCGAACGGCGTCTTCGTAGCGGTCATCCCTGCATCAGCCTTTCTACGTATTTGGCGAGGACATCGACCTCGAGGTTCACGGTATCGCCGACCTCAGCCGTGCCGAGGTTGGTGCGTTGCAAGGTCTCGGGTATGAGAGAAACGGTAAAGGATCGGTCCTCGAGCCCGGCCACGGTGAGCGATACGCCGTCGACGGCGATCGAGCCCTTGAACACGACGTAGCGCAGCACGCCGTCGGGCGCCGCGATCCGCACCCGCCGGGAGAAGCCGTCAGGCTCGATCTCCTCGACGGTGCCGACGCCGTCGACGTGGCCCTGCATGATGTGGCCGCCGAGCCGGTCCGACGCCCGCATCGCCAGCTCCAGGTTCACGGGCGCGCCGGAGCGCACCTCGGCCAGCGAGCTGAGTCGCAGCGTCTCGTTCATCACCTCGGTGCTGAACCCCTCGTCGGCCACGGCGGTGGCGGTCAGACAGACGCCGTTCACGGCCACGGAGTCGCCGAGGCCAATCTCAGGCGCCAGCGCGCTGCGCACCCTCAGCACGACACCATCGCCCGTGCTCTGCACATCGATGACCTGGCCGAGGTCGGCTACCAGCCCGGTGAACATCGCGGTCTCACCATTCCTTCATCCGCGCCGAGACGAGCAGGTCCGCGCCGACCCGCTGGCAATCGAGCGTCATCGCCCGGGCGGCGTCGGCGATCGCGTCGACCCCCTCCCCCTCCAGCGGGTCGCGGGCGGTCTTGCCGCCGAGTACCAGCGGCGCCAGGAACAGGCGAATCTCGTCGATCTCGCCCGCGTCGAGGAACGCGCCGGCCAGATGCGGCCCGCCCTCCAGCAGGATCGACGTGATCCCGGCGGCGCCGAGCTGGTCGAGCGCCGAGCGCACCCGCGCCGGCTCGTGCTCCCCGGCGGCGATCACGACCTCGATGCCGTGGCTCTCCAGCGCGTCGGTGGCGGCGCGCCGCGCGGCCCGGGAGACGACGACGGTGAGCGGGACGCGGCGGGCGTCGCGGACGAGCTTGGAGTTCAGCGGCAGCCGCGCTAATGAGTCAAAGACGACGCGGCGCGGCTGGCGGGGGGCGTGCTTCACGCGGGCGGTCAGACGCGGATCGTCGGCCAGCGCCGTGCCGATCCCGACCACGACGGCGTCGCACTCGGCCCGCCAGTGATGAGCCAGGTAGCGGCTCTCCTCGCTGGAGATCCACTTCGAGTCCCCGCCCCGCGTGGCCACCTTCCCGTCGAGCGTCATCGCCGACTTGAACAGCACCCAGGGCCGGCCGGTCCGCGCATGCTTGCGAAACGGCTGGTTCAGGAGGCGCGCGCGCGTGGCCAGCTCGCCGTCGGCGACGAGCACCTCGATCCCGTCGTCGCGGAGGATCCCCAGACCGCGCCCGGAGGCGTGCTCGGACGGATCGTCGGAGGCGACGACGACGCGGCCGATCCCCGCCTCCATGATCGCGTCGGTGCACGGCGGCGTCCGGCCGTGGTGGGCGCACGGCTCCAGCGACACGTACAGCGTCGCCTCGCGCAGATCCCGGCCGCCGGCCGCCGCGATCGCCTCAACCTCGGCGTGCGGGCCTCCCAGCTTGCCGTGGAACCCCTCGGCGATCGGCTCGCCGTCGATCGCCAGCACGGCGCCCACCAGCGGGTTGGGGCTGACCTGGCCCCGGCCCTGCTCGGACAGCTCGATCGCGCGGGCGAGGTGGCGGCGATCGGTCTCGGTCTTCAGCTCCATCGGACCCGATTAAGGATAGTCCGGAGAGCTACGAGCACTTGCCCCCGGTCAGGCGGTAGACGCTCATCTCGGGGCCGGGCAGGCGGTACTGGCGCGGGTAGTAGTCGATCGACCAGTCGAAGCTGAACGGGACGGGATGCGAGCGAGGCGCGAACGGACTGACCGTGTACTCCAGCTTGGCGCGGTTGGCCAGCGCCGCGTAGTACCGGATGGCGCGGGGGGCGGCGCCCGGCTGGGCGAACGCGCGGCCGGCCTGGAGGCTGCCGATCACGACCCAGCAGTACCCCTGTTCGACGTACTCGTTCAACAGCTCGGGGCGGAGCGTCTTCTCGTACTGGTCGACGGTCACGTATTTGCGCTCGCCGGCCGGGTACAGGGCGCCGGTGGCGGCGTCGTAGTCGGTGAGCCAGGTGGCGTACTGGTACCAGCGTGACCCGGTCCGCGTCCACGGCCCCGAGGTGCCGATGTCGTTGCCCCAGCCGCTCGGCACGACCGGCTCGATCACCACCTTCGTCCCCGGCAGGATGTGCTTGACCATCCAGTCCCGCGTCAGGTTGCGCGTGTCGGGACGCGAGAGGGCCTGGTCGTTGTGAATCACCGTGGTCAGGCTCTGGGTCAGCAGCAGCGCCGACACCACGAGTCCGCCCAGGGCCAGCGGGATCCGGCGATGCCGGTGCAGCCAGCGGATCAGCTCGACGGCGGCGTAGGCCCCCACGATCGCCACGATCGGGAACATCGGCATCAGCCAGCGGCCGAAGAACCGGGTCTGCAGGCCCATGAACACGATGAACGCGATCACGGTCGGCAGCAGCACGAGCGCGACCGCGAACCGCCGGCGGACGAGCAGCAGGACGGCGCCGCACAGCCCGGCCAGCGCCGGCACCGTGCCCATCCCCCAGGTGAACGTCCAGATGTAGTAGAGGATCCCGCTGCCCTGACTGGCGCCGAGCTTCACCAGGTCGGCACCCGACGCCTGCTGGGAGAGGCCGGCGGTGAAGGCGGAGAAGTCGAGCACCGAGTACGGGTTGGCGATCACGAAGGCGGCGACCGCGGCCAGCCCCGCTGCCAGCACGAACAGCGGCGCGCGCCATCGTCGGGGTCCGAACCCATCGCACAGCGCGGCGGCGATCAGGCAGATGACCGCGATCCCGCCGGTGTACTTCGTGGCAGCGGCCAGCCCGATCGCGACGCCGGCGATCAGATAGTCGCGCAGGCGCCCATGCCTGAGCACGCCGGCCGCCCCGTACAGCGCGAGCGTCAGCGGCGCCAGCGCGGGCACGTCGTTGAGGGCCAGATGGCTGTAGAAGATCGGCAGGAACGAGAGGCCGAAGATCCCTGCCGCCAGCAGCGCGACGCTGCGGTCGAGGAGCCGCTCGGCGGCCAGGTAGGTGAACAGCACCGCGATCGTCCCGAGCGCCGCGGCGACGACGCGGGCGACGACGAACACGGCGGTGGGATCGTTGGTGTAGGCGCGGGTGACGGCGTCGGCGCTGCCGAACCACAGCTCGAACACGATGTGCAACAGGTACGAGTAGGCCGGCGGGTTCAGGAAGTAGTTGGGGTTCAGGTTCTGGGAGAAGAACCCGACCGCCCGCGGCACGAAATGCTCGGCCTCGTCGACGTTGTAGCTGAAGGGCAGGCCCTGCTTGATGCCCCACAGCCGCAGCGCCATCGTGGCCGCCAGCAGCAGGATCAGGGCGGGAATGTGGAACGAGCGACGCCGGCGCCGGCGGCGCTCGACCGCGGCCGGTCGACCGCGACGCCCATGGCGCGAGGAGCCCGGACGAGCGGTCAGCGTGTTGGTCCACTCGGGCCTGGTTGCCGTCGCTGCGTCCATGTTCCGCGTACGAGTATCCCGCTACTGTCCCTAAACGCGCTGCGTGCGAGCGCCACCGCTAGTTTGCAGACGCCGCCGGTCGCCACGCCCCGGTTGCGGACGAGTCCATGAAGTTGATCATCCAGATTCCCTGCTTCAACGAGGAAGCACAGCTGCCGGCGACGCTGACGGATCTTCCGCGCACGGTGGCCGGCTTCGACACCGTCGAGTGGCTTGTGATCGACGACGGCTCGACCGACAGGACGATCGAGATGGCGCGCACGCACGGCGTCGACCACATCGTCCGCCTCACCAATAACAAGGGCCTTGCCGCGGCGTTCCAGGCCGGGCTCGATGCCGGGCTGAAGCTCGGGGCGGACGTGATCGTCAACACCGACGCCGATAACCAGTACCGCGGTCAGGACATCCCCAAGCTCGTCGGGCCGATCGTTGCCGGGGAGGCCGACATGGTCGTCGGCGATCGCAACGTCGACACCGTCGAGCACTTCTCCGGCTCCAAGAAGCGCCTGCAGCGGCTCGGGTCGTGGGTGGTGCGGCAGGCCTCCTCGACGGAGGTTCCCGACGCCACCTCCGGCTTCCGCGCCTACAACAAGGAGGCGGCGCTCCAGGTCCAGGTGATGTCGAAGTTCACCTACACGCTGGAGACGCTGATCCAGGCCGGAAAGCTGTTGGTGGCCGTCACGGATGTGCCGATCCGCACGAACCCGCAGACGCGCGAGTCGCGCCTGTTCCCCTCGACCACCGCTTACGTGCGTCGCAACGCGCTGTCGATCTTCCGGATCTACTCCCAGCACCAGCCGCTGAAGGTCTTCTGGACCGCCGCCGCCGTGATGGGCGCCGCCGCGCTGGCCGTGTTCATCCGCTTCGTCGTGTTCTTCTTCGAGGACCCGCACAAGGCCACGGGCCACATCCAGTCGCTGATCGCCGGCGGGGTCCTGTTCAACGCCGCGATGCTGCTCGGCGCGCTCGGTGTGATCGGCGACCTGCTGGACGCGCAGCGGATGCTCTCGCAGCGAACGTTCGAGCGGGTCAGGCGGATCGAGCTGCAGCTCGGCGTGAAGCCATCGCACTACGAGCGTGGCGCCAGCGCCGGGTCCGACCGTGAGGCGCTGGAGGTATGAGCGCCGTCGTTCCGACGGGCAACACGTACGACAAGTACGGCTCGACGAACCCCGTCGTGCGGAGGCTGATGGCCGGCTTCGAGCGGACGCTGGCGGAGCTGTTCGCCCTGGCGGCGCCCGAATCGATCCTCGACGTCGGCTGCGGCGAGGGCGTCCTCACCGAGCAGTGGGCGAGGCAGCTCGGCGACCGCCCCGTCGTCGGCCTCGACCTCGACGACGGCAAACTCGCCGCCGACTGGGCCGCCCGCGCGCGTCAGAACCTGGAGTTCCGCACCTTCGACGGCGGCGATCTGCCGTTTGCCGACAAGGAGTTCGACCTCGTCGCCGCGATTGAGGCGCTGGAGCACGTCCCCGACCCCGAGACGAAGGTGGCCGAGATGGCCCGAGTGGCCCGCCGCCATCTGCTCGTCTCGGTCCCGCACGAGCCGCTGTGGCGGATGCTGAACCTGGCCCGCGGCGCGTACGTGCGCGAGCTCGGCAATACGCCGGGACACGTGAACCACTGGTCCCAGCGCTCGTTCGTCGCACTCCTGTCCGAGCACGGCGAGGTGCTTCAGGCGCGCTCGCCGTTCCCGTGGACGATGCTGCTCGTTCGCGTGTCATGAGCGCCGGCGACGGGTCCGGCGCCACGGCGCTGGACGACGGCCCCGGCCCGGAGCCCGAGGCCAACGGCTCCTACGCGGCCGGAGCGCGGATCCTGACGATCGGGATCGCGTCCACCGGGATCTTCACCTTCGCCTACCTGGCCACCGCCAGCCACGTGCTCGGCAAGAACACCGGCGCCTACAGCCGGATCGCGCTCTGCTGGTCGATCATGTTCGTGATCCTGTCGGTCATCTACCGGCCGATCGAGCAGCTGCTCTCGCGGACGATCGCCGATCGGCGGGCCCGCGGCGCCCACGGGCACGTGCTGCGCGCCCCGGCGATCATCCAGGGGTCGTTCGCGGTGCTGTTCCTGATCGTCGCGCTGGCCCTCCGTCACACGATCCAGCACCGCCTGTTCGACGGCTCCAGCTCCCTGTACTGGATCCTCGTGGTCGGCGTGCTGGCCTACGCCGGCAGTTACTTCGCCCGCGGCTGGCTGGCGGGCCACCAGCGCTTCGCGCTGTACGGCGGGCTCGTGTTCCTGGAGTCGACGAGCCGCTTCCTGTTCGCGCTGGCGGCGGCGGTGGGGATCGACTCGGGCCAGGGCGCCGTCGGCCTCGGGATGGCGGTGGCGCCATTCGTGTCGCTGAGCGTGATCCCGTTCGCCTTCGCCCGGATCCGTGTGCACACTCCCGGCGGGATGAAGGTCGCCGACGCGGCGGCGGCGGTGGAGCGCGCCGACGCGGGCCGCGAGGGTCCGGCTCACGCCCAGCTGGAGGAGGCGGCCACCGACCTCACGCTCAGCCACGGCAGCCGCTTCGCCGCCGCCGTGGTGGCGATCATGTTCTCCGAGCAGACGCTGATGAACGCCGGCGTGATCGTCGTCGCCGCCAACTCGGGGTTCAACCTGAACTCGGGCCTGACCGGGTTCGTGTTCAACGTGCTGTTGATCGTGCGCGCCCCCTTGCAGCTGTTCCAGGCCGTCCAGACGTCGATCCTCCCCCACCTGACCGGCCTGGCCGTGACGGACTCCAGCGACGAGTTCCGCCGCGCGATCCGCCTCACCGTGCTGGTGATCGCCGCCTTCGCCGGCGCGGTGGCGCTCGGCCTGCTGGCGATCGGGCCGTTCGTGATGAAGGCCCTGCTCGGCGCGAACCACTACACCTATGGCCGGCTGGGGCTCGCCGCGGTGGGTCTCGGGATGGGGCTGCACCTGACCTCGGGGACGCTGAACCAGGCGTTGCTGGCCCGCGGCCGGGCGTCGGTGGCCTCGGCCTGCTGGCTGACCGCCGCGCTGTTCTTCGTGCTGTTCACGGCGTTCCACACGATCGGCCCCGAGGTGGAGCGCGTCGAGGTCGGCTATCTGCTCGGCACGCTGCTGCTCAGCATGCTGCTGTTCGCCGTCTACCGTCGGGGCTCACAGGACGCCCTGCTGGCGGTGCCGGCGGGCTCGCCCGCCAACGGTTGATCTAACCGTTGATGGTGGCGCAGGCGGGCTCTTTGGCGGCCGCCTTCTCCAGCGCCGGCGATTTCAGGCCGGTGAGGCTGGAGCCGATGCCGCTCATCGAGTTCTTGACCGTCGTGCCGAGCGACGTCGCCCCGCTCTGGAAGGCGCTGACGCTGGTGGTCGACAGCGAGTTGGCGGTGGTGGCGGCCTGCTTCATGGCCGAGTCGAGCTGGGTGAAGGCCTTCACGATCGCGGTCTCGATCTTCGTCCCGTTGCTGACGCTCGGCGTCCCGGCGGCCTTCAGCTGGGAGAGCGCCTTGTCGGTGTCCGACGCGACCGCCGAGAGGAAGCCCTGGAGCTCGGTCTTGCCCTGCGCGGGCGTCTTGCTGGGGTTGGTCTGCAGCGCGCTGGTGCGCGTGTTGATGTCCTTCTCGAACGGGCCGACGGCGTTGCAGACGGACTTCACGTACGCCGCGGGACTGACGCCCGAGGAGCTCGAGCCCCCGCAGCCCGCGATCGCGACGGCGGTGGCGAGTAGGCACGCCAGGGCGGAGGCTCTCCTCAGAAGCATGCGCGCACCCTACTGAAAAGCCCCTATGACGGTCACTCTGCTTGGGCCGCTCCGACCAGCGCGGCGAACGCGGCGGCCGGGTCTCCCGAGCCGAACACGGCCGAGCCGGCGACCAGCAGGTTCGCCCCCGAGGTGACGCAGCGGCGGGCCGTCTGCTCGTGCACGCCGCCATCGACCTCCAGCGCGACGTGGGCGGGCAGCATCGCGCGCAGCTGCTCCAGCTTGGCGTAGGAGTGCGGGATCAGCGTCTGGTTGCCCCACCCCGGGTTGACGCTCATGCACAGCGCCAGGTCGAGCGCCTCGCCGGCGATGTCGGCCAGGGCCGTCGCCGGGGTCGCGGGGCAGAGCGCCGCGCCGGCGCGGACGCCCGCCTCCCTGATCGACTGGAGCGCGTAGTGGACGTGCGGTGTCGACTCGACATGAATGGTGATCCCGTCTGCGCCCGCCTTGGCGAACTCGGCCACGTGCCGCTCGGGACGCTCGATCATCAGGTGCACGTCGATCACGGCGCCGGCGTCGTGGACGGTGTCGGCGATCGCCGCGACGGCCAGCGGACCAAATGTGATCGGCGGCACGAAATGGCCGTCCATCACGTCGACATGGATCACGCGGGCGCCGGCGTCGAGCACGTCGCGCACCTGCGCACCGAGCCTGGAGAAGTCGGCCGAGAGAATCGACGGCGCCACGTGCCGCTGGAGAAACAGCTGCATCACAGCGCCCTGAGCATGTTGCCCTGGCAGTGGTTACACCGCGTGATGGCCGTGCTCGACATCCGCACGATCGTCGAGTGCTCGCCGCAGTTCGGGCACACCGAGACGAGCTCGTAGCGCCTCATGCAGTACACGCAGCGGTACCGGCCCGGCACCGCGGAGGGCCTCAGCCACGGCTCTCCACATCCGGGACATTCGGGACCGAGCTTGATCGGATCATCGCTCACGGTCTGATCACAGGGTAGCCGTCCGGCCCCACGGAACGACACAGGTGTCACAGCCGGCGCAGCCGGGCGATCCAGAACCCGTCGGTGCCATCACGGTCGGGCGCCAGCTGCTCCGCGCTCTCCAGTTGCCATCCGGCGTGGGCGTCGAGAAAGGGCTCGATCACCTGCTCGCTCTCGGCTCGGGAGATCGTGCAGACCGAGTACACGAGCCGCCCGCCGGGGCGTGTCGCCCCCGCGCCGGCGGCGAGCACGCGCCCCTGGAGCGCAGACAGCTCGCTTACCCGCTCCGGGCTGGTCCGCCAGCGCAGGTCGGGCCGGGACTGGAGTGTCCCGAGCCCGCTGCACGGCGGGTCGACGAGCACCCTGTCATACAGACCGCCGGGCGCCACGGCGCTCGCGTCGGCGACCTCGATCTCGACCCGGGTGGCGTGCATCCGCGCCGCCGTGCGGGCCAGGCCGTCGGCGCGCTGCGGGTTCACCTCGACCGCCCGCACGCTTCCGGTGTCGCCGACCAGGGCGGCCAGGTGGGTCGTCTTGGCCCCCGGGGCCGCGCACAGGTCGAGCACCCGCTCGCCGGGCTCGGGCGCCAGCGCGCGGGAGACGTGCATCGACGCGCGCGATTGCGGCATGATCGCGCCGCGGCGGAACAGCTCGGAGCCGAACGCGTCGAACGGCTCCTCCAGCACGAGCGCCTCGGGCAGGCCCCGGGCGGCGTGGGCGCGGACCGGGAGCGCCGCGAGCACCTCGGCGGGCGCGGCCACGAGCGTGTTCACCCGCAGGGCCGACTCGGCCGGGTCGTTCACGACCGCCAGCAGCGACCGCGCCCGCCCGGCACCGAGCTCGGCGAACCACAGCTCGGCGAGCCACACGGGGACTGAGTACTTGACGGCGGCGTTGCCCGGCTCCGCGTCGCTCAGCCCTTCGATCAGCGCCCTCCCCTCGCGGGTCGCGCGGCGCAGGACGGCGTTCACGAGTCCCGCCCCGCCGCCCCCCTTGACCAGCTCGACGCTGTCGTTCACGGCGGCATGCTCGGCGATCCCGTCCATGAACAGCAGCTGCAGCAGCCCGAGCCGGAGGGTGGCGAGGACCGGGGGGTCAAGCTCGTCGACGGGGCGGTCGCTCAGCCGCGCGGTGACGTGGTCGAGCGTCGCGCGGCGCTGGACGGCGCCGTAGGCCAGCGCCATCGCCAGCGATCGGTCACGGGGCTCCAGTCCCGCTGCAGCGGCGTGGAGCGCCCGGTCGGTGTACGCGCCGTGCTCGAACACCCGCCTGATCACGGTGAACGCGGCCACCCGCGCGGGGGCGATCATGCCGTCGATCGATGGCCGCGCAGGTAGTCGGCGGCGCTCATCATCCGCCCTCCGGCCGGCTGCACCTCCAGCAGTTCTAATGCGCCCTCACCGCACCGCAGGACAAGGCGCCCATCCGCTGGGGACCACGTACCGACCGTCGAGGTGTCCCACGTCAATGCTCGGGCCGCGCCGACGCCGAGCGTCGCTCCGTCCTGCAGCGCCACTCTCGCCCCGATGTGGGGCGTCAGGGCCCGAACGACGCGCTCCAGCTCGACGGCCGGCCGTGACGTGTCGAGCAGCCGGTCCTCGGCGGCGATTTTCTCGGCGTAGGTCACCCCGTCCTCCGGCTGCTCGACGAACTCGGGGCTCTCGCTCAGCGCCCGGACCAGCAGCTCGCCTCCGAGCTCGGCCAGACGCGGGGCGAGCGTCCCGTAGGTGTCGTCGGGCGCGATCTCGATCCGCTCCTGCAGGCACACCGGGCCACTGTCGAGCCCGGCCGTCAGCCGCATGATCGACACCCCGGTCTCGGTGTCGCCGGCCATGATCGCCCGCTCCACGGGCGCTGCCCCACGCCAGCGCGGCAGCAGCGACGGGTGGAGGTTCAGCATCGACTGCTCGGAGAGCAGCGGCTCCTTGATCAGCGCGCCAAACGCGCAGACGCAGACGGCGGACGGGTGCCGCGCGCCGATCTCGGCCCGCGCCTCCGGGGAGTTGACCGACTCCGGCTGCAGCAGCTCCAGGCCGAGAGCGCGCGCTGCCGTGGCCACCGGTGGCGCGGTGAGCTTGCGCCCGCGGCCCTTGGGACGGTCGGGCCGCGTGACCACGAGCGCCGGTCGATGCGCGGAGTCCGCGAGCCGCCGCAGCACGATCGCAGCGAACTCGGAGGTGCCGAGGTAGACAGTCGCCACGGCGCGACGATTACGCGGCTTCTTGCGACTGCGACTGCGCCTCGCGCAGCGTGCGCAGCGCGGCCTTGCGCTGGTCGCGCGGGGTGCGGTCGAGGATCAGCTTGCCGTCGAGGTGGTCCATCTCGTGCTGGATCACCCGGGACTCCAGGCCGGAGGCCTCGATCGTGATCGGCTCGCCGAACTCGTTCTGGGCCCGCACCCGGACGTAGACCGGCCGCTCGACCTCGACGAGCACCGCGGGCAGGCTGAGGCACCCTTCCTCCGCGATCTCCTCCTCCTTGCTGTGCCACTCGATCTCGGGGTTGACGAGCGCCTGTACCGGCATCCCCTGCTGTGTGCGGTAGACGAGCAGCCGGCGCAGCGCGCCGACCTGGGTCGCGGCCAGCCCGACGCCGATCGCGTCATCCATGATGTGCCCCATCCACGCCACCTCGGAGCGAAGCGCGTCGTCAAACACCTCGACCCGGCGGGCCTTCGTCTTCAGCACGGGATCGCCGAACTTGCGCACGTGACGCAGCGCCGCCGCCCGGCGGGCGGCGACCTCGGGGTCGAGCTCGGGCTCCTCGCTCTCTTCGAGCTCGGGCTCCTCGACCTCTGACGGGGTCAGCTCCTGTTCGTGCACAACTCCAGTTTATTGCGTCCCTACTGAGGGTCGACGTCGACGCTGACGTTCACATCGCGCGCCGCGCGGGTGCCGACAAAGGCGTCAACCGCCGCGCCGACGGCGTCGATCGCGCCCTGGCGGTCGCCCGCCTTCAGCACCAGCTGGACGCGGGCCCGGCCGCGCAGCACGAACAGCGGCGCGGGCCCGAGCACGGCGGTCTGCGGCGGATCGAGCCCCGCCCGCAGCGCCATCGCCGCGGCCGTCGCGTCGGCCGCGTCGACCGCCGAGCAGACGATCCGGACCAGCGTCCGGAAGGGCGGGTAGCCGAGCAGCCGGCGCCGCTCCAGCTCACCGGCCAGGAAGCCGTCGGAGTCGTGCCGCGCCGCCAGCTGGATCGCCCGGGCCTCAGGCGCCAGTGTCTGCACCAGCACACGGCCGGCGTTGCCACGCCCTGCGCGCCCGGCCAGCTGGGTGATCAGCGCGAACGTCCGCTCCTCGGCACGGAAGTCCGGGAACCGGAGGGTCTGGTCGGCGTCGAGCACGATCCCGAGGGCGACGTCGGGGAAGTCGTGGCCCTTGGCCACCATCTGGGTGCCGACGAGCACCGCCGAGGACGCCTCCTGGAAGCGCCGCAGCACGCCGCCACGGCCCGCTCCCGGGGCGTCGGCATCGAGCCGCAGGACGGGGAAGCTGCGGTCGCCGAGCGCCTGCGCGAGCTCGGACTCGATCCGCTCGGTGCCCGCGCCGTGCCGGGCCACCGACACCGACCCGCAGGCTCCGCAGCGCTCGGGAACGCGCTCGCGGTGGCCGCAGTGGTGGCAGGCGACGAACGCCCCCTGCCGGTGCAGGACGAGCGCGACCTCGCAGTTCGGGCACATCCACACCCGTCCGCACGACCGGCACGAGAGGAAGTTCGACCACCCGCGGCGGTTCAGCAGCACGATCGCCTTGCCGCCGTCGCGCTTGAGGTCAGACAGCGCCGCCCGCGTCACCGGGTGCAGCGGGTGGTGCTGGCCGCGCATGTCGAGGATCCGCACCGGAGGCAGCGGGCGGCCGTCGACGCGCCGGTGCAGCCGCAGCCGCTCCAGCGACGAGGCGCTCTCAGGCCGCGGGGTGGCGCTCCCATGCAGCAGCACGGCGCCGTGCGCGGCGGCGCGGTGCTCGGCCACGGCGCGCGCGTCGTAGCGCGGATCTCCCTCGTGCTTGTAGGAGGACTCGTGCTCCTCGTCGACGATGATCAGCCCGATCTCGCGCAGCGGCGCGAACACGGCCGAGCGGGGGCCGACGCACACCAGCGCCTCCCCGCCGGCCAGGCGCCGCCACTCGTCGTAGCGCTCGCCCTGACCGAGTCCCGAGTGGATCACGGCCACGACGTCGCCGAAGCGCTCCTGGAAGCGCGACAGGGTCTGCGGCGTCAGCGCGATCTCGGGGACGAGCACGATCGCGGTGCGGCCGCGACGCAGCGTCTCCTGCACGGCCCTGAGGTACACCTCGGTCTTGCCCGAGCCGGTCACGCCGTGCAGCAGGAAGGAGCCGGTCCGTCCCGCCGCCAGCGCCTCCAGCACGGGCGCCAGCGCCGCCGTCTGCTCGCTGGTCAGCTCGGGCACCGTTCGCGAGGAGCCGATCGGCGCCGCCACCGGCACTCGGCGCTGCACGGCATGCGACAGCGACACGAGCCCGCGGCCCTCCAGCCGCCGCAGGACGGGAGTGCCGAGCCGGGCCGCCACCGTCGGTCCGTGACGGCTGAGCGCCTCCATCGCGGTCCGCTGCCCGTCGGTCAGGTGCGTGTTGTCGTTCAGTGCCGCCACGCCCGCCGCGGTCAGCGTCGCCACCAGCGCCCGCTTGGAGCGCATCCCGGTGGCGATTCCGGGCGGCAGCATCGGCTGCAGCGCCCGGGCCGGCGTCGAGCAGTACTCGCGGGCCATCCAGCCGGCCAGCTCAACGAGGTCGGCCGGCAGCGGCGGCGCCAGCACGGCATCGGGCTCGACGAGCCGATCGGGAGCAAGCTCGGAGCTCTCGGCCAGCTCGGCGACGACGGCGAGCGCCCGGCGGGGACCGAAGCGCACGCGCAGGATCGACCCGACCTCGACAGAGCCCACCTGGGCATCACTGAGGCGGTAGTCGAACAGCCCTCGGACCGCGCGGGTCCTCGTCAGCGGCAGCGCGCGGGCGATCACGTCGTCGGAGGGTAGAGTTGCGCCAGGATGACAGGCGAATGGGCCGGCTTTGAGGGCGCGCCCGCGCTGGCGGGCAGTGGATCGGGAGCGCCGGCGCCAAGACCAGCGACGGCGCCGATCCCGACCGGCGTGACGGTCCCACCCTCGGCCGCCGCGCTGCTGAACCGCTGCGACGTTCTGTTCGGCGAGATCGGCCGCCGGATGCACCGCTTCTCCTGGCTGCGCGCGGCGGGTGCCCCGATCGAGCAGTGCCTGGTCGTCGACGCGTATTTCCCCGGCAACCGCGTCGTGGTCGTCTGCGGCGCCCAGACCGCGGAGGAGGACGAGCTGTGCGCGGTGCAGGTGCCGGCGCACGGCCTGCGGCTGCTGCGGCTCCAGCCGGAGCAGTTCGCCAGCGATCCCGGACAGCTGACGACCCGGCTGGCCGACGCGATCCGCGCGCTCGGTCCGGTGCCACCGCGCCCGCAGGAACCGGTGCCGCGCTCGGTGGCGGCGCGCCACGTCGCGCCCCCGTTGGCTCCTCCCCCCACGCCGGCGCGTCCGCCGACCCCGTTGGCCGCGGCCCGCTGGGCGGCCGACCGCGCCCGGGCGAGCACCGCCCCCGACGGCAAGCGGGCGGCCGGGCGCACCGACCGCGAGCAGCAGGAGCGCGCCGGGCTCGTGCTCGGCGTGACGCTGGTCGTCGTGCTGGCGGCCGAGATGATGATCTTCGTCGCCATCATCGGCTTCGGCGGCGGGCATCCGGTCCTGGCCATCGGCTTCGCCTTCGACGTCGGCGCGCGCGCGCTGGGGACGATCGCCTTCGCCCGCGACGGCGACGAGGATCGCGCCTGGGGGGCGCTGATCGTCGGCAGCCCGGCGGTGGTCGGCTACACGTTGCTGAGCGAGGAGCCGATCACCACGGAGCCGGCGCCCCTGGCCGGTTGGGTCGGGGCGCTGGCCATCGTGCTGATCGTCGTGGCCGGTCTGGCCGCGGTGCTTTAGAGCCCCGCGGCTTGCCGCAGCGCCGCCGCCTTGTCGGTCGCCTCCCACGTGAAGTCGTGGTCGTCGCGGCCGAAGTGGCCGTAGGCGGCGGTCTTCTGGTAGATCGGCCGGTGCAGCCGGAGGTACTGGCGAAACGCGCCGGGCCGCAGGTCGAAGTGCTGGGAGATCAGCTCCAGGATCCGCGCGCGGCCGATCTTCTCGGTCCCGAACGTCTCGACCATCACCGACACCGGATGCGCGACACCGATCGCGTACGCGACCTGAACCTCGGCCCGGTCAGCCAGGCCGGCCGCGACCACGTTCTTCGCAACATACCGCGCCGCGTACGCGGCGGAGCGATCAACCTTCGACGGATCCTTCCCGGAGAACGCGCCACCCCCATGACGCGCCATCCCACCGTAGGTGTCGACGATGATCTTGCGACCCGTCAACCCGCAGTCGCCCATTGGACCGCCGATCACGAACCGGCCGGTCGGGTTCACCAGAAACTCCTTGCGCAGCTTCGTCGCGTCATACATCCCCTCGGGCAGCACCGGCTCGACAACGTGCTCCCACAGATCGTCCTTGATCAACGCCTCAGCACCCTCACGATGCTGCGTCGAGATCAACAACTTCTCGATCGCAACTGGCCGCCCATCGACATACCGAACACTGACCTGCGTCTTCCCATCAGGCCGCAGATAGGGCACGATCTCCGCCTTGCGCACATCGGACAGACGCTTCGCCAACTTATGCGCCATCGCGATCGGCAACGGCATCAACTCATCCGTCTCGTTCGACGCGTACCCGAACATCATCCCCTGGTCACCCGCCCCCGCCACATCCAACTCATCATCGTCGCCCGCCACCGTGCGACTCTCATACGCCTCGTCAACACCCTGCGCGATATCCGGTGACTGCTTATCGATCGCGTTAATCACCGCACACGTATTGCAATCAAACCCATACAGCGCATTGTCATAGCCGATCTTCTTGATCGTCGACCGCGCGATTTCCTGAATATCGACATACGTCGTCGTGGTGATCTCACCCGACACCACCACCAGCCCCGTATTCACGAGCGTCTCACACGCCACCCGCCCATTCGGATCGTCACGCAACACAGCATCAAGCACGCCATCAGAAATCTGATCAGCAATCTTGTCGGGATGCCCCTCCGTTACAGACTCGGAAGTGAACAGGAACTCGTTGTCGGCAGGCTGGGTCATGGTTCGTGTGCAGGAGCTCCGGGTCGAATCGATCTCCCCGCTGGTCGAGCCGATCGTGACGGTGGGGATCCCCATGGGCGCACGAATGCGCGCCCCCGTCACTCCTGTCTGCTCGCCGTAGCAAAGGAGCTGGCTGAAGTCGAGGTAGGTTAGCGAGGCGACGCACGGCGGGACGTGCGCCGGTCCGACGTGCCGCGGCGCTCGGAGCGCTCGACGAAGTCGATGATCACCGGGATCCCCTCCAGCCGGTAGCGCTCGCGCAGCCGGTTCTCCAGGTAATAGGCGTAGCTGCGGTTCACCATCCCGCGCTGGTTGACCTGGATCGAGAACCGCGGTGGGCGCTCGGAGGTCTGCGACATGAACAGCAGCTTCAGCCGGGCGCCGTTGTATCGGCCGGTGCCCGCCGGCGGCTGGCGGGCCGCCACCACCTCGGAGAGGAAGCGGTTCAGCTGCGGCGTCGGGATCCGCGTGCGGCAGCGATCGGCGAGGCCGACGGCCTCAACCAGCAGCCGCTCGACGTGGCGACCGGTGAGCGCGCTGGCGGTCAGCACCCTCGGCCGCAGCCGAAGCTTCTGCGCGGCGCGGGCGCGCTCGTGCTCCAGGTCGGGGTCGCGGTCGAGATCCCACTTGTTCAGCACGATCGCGGTGGCGCAGCCGCTCTTCATCGCCAGATCGGCGATCCGGAAGTCCTGCGCGGTGATCCCGTCGGTGGCGTCGCAGATGACGAGCGCCACATCGGCGCGCTCCGCGGCGCGCCGCGAGCGCAGCGCCGTGTAGTACTCCACCGACTCCCCCACCTTCGCCTGGCGGCGGATCCCGGCGGTGTCGACGAGGATCAGCTCGCGCCCTTCGAACTGCAGCGGGAGGTCGATGGCGTCGCGGGTGGTGCCGGCGAGCTCGGAGACGATCACCCGCTCCACGCCGAGAAAGCGGTTGACCAGCGAGGACTTGCCGACGTTCGGGCGGCCGATCACCGCCAGGCGGATGGCGTCGTCGGCCTCCGGCTCGTCGGACGCGTCCGGCGCGAGCCGTGTCACCGCGTCGAGCAGGTCGCCCGTGCCGAGCCCCTGCGTGGCGGACACGGCGATCGGATCGCCGAGTCCGAGCGCGTGGAACTCGGCCGTCAGCGGCATGTCCTGAACGGTGTCGATCTTGTTGGCCGCGACGACGACGGGCAGCGAGCCCCGGCGCAGGATGTCGGCCACCTCCAGGTCGCCGGGGCGCAGGCCCGCCTTGGCGTCGACGACGAGCACGGCCACATCGGCGTCGGCCAGCGCCTCCCGGGCCTGCTGCTGCACCTGGCGCGCCAGGTCATCGCGGTCCTCCAGGTCGACGCCGCCGGTATCGATCAGCGTCAGCGCCCGCCCGTTCCAATCGGTGCGCAGCTCCTTTCGGTCGCGGGTGATCCCCGCGCGCTCGTGCACGACCGCCTCGCGGGTTTCGGTCAAGCGATTGACCAGCGAGGACTTGCCGACGTTGGGATATCCGACGATTGCGACCTTCATGGGCTGGCTCAGGCTAGCGTTGTCCTGCGCCCGCGCCCGATGCCAAGGCGACGATCCGCTCGACCACCTCGTCGAGCGTCAGCTCGGTCGTGTCAAGCTGGACGGCGTCGGGCGCGGCGGCGAGCGGCGCGTGCTGGCGCCCGGAGTCGCGTTCGTCGCGCCGGCGCTGCTCGGCCAGCACCGTCTCCGCATCGGCGCCGATCTGGGCGGCGCGGCGGTCCGCCCGCTCCCGGGCCGAGGCGGTGAGGAACACCTTCACCTCGGCGTCCGGCGCGACCACGGTGCCGATGTCACGCCCCTCGGCGACCCAGTCGCCGGCGCTCAGCAACCGCTGCTGCGCGGCGACCATCGCGCGGCGAACGGCCGGGTCGGCCGCCGCCCGCGACGCCGCCTCGGACACCTCGGGGGCGCGGATCGCCTCGGTCACGTCCTCGCCCTCCAGCAGCACCCGCTCGCCGACGTCGATCCGCGCCGCTGCCGCCACCTCGGCGGGCTCGCGGTCGAGTCGCAGCGCCAGCAGCGCCACCCCCCGGTACATGGCGCCCGTGTCGAGGTAGGTGAAGCCGAGCCGCTGCGCCACCGCCCGCGCCACGGTCGATTTCCCCGCCCCGGCCGGACCGTCGATGGCCACAATCACGACGTCAAGGCTTTGATGTCGTCGGCAAAGCCCGGGTAGGAGACCGCGGCCGCCTCCATCCCGACGACCTCGACGCCCTCCGCCGAGGCCAGTCCGGCGACCGCGCCGAGCAGGGCCAGGCGGTGGTCGCCGTGGGCGTCGATCCGCCCGCCGCGCAGCCCGCCGGTGCCGCGCACCAGGAAGCCGTCGGGGGCGGCCTCGATGTCGGCGCCGAGCCCGCGCAGGCCGTCGACGACGGTGGCGATCCGGTCGGATTCCTTGACCCGCAGCTCCTGCGCCCCCCGGACGATCGTCTCGCCCTCGGCGAAGCAGCCGAGCAGCGCCACCAGCGGCAACTCGTCGATCGCCAGCGGCACCTCCTCGGCCTCGACCGTGGTCGCCTCCAGCGGGCCGTGCGACACGTCGAGGTCGGCGATCGGCTCGACCGCGTCGAAGCTCCCAACCGGCTCCAGGTCGCCGAGCACGATCGCGCCCATCCGCTCCAGGATCCGGAGGAAGCCGGTGCGCGTCCAGTTCACGCCGATGCGCGCCAGCAGCAGCCGTGAACCGGCGACAAGCACCCCGGCGGCGATCAGGAAGGCCGCCGAGCTGAGGTCTCCGGGGACGTCGATCACGTCCAGCTCCAGCTCGTCGGTGTTGCCGACGCTCGTTGTGAAGCCGCCGCCGGCGGTCCGCTCGCGGGTCACCGTGGCGCCGGCGCGCAGGAGCATCCGTTCGGTGTGATCGCGCGAGGGCACCGGCTCGATCACGGTCGTGCGATCGGTCACCAGCCCGGCCAGCAGCACGCACGACTTCACCTGGGCGCTGGCCACCGGCAGCTCGTACTCGATTCCGCGCAGCGCGGCGCCGCCGACCGTGAAGGGCGGAAAGCGTCCGTCGCGCGCCTCGATCGTGGCCCCCATCTGCCGCAGCGGCTCGGCGATCCGGTCGACCGGACGGCGGCGAATCGACGCGTCGCCGTCGAGCGTGAAGATCTGGCCCTGCTGGACGGCCAGCCAGCCAGGGAGCAGGCGCATCAGCGTGCCGGCGTTGCCGACGTAGATCGAGAGGGTCGGCGGCATCGCGTTGCGCAGGCCGCCGCCGCGGATCAGCACGTTGCCCTCGCGTGATTCGACCAGCGCGCCGAGCTGGCCGATCGCGGCGAGCGTGGAGTGGGTGTCCTCGGCGGCCAGGAAGTTCTCGATCCTGACCGGGTCGGAGGCCATTGCGCCGATGATCGCGGCGCGGTGGGAGATCGACTTGTCGCTGGCCACGGCGATGGTGCCGCGCAGCGGGCCTGACGGGGCAAAGCGCTGATTCATGCGGGCGCCACCGGAAAGCCGAGTTCGCCGATCAGCCGCTCGGCACGCGCGGCGGCGTCGGCCCCGGCGATCCACAGGGCGATCACGCCCTCGGTCATGTCCGCGGCCGGGTACAGGGCCATGTCGGCGATGTTGACGCCGGCGCGGCCGAGCTCCAGCGCCAGCTGCGCCACGACCCCGGGCCGGTTCGGGACCGACGCGCGCAGCTCGTGCAACGGCCCGTCGGCCAGCCCGGCCGAATGCAGCCGCCGGCGGTCGCCGGCCGCCGCCTCGTTCCACGCCGTGATCGCCTCGGCGTCCCCCGCGCTCAGCGCTGCTCGCACGTCCTGAAGGCGGGCGATGGCCCGCTCCAGCTCCACCCCCAGCGCATCCGCGTTCGACATGTAGATGTCGGTCCAGATCTCGCTCGGCGCCCCGGCCACCCGGGTGGCGTCGCGGAACGAGGGCCCGGTCGCGGGCAGGCGCTCGCCCGCGACGGCGTGGGCGGCCTGCATGACCAGCACGTTGGCCAGCACGTGCGGCAGATGCGAGACGCTGGCCAGGATCGCGTCGTGCACGTCGGGCTCGATCGCGCTCGTCACGGCGCCGAGCCCGCGCAGGAGCCGGTGCAGGCGCTCGTAGAGCAGGCCGCTCGTGCCGTTGGTCGGCGTCAGGTACCAGGTGGCGCGGTCGAACAGATCGGCGCGGGCGTGCTCGACGCCGGCCGTCTCGGCCCCCGCCAGCGGATGGCCGCCGACGAACCGCTGATCGGACCCGGCAGCCCGCACGACGACGCGTTTGGTGGAGCCGACGTCGGTGATCACGCAGTCGTCGGGCGCGGCGGCGAGCGCCTCGGCGATCGCCTGCGGCAGCGCGTGCACCGGGGTGGCCACGAACACGGCCTCGGCGTCGGCCACGGCATCGGCCACGCTCGCAGCGGCGCGGTCGATCGCGCCGAGGCGCAGCGCGGTATCGAGCGTCGCGGCCCGGCGTCCGTAGCCGGCGACGGTGGCGCCGAGGCGCTGGCGCGCGGCAAGCCCGATCGAGCCGCCGATCAAGCCGACGCCAATCACGGCGATCCGCATCCCGCCGCCGCTCAGACCGCGCTGCGGCGTCGGCGGACGGCGTCGGCGAGCCCGTCGAGCACCTCGACGGTCGTGCTCCAGTCGATGCAGCCGTCGGTGATCGACTGGCCGTACGTGAGCGTGTCAGGGGGCGCGGGCTCTTGGCGTCCGCCGGCCAGGAATGACTCCAGCATCACCCCGACGATCGCCCGCTGGCCGGCGGCCAGCTGCGCCGACACCGCGGTGGCGACGGCGGGCTGGCGCTCGGGCTGCTTGCCGCTGTTGTCGTGACTGAGGTCGATCATCACCCGCTCGGGCAGGCTCGACGCCCGCAGCAGGGCGAGGGTGCCTTCCACCGCGTCGGCGCCGTAGTTCGGGGCGTTCTTGCCGCCGCGCAGGATCACGTGGCAGTCGCTGTTACCGCGAGTGTGGAGGATCGCCGAGCGGCCGTTCATGTCGATCCCCGGGAACCAGTGGGTCGCCCGGGCGGCGCGGACCGCGTCGACGGCGACCTGCACGTTGCCGTCGGTGCGGTTCTTGAAGCCGACCGGCATCGACAGTCCGGAGCCGAGCTGGCGATGGATCTGGCTCTCGGTCGTGCGGGCGCCGATGGCTCCCCAGCAGACGGCGTCGGAGATGTATTGCGGGGTGATCGGGTCCAGGAACTCGCACCCGACGGGGAGACCGAGGGCGAGCAGGTCGAGCAGCAGCTTGCGCGCCATCCGCAGCCCGGTGTTCACGTCGCCCGAGCCGTCGAGGTGCGGGTCGTTGATCAGGCCCTTCCAGCCGATCGTCGTCCGCGGTTTCTCGAAGTACACGCGCATCGCCACCAGCAGATCGCCGCGCAGGCGCCCGGCCTCCTCGGCCAGGCGCTCGGCGTACTCGCGCGTGGCGACGACGTCGTGCACGCTGCACGGCCCGACGACGACGAGCAGGCGGTCGTCCTCGCCGTCCAGCACCGCGTGCGTCTCGGCGCGACCGCGCAGCAGCACGTCGGCTGACTCGTCGCTGAGCGGCAGCTCATCGAGCAGCTCCTGCGGGGTGACGAGCGGGACGAGCTTGTCGATCCGCTGGTCGCGGATCGCGTCGCGCTGGGTGGGGACGCGCGTCGCCACCTAGCTCACCTGGCTCGGTGTGTTCGGGGGGGTCATCTCGTGGTGGTCCTTTCTACGCATAAACAGGGTACGTTGGCGACGGCTTTTCGACGGCGCCCGGCCTGTGAACAGCCCGCGACGGACGCGAGCGCAGCGCTGTGGCCGGGCGCCTAGCTAAATCGCCAGGCGTAGAAGCGCGCGTAGACGGACCAACCGGTGGTGCTGCGACGGGTCTGGCCGGTGGTGCTCATGCGCGTCTGGAGGGACTTGTAGCAGACGAGCGCCCGGCTGCACAGCTCACGCGCCGCGCGCGGCGGGAGCCTGCACCAGCTCGCCGAGCGCCGTGACGAACGTGGCGTTATCGGCGCCGGTGCCGACGGTGACGCGGAGATGGCCCGGATTGCCGAGGCTGCCCCCGGCCCGGACGAGCACGCCGCGCTGCAGCAGGCCCGTGACGACGTCGCTCTCGTCGGCGCCGTCGGGCAACGCCAGCCAGATGAAGTTCGCGTCGGACTCGGCCACCCACAGCCCGAGCTCGCGCACGCCGGCGACGAGCGGCTGGCGCTGCGCGATCGTCTCGGTGACCCGCCGCTCGACCTCGTCCTGGTGGCGGAGCGCCTCGGTGGCCGCGGCGTGAGCGGCGACGTTCACGAAGAACGGCTGGCGCAGCTGGTCAACCGCGGTGCGGAACTCGGGGCTGCCGCACAGCCCGTAGCCGACCCGCAGGCCGGCCAGCCCGTAGACCTTCGAGAAGGTGCGCAGGATCACGAGGTTCGGGTGCCGGCGCAGCAACTCGACCGATGCGTAGGTGTCGCCGAGCGCAAGCGAGAACTCGCAGTAGGCCTCGTCGAGGACCACGCACACGTACTTCGGGACGCGGTCGAGGAACGCTTCGATCTCCTCCAGCGGCAGCGCGGTGGAGGTCGGGTTGTTGGGGTTGCAGACGAGCACGAGCCGTGTGGCGACGGTGATCTCGGCGAGCATCGCGTCGAGCACGTGGCAGTGCCCGTCGTCGAGGTCGACGGGGATCTCCTTGGCGCCGGAGGCGGCGGCCAGGTGCGGGTAGACGCTGAACGCCGGCCACGCGTACACAACCTCGGCGCCCGGCTCCAGCAGCGCCTCGCCGGCGCACATCAGCAGCTCGCACGAGCCGTTGCCGAGCGCGATCCGGGCCTCGGGGATCCCGTAGCGGTCAGACAGCGCTTTGCGCAGCGGGCTGTAGGACGGGTCCGGATAGCGGTTGGCACCCTGCACGGCGCGGTAGGCGGCCTCGCCGACGCTGGCCAGCGGAGCGAACGGCGTCTCATTGGAGGCGAGCATCGCCACCTCGTCGCCGAGGTCGTACCCGGAGGCGACCGGGTAGATCGGCAGGCGGCTGATCCGCAGCGCGAATTCCATGCCGCTCATTGTGCCGACTCCAGGTCGCGGCGCAGTGCGGCCGCCTCTCCCAGGTACACGTGTCGCGGCACGTGGTCGGGCTCGGCGTAATAGTGCAGCAGCACCCGGATGATGCGTGGCATCGAGCCCGGCACGGGGACCTCGCGAGCGCACAGCAGCGGCACCTTGTCGAGCCCCAGCCGGCGCGCGGCGACGGCGGGGAACTCGGCGTCGAGATCCTCGGTCAGCGTGAAGATGCAGCTGACCATCGCCTCGGGGGCGAGCCGGTTGCGCGCCATCAGCTCGCGCATCACCTCGTCGGTGGCGGCCAGGATCGCGTCCGCCTCGTTGGCCGGGACGCTACCCGCGCCGCGAAGTGCGAACAGGCGCTCCATGCGGCGGTGATTCTGCCAGAGCGCTCGCCGGGGCGACTCGGGTGTCGACCTCGGAGACGGTGGCGCAGCCGAAGTGGCGCACGTCGTGCACGATGCTCTTCAGCTCATGCCCCACGCGGGACGCCGTCTCACAATCGGCGAGCACGAACCGCGCCCCCGTCCCGGCCACGAACTGCCGCGCCACCCATGGCCGCAGCTGGCCGAAGAACAGCTGGTTGGTGATCTGGGAGCGCCGCGAGCAGTTCGGCTCCGACCACAGGCAGTCGCCGATATACGTCTGGCGGCCGGTCCTGCCGGGGACGGTGACGCCGAGGAAGGCCCGGCTGAGGACGCCCCCGGGCTGCTTGTTGTGCTTCAGATAGTCCAGTGCGGT
>DASZLC010000046.1:0-23855 GCA_035552615.1 Solirubrobacteraceae bacterium
CTCCGGCTGGGCCGCCCAGGTCCAGCCCAGTTACGCCCCGAAACTGAATGTGCGTGGCGTCGCCGTCGGCGGATTTGCCACCAACTTGGCCGAGGCGGTCCAGAACATCAACGGCGGGTTCGGCGCTGGTCTGATCGCGTCGGTCCTCGATGGCGTGGCGAGAACCGTGCCGGCACTCGCGGCTGCGATCAACACCTACGTGACACCGGCAGGCAAGGCGATCCTCGCGAAGGGTGTGTCCCAGTGCGAGCTGGCGAACGTGACGCAGTACGCCTTCATGAACCTGAACAACTACTTGACGATCCCCCTGACGCAGCTGCTCGCGCTGCCGGCCATCAAGAACGCCCTGAATGGCATCGGCCTCGGCGGGACTGCCCCGACCGCGCCGATGTTCGTGTACCACTCGGTCGACGATGAGCTGATCCCAGTCGCGGGCCCCGACGCGACCGTCGCGAAGTACTGCGCCGCGGGGGACTCCGTCACGTACACACGAGACATACTCAGCGAACACGTTTCTCTCGCCTTCATCGGCGCGCCACAAGCACTGAGCTGGCTGACCCAGCGCCTCACCGGCGGGGCGGTACCGCACGGCTGTCACACCACCACCGTCCTGACGATGCTGCTGAACCCGACCACGCTCACCGGCGGCGCCAAACTCCTCCTCGCCGACGCGGGGGCGCTACTCGACCAGCCGATCGGACCGGCCGGCATCTTCTGAAAGCGGCGCTATCGCGATCGCCTAAGCGTGGCCTCAATCTCAGAAGTGAGCAGATAGAGGTCAAGCCGGTCTGGATCGTCCGGTTCGAAGGGATGAAAGCCGAGCCGCTCCCACCACGCCCGGGCATGTGCGTTTAGCGCCGTGACGACGACGGCCCGGCAGGCCGCCTGCCCGTTGAGCTCGACGGCCGTGGCGAGGACATGCGCTGCGAGGGCCGTCCCGATGCCCAGGTTGGCGTAGCGGCGGTCGACAGCCAACCGGCCTAGCAGGAGAGCTGGAACCGGATCCGGGGCACCCTTGGCGACGATTTCCGGGGCGGCCGACCGATCGATGCCGGTCATAGCCATGCTTGCGTATGCCACGACCAGGTCCTCGGCGTCGGCGATGACCCACGTGGCGGCGGTGTCACGACGTCGGTTCTGGCCGGCGTAGCGACGCAGCCACTCGTCGAGCGCCGCTTCGCCGCTGTCGAACCGCTCGCGCTGGTGTCGGCGGGGGTCGAGCAACGTCGGTCGGCGGAGCTCAATCAAGCCAGCTGAATGTGCGCTTGCGTCGCATCGCTGTGGCGAGCCGGTCGTTGACCTCGGCCGGTCGCTCGAGCGCCTCGGTGAATGCGACTGCGGCGTCACGGGTCAAACGAATGCTCGAGCGCTCCGCGAGGATTTCTTCCGCCTTCGATGCCGCCGCCTGAACAACGAACGCAGAGACATTCAGATGTGCTGCCGCCGCGGCGCGTTCCAGCAGCGCCTTGTCGGCCGGACCAACGCGGATCTGGAGGCGTTCGTCTTTGGCCGTTGCCATGTACTCACAATGGCAGTACAGCAGCGGATTGTCAAGCAACTCGGCAAACGGGGGCCCTCACCCGGTCAGGCGGGAGCGGACGACCTTGCCCAGCGCGTTGCGCGGCAGCTCGTCGACGAACTCGAACCGCTTCGGGACCTTGTAGGCGACGAGGCCGGCGGCGGCGTGGGCGTGCAGCACGGCCGGCTCGACGGGGCGCTCGGCGACGACCACGGCGGTCACTTCCTCGCCCCACTGCTCGCTCGGGCGGCCGACGACGGCGACCTCACGCACGTCGGGATGGGTGAGCAGCTGCTCCTCCACCTCGCGCGGGTAGACGTTGAAGCCGCCCGAGATGATCAGCTCCTTGCTGCGGCCGATGATCCGCAGGTAGCCGTCGGCGTCGAACGCGCCGAGGTCGCCGGTCCGGAACCAGCCGTCGGCCGTGAACGCCTCGGCGGTGGCGTCCGGTTGCTCCCAGTAGCCGTCGATCACGTTCGGACCGCAGACCTGGATCTCATCATCAGCGGCGAGCCGCAGCTGGACGCCGGGAAACGGGAACCCGACCGTCCCGGGACGGCGCTCTCCGTGCAGCGGGTTCGTCGTCAGCATGATCGTCTCGGTCATCCCGTAGCGCTCCAGCGGCAGCTGGCCGGTCGCGGCGGCGATCGCCTCGGCCACGCTCGGCGGCAGCGGGGCTGAGCCGGACACGAGCAGGCGCAGCGGGGCCAGCTCGCGGCAGCGGTCGCTCGCGGCGAGGCGGCCGTACATCGTCGGGACGCCGAAGAACATCGAAACGCCGGCGGCGCGGGCGAGCACGTCGTCCTGATCAAAGCGGGGCCGCAGCTCCAGCGAGCTCCCGGCGCACAGCGCTCCGTTCAGCCCGACCCCAAGCCCGTGGACGTGGAACAGCGGCAGCGTCAGCAGCAGCCGGTCCTCCGGCGTCCACTCCCACGCGGCAGCGACGGCGGTGGCGCTGGCCAGCAGGTTGCCGTGGCTCAGGCGCGCCCCCTTCGGCCGCCCCGTCGTGCCCGAGGTGTAGATGAGCAGCGCCGCGTCGTCAGCGCTCGCGGCGTCAAGGGCGCCCTCGTCCTCGCCGCCGGGCAGCTCGACGTCGATCCCGCACACGCGGACGCCGAGCTCCCGCAGCCAGCCCGCGCGCTCGTCGTCGGCGACCGCGGCGAGCGCCGGACGGGCGTCGGTCACGATCCGCGTCACCTCGGCGCGGGTATAGCCCGTGTTCAGCGGCACCACGACGAGGCCGGCGCGCAGCGCGCCGATGTAGGCGACGACGAGCGCGGCCGAGCTCGGCGCGCAGGTGACGAAGCGCTCGCCCGGCGCCACCCCGGCGCCACGCAGGCGTCCCGCAACGTGCCGCGTCATCTCCTCCAGCTGATCGGAGGTCAGCCACCGGTCATCGACGTCGCGCAGCTGCGGCCAGGAGGGGCGCTCGGCCCAGCGCCGCGCCCAGCGCGCGGGAAGGCTGCCGTCGGCGAGCAGGTCGGGCACGTCGCTCAGTCGAGCAGCTGGGCGGCGGCGTCGGCGAGGATCGGCCTGATCGCCTGCCAGCGCGCCGTGGCCACGTCGTGGCCCCAGATCGGAATCTCCATGATCAGCCCGCGGATCAGCGACACGGCGGCGTCGATCAGCGCCGGGAAGCGGGGATCGTCGGCCTGGTCGGGGAACAGGGTCCGCGCCGTGGCGTCGATGATCGCGCCGAGCCGCTGCTCCAGGTCGCGCAGCGTCGCCGCCAGCTCGGGCTCGCCCCAGGCGGCGATCCACAGCTGGGCGGCGGCCAGCGCCTCGCGCGAGGTGAACTCGCGCCACGCCTCGTCGAGCACCTTCTCGCGATGCTCGGGCTGCCGCATGGCGGCGAGGTCGATGTGGTCGAGCGCCTCGTCGGCGAGGCGCAGGGCCAGGTGCGTGATCGCCTCGATCAGGAACTCCTCCCGGGTGGGGAAGTAGTGCATCAGCGTGCTCTGAGCCACGCCGGCGCGCTCGGCCACGCGGCGTGTGGTGAGCGCCGGATAGCCCTCTTCGACCAGGCACTCGGCGGTCGCATCGAGCAGCGCCAGGCGCGTGGCGGCGCGCTGCTCGGCCCGGGTGCGCCGCCGCGGCGGGGTCTCGACAGACGTTTGGTCGTTCATCTGATCGGTGAAATGGTATCGTTCGGTTCACCGATCAAGTGATCGATGAAACTTCATGGCAGCCAGAGACCACAACATTGACGGATCGCGAGTCCGCCGCGCCGCCCGGCTCGGCGGGGCCGCCGCGGGCGTGGCGGCGCGCGAGGCGACAGCGCGGGCGATGCTCGCCACCGGCGACGGCGAGCGCCGGCGCGCCGGCGCGGCCAGGCAGCAGCTGAAGAGCGCGCGCTCGCTGGTGAAGGTGTTCAGCGGCATGCGCGGCGCCGCGATGAAGGTCGGCCAGACGCTGTCGGCCGTCGACCTCGGGCTCGTCCCTGAGGAGCTCCGCCCCGAGTTCCAGGAGATCCTCGCCTCGCTGCAGCAGAGCGCCGAGCCCGTGTCGTTCCGCGCCGTGCGGGGTGTGATCGAGGAGGACCTCGACATGAAGCTCGGCGAGGCGTTCGCCGACTTCGACTCCGAGCCGATCGCCGCCGCCTCGATCGGGCAGGTCCATCGCGCGACGCTCCGCGACGAGCCCGGCCGGGTCGTCGCGGTGAAGGTCCAGTACCCCGGCATCGCCGAGGCGATCCACGCCGACATGCAGAACCTGCGGCTCGGGCTGAAGCTGCTGGCCGTGATCGCGCCCGGGATCGACACCGGCGCGATCGCACAGGAGATCCGTGAGCGGATCACCGACGAGCTCGACTACGAGCTGGAGGCGTCCAACCATCGCGCGATCGCGCGCGTCTACCGCGACCACCCGTTCATCGTCGTCCCCGACGTCGTCACCGCTCTGTGCCGTGAGCGGGTGATCGTCACCGACTTCGTCGACGGCGCGCGGTTCGCCGCGGCGCGCGAGCTGCCGGCCGATCAGCGCGACCGGATCGGCGAGATCCTGATCCGCTTCTACCTGAACGGCCCGCTCCGTCACCGGCTGCTGAACGGCGACCCGCACCCCGGCAACTCCCTGTTCCTGGCCGACGGCCGCGTCGCCTTCATCGACTTCGGCTTCTTCAAGCGACTCTCCGACGCCGAGGTCACACAGCTGCTCGCCTCCACCCGCGCCACGTACCGCCAGGACGCCCAGGGGCTGTTCGACGTGATCGCCGGGCTCGGCGCGCTGCCACCCGACCCGCGCCTTGCCGCGCCCTTCCTGGCCAGCTACACGGCGATCTTCGGCTGGCTGCTGACCGAGGAGCGGATCACCGTCGACGGCTCGATGACGGCGGCGATGATGCGCGCCTACACCGAGATGCGCGGCCTGGACGGGTTCGACGCGCTGACGCTGCCGGCCGAGCACTTCGTGCTGATGCGGGGCGTGATGCTGCTGATCGGGCTGATGGGCCAGTTGCAGGCGAGCGGGACGTTCCTCGACATCGCGCGCGAGTGGCTGCTCGACGAGCCGCCCGCCACCGAGCTGGGAGTGGCCGAGGCCGAGTTCTTCGGCGGGCGCTACGACTACGTCACACCGGAGGTTGTCGCATGACGACGGCGACGATCGGCCGGGCCAGGACGCCGCGGATCAGCGGCGTCAAGGTCGCCGCCGACACGTTCTGGCACGGGCTGCGCACCGACGGCCCGCTGGTCAGCGCAATGGCCGGGGCGGACATCGCGAAGTGGACGTTCAACCGCCGCACCGCCTACGTGCTGAAGCACCCCGACTACGTCGACCATGTGCTGTTCGAGCAAGCGGAGCGCTACCACAAGTCGATCGAGTACGAGATGCTCCGCGCCGCACTCGGCCTGTCGCTGTTCACCGACGAGGACGAGTCCTGGCGGGCGCACCGAATGATGGTCAACCCGGTGCTGGCCAAGCGCCATCTCGGCAGCCTGTTTGAGCTGATGGTCGACCCGGTGGAGGCGTTCGTCGGCGCATTGGATGCGCGCGCGGGCGCGCGGGCGGAGGTTGAGATGTCCGAGGGGATGACCGAGCTGACGCTCGACGTCGTCGGCAGCGCCCTGTTCGGGCGGGGCATGGCCAGCCTGGCGCGCGAGATCGGCGCGTCGGTGACGATGGGGCTGCGCGCCGCCGAGCGCGCCACGCGTCTGGTGCTCGTGGCCAATCCGCCGTGGTACGTGGCCCGCGGGTGCGCCCTGGTGGTCCGCCACACGCCGTTCCTGCCGCCGCCGCTGAACCGCCTGCATGGCGTGCTGAAGAGCGTCGACGACACGGTCTGGGGCGTCATCCACGACCGCCGGCGCGATGCTGAGGGACGCACCGACGACCTGCTCGGGCTGCTCCTGTCGGTCCGCGACGACGCCGGCCAGCCGCTGCCGCTGAAGCGGGTGCGCGACGAGGCGGCGACGTTCATGCTCGCCGGCCACGAGACGACGGCCAACGCGCTGTCGTGGATGTGGTACCTGCTGGCCATCAACCACGATGCGCGGGAGCGGATGCTGGCCGAGGTCGACGAGGTGCTCGGACCCGAGCGGCGCCCGACGCTCGCCGACATCGACCGCCTGCCGTGGACGGCGGCCTGCTTCCTGGAGGCGATGCGCGTGTTCCCGCCGGCCTGGATCATCCCCCGGGTCGCCGTGCAGGACGACGTGATCGACGGGCACACGATCCGCAAGGGCGACACGGTCCTGATCCCGATCCACGCCCTGCACCACGACGCACGCTTCTGGCCGGACCCCGAGGTGTACGACCCGACCCGCTTTTTGCCCGAGAACGCCAAGGACCACCACCGCGCGGCCTACCTGCCGTTCGGCGCCGGCCGCCGCGTGTGCGCGGGCAAAGCGTTCGCGGTGATCGAGGGGACGCTGGTGACGGCGATGATGAGCCAGCGCTTCACCTACGAGCTGGTGCCCGGCTACCCGATCGAGCCCGAGGCGACGTTCACGCTGCGGCCCCGGCACGGGATGCCGATGATCGCCCGGCGCCGCAGCAACCCCGCCGTTTCATTGGCGGTCGCGGCATGAGGATCACCACGGGCACGCGTGTCGTGATCACCGGCGCGGGCAGCGGGATCGGCGAGGCGACGGCGCTGCGCTGCGCCCGGGCCGGCGCCGAGGTGGTGGCCGTCGACATCGACGGCGAGCGCGCGCAGGCCACCGCCGACGCCTGCGCGGCGGCCGGCGCCGCGGGACTCGATGCGCGGGTCTGCGACGTCGCCGACGCCGGAGCCGTGGTCGAGTTGGCCGAAGCGATCGAGCGCGAGCTCGGGCCGGTCGACGTGGTCGTCAACAACGCCGGGGTGGGGGTCGGTGGCCCGTTCCTGGAGACGACGCTGGAGGACTGGGACTGGCTGCGCGGCATCAACCTCGACGGAGTGGCGTACGGCTGCCACGCCTTCGGCGCTCCGATGGTCGCCCGCGGGCGCGGGCACGTCGTGAACGTCGCCTCGGGCGCGGCCTACATCCACAACCGCAATATGGCCGCCTACTGCGCCTCGAAGGCGGCGGTGCTGGCCTTGTCGCGGTGCCTGCGAGCCGACTGGGCCGGCGCCGGGGTCGGCGTCAGCGCGATCTGCCCGGGGCTGATCAACACCCCGATCCACGCTCGCACCCGCATGTACGGCAGCGTCGACGGCCAGCGCGAGCGGATCGCCCGGGCGTTCGGCCTCGGCCACTCGCCCGACCTCGTGGCCAAGGCGATCGTGCGGGCCGTCGAGCACAACCACGCCGTGGTCCCGGTCGGCCTGGAGTCCGAGGTCGCCTACCGGCTGCTGCCGTTCGTGCCGGGCCCGGTACAGGGCCTGCTGGCGCGGGTGTCGCTGGGATGAGGGCGCGCTCGCACCATCGCGTCGTGATCATCGGGGCCGGGTTCGCCGGCGTCGGCATGGGGGTGCGGCTGCTGGAGCAGGGGATCGGCGACTTCGTCATCTTGGAGCGCAACGAGTCGGTCGGGGGGACGTGGTTTGAGCACACGTACCCGGGCTGCGGCTGCGACATCCCCACGCACCTGTACTCGTTCTCGTTCGCGCGCAACCCGCGCTGGAGCCGGCTGTTCCCCAAGCAGGAGGAGATCCTCGCCTACGTGCGGCGAATCGCCGACGAGTACGGCGTCACCCCACACATCCGCTTCTCCACCGAGATGGAGCACGCCAGCTGGGACGAGACCGCCGGCCGCTGGCGGGTGCGCACGCCGGACGGCGAGCTGACCTGCGATGTCCTCGTCTCGGCCATCGGCGCCACCGCCGAGCCCGACGAGCCGGAGATCCCGGGGATCGACAGCTTTGCCGGGCATCGCTTCCACTCGGCGCGGTGGGATCACGACCACGACCTGGCCGACGACCGGGTGGCCGTGATCGGCACCGGGCCGGCGGCGGCCCAGTTCATCCCGCGGATCCAGCCCCGCGTCGGGCACCTCGCGGTGTTCCAGCGCACGCCACCGTGGGTGATCCCGCACTTCGACCGGCCCGTACCGGCCGCCGAGCGGCTGCTCTACCGGTTCGTGCCCCAGGTTCAGGACGTGCAGCGCAACCTGTTCTTCGCCCTGTACGAGGCGACCGGGGTCGGCTTGCGCGGGCACACCGAGCTGATCGCCCCGATCGAGGCACTCGGCCGGGCGCACCTGCGCCGTCAGGTCGCCGACCCCGAGCTGCGCGCGAAGCTGATGCCCGACTACCGCTTCGGCTGCAAGCGGCCGATCCTCTCGAACACCTATTACCCGGCGCTGGCGCGCGAGAACGTGCTGGTCGAAACGGACGGGATCGATCGCGTCGAGGGACACGAGCTCGTGACCCGGGGCGGGACGCGCCACGAGGTCGACACGATCATCACCGCGATCGGCTACCGCTACAGCCGGGCGCTGCTGGTGAACCGGATCAGCAATGGCTTGGGGGAGACCCTGGGGCAGGTCTGGAATCAGTCGCCGCGGGCGTACCTCGGCACCACCGTGCCGGCCTTCCCGAACCTGTTCATCCTGCTCGGCCCGAACGCGATCGGGATCAACTCGGTGATCTTCACGCTGGAGTCGCAGATCGCCTACGTGATCGACGCCCTGGCGCAGATGAGCGTCGATGGGTGGGGACGGCTGGAGGTCAGGCCCGAGCCCTACGAGCGGTTCATCGCGGAGGTCGACCGGCGCAGCGAGGGGAGCGTCTGGACCGACGGCGGGTGCAAGGCCTACTACACCGACGCCGAGGGTCGGAACTTCGCCATCTACCCGGGGTTTGCGGCGGGTTTCCGCCGTCGCACCCGGCGATTCGATCCGGAGGCGTACGCCCTAAGCGCCTAGTTGTGACGATCATCACCCTCGCATCGGTGTGTACCGGGCGACGATTCGAGGAATCACAATGGGGGCCGTGTCCACACATCGCGCATCCGCCGGCGCTCGGCTGGCGATCGACAGCCATCCGCAGAGCGTCGCGGTCGTCCGCGCGATGCTGGCCGGGATCGCCGAGGCGGCCCGGCTCGACCGCGAGTGCTTCGACGATCTCCGGACTGCCGTCAGCGAGGCATGCAACAACGTCTCGATCCACGCCTACGGCGGCGATGTCGGACCGCTGTGGGTGGAGCTTGGCGTGAGCGGGGCGGCGGTCCGGGTCACCGTCCTTGACCGCGGCACGGGGATCCGCACGATCGATCCCACCTCGCACCGGATGCGGGTCGGGCTCGCGCTGATCAGCGCGCTCGCCTCCCGGGCCGCGGTGCGGGCCCGCCTGGGCGGCGGGACCGAGGTGCGGATGGAGTTCGGCGGTCCGCGCGGGTCGGTGGCGCCGCTCGCCGTGGCTGGGCGCGGGGCCGATGCGCCGGGGGCGCTGCACGGGGACGTCGTCGTCCAGCTGACGCCGCCCAGCCTGCTCGACGGTGTGCTCGGCCGGGTGATGCCGATCGTCGCAGCGCGCGCGCACTTCACCGTCGAGCGCGCTTCCGACCTGCAGCTGGTGGCCGACGAGCTGTCGGCGATCGCCCAATCCGTCGCGCCCTCGCAGAGCATCGGCTTTGCGCTCACCGCCGGTGAGCGCCGTCTCACGCTACAGCTCGGCCCGCTGCCGGCCGGAACGCTTGCGCGCTACAGCGCCGGCGTGGCCGAGCGGGGCGGCGGGGTGACGCTCCGAACGCTCGCGGACGAGCTGCGGGCGGTACCGAGCGGCAGCGAGGAGGTGCTGGCGGTGGTGCTGTCGGGGCGCCACCGGCCGCGGGCGCTGCGGTGCGTCGCCTCAGGGAGCGGCGGTCAGCTCGCGCAGCCGGGCCAGTGAGCTGCGCAGCAGCCGCGAAACGTGCATCTGCGAGACGCCGATCCGTCGCGCGATCTCGGTCTGGGGAAGATCCTCGCCGAAGCGGAGGTACAGCACCTGGCGCTCGCGGCGCGGGAGGTGCTTGGCAGCGGCGAACAGGGTCGTGGCGTCGTCCACCAGCTCCAGGCGCTCGTCGGGGCCGCCGATCGTCTCCAGGCGCGAGACCGGGCCATCGTCACCCGGCTGCGACGGGGCGTCGAGCGAGACCGCCTCGTAGGCCGCGGCGGTCTGCAGCCCGTCGAGCACCTGCTCCTCAGTGAGCTCCACGAACTGGGCCAGCTCGGGGATCGTCGGCGAAGCCCCGGTTCGGGCCACGAGCTCGCGCTGGGCATCGGCGATCTGGCGGGCGCGCTCCTTGGCGCCGCGGTCGACGTGCAGCGCCCAGCTGGCGTCACGGAAGTAGCGCTTCAGCTCGCCGACGATCGTCGGCACGGCGAACGTACTGAACGCGTAGCCGCGGTCGGGATCGAAGCGCTCAACGGCTTTCACCAGACCGAGGCTGGCGATCTGCACGAGATCCTCGTGCGGCTCCCCGATGTTCGAGTACCGGCGGGCCAGGCGCTGGGCCAGCGGCAGGTAGCGCTCGATCAGCTGGTCGCGCGCGCCGCGGTCGCCGTTGCGACGCCATCGCGCGAACAACGTGTCAGAGTCCGGCGCAAGCGCCCCGGAGCCCACTATGGCCGGCGTCAGGGTTGACATCCCCGCTTCACCCTTCGCTTGTTCTTTACTCGTACGCGCCCTGCCGCATGGACGGCGCGGCAGCGATCCGACACGCACACGATAGCTGTTCGCGTCAAGGAGGTTCTCATTCGCCTCCGACGGAGGGCTCCGTTACGATCTCCGCAGAACAGCGGTCAGCCGAATCCCTGCGCCTTGTGCCGCCGGGAACGGGGGAACCAGTGGGTCGAAAGTCCCGAGGGGCGAATCGCCGCACCGCGGCGTAGCGCGACTCTTTCAGCGCGAGCCCGTCAGCTAACCCCGTAGGCATCGAGAAAGAGAACGGAAGGGAAGGGCCTCGTATGGAGGCGTCGGCGATCAAGCAGATACGGCTCGGCAGCGGTGCCCGAACGCGTACCCCGCTCCTGCGCATGCAGTCCGACGAGCGGCTCGTGACGCTCGTCCGGCGGGGCAACCACGCCGCCTTCGGCGTGCTGGTGAGCCGCTACGAGGCGCGGTTGCTCGCGTTCTGCCGCCATCTGCTGCGCTCTCGGGAGGACGCCGAGGACGTGCTGCAGGACGTGTTCGCGTCGGCGTTCAAGGCGATGATGGGCGATGACCGGCCGATCAAGGTCAGGCCGTGGCTGTACCGGATCGCCCGCAACCGCTGCCTGAACCACCTGCGGCGCATCACGGCGATCGGCGTCGACTCGATCGAGGACCATTTCTCCGAGCACGGGCCCAGCACCTCGGACGCGGCGCAGCGCCGCGAGGACCTGTGGCAGCTCGTGGGCGACATCCAGGCGCTGCCCGAGACGCAGCGCAGCGCCCTGCTGCTGCGCGAGATGGAGGCCCTCTCCTACGAGCAGATCGCCGAAGTGATGGACAAGACGATCCCGAGCGTGAAGTCGCTGCTGATCCGCGCCCGCCGCGCGCTGGCCGAGTCGGCCGAGGCGCGTGCGCTGACGTGCCCCGAGGCGATGCTCGAGGTCGGCGAGTGCCACCTCGGTGAACGCAAGCAGGTGAGCCGCGTCGCGAGCCGGCACCTGGGCGAGTGCGCGCGCTGCTCGCACCTGGGCCTGCCCGAGGAAACGCTGTCGGGCGTGCGGGCGTGGATGCTCGGGCCGCTGTACCTGTTGAAGCGGGTCGGCGTCTCCCACGTGCTGCATTCCGCCCGGGCGGGCTCGACCGCGACCGCCACGGCCGCCGGCGCGGGTGCAGCCGCCGGACAGTCCGTGGCCGGCGGCTCGGCCGTCGCGGGATTCGTCTCGGCCGGGATCGCGAAGGCGGCGGTCGGCCTCACGGCCGCGGCGCTCGGCGTCGCCGGCGCCGTCGTGGTCGACAACGACGTCCACGCGCCGGCGCGCGCGCCGGCGCCCGCGAAGGCGGCGGCCGCCGTGCAGCCGTCCGACGGCGCCAGCGGCGGCGTCGGGCTGAGCGCCGCCGTGCCGGGCCGCACGGGCCGCGCTCGGGCGCCACTCCACCATGTCCCGGCCCGCGCTGTCCCGGTGACGGCCACGACCACGGTCAGCGCCAGTGCGGCGGCCAAGGCGAAGGCCGCCGCTGCGAAGGCGGCTGCGGCCAAGGCGGCCGCGGCGAAGAAAGCCGCTGCCAAGGATCACATCGCGGCGTCGACCGGCACGGTCGCGGCCGCCTCGACCGGCACGGTCGCGGCGGGGACCCCGGTCGTCTCGGCGCCCTCGGGCGGCGTGGCGCCGACGGGCCAGGTCGGCACCGGGGGAGCCACGACGACGGCTCCGTCCACCGTGACCGGGCCCGGGTCAACTTCGACGGCCACGACTCCCACCTCGACGACCCCGAGTGGGGTCCCCACCTCGACGACGCCGACCACGTCCACCGAGACGACGTCGACGACGCCAACGAGCACGGACACCACCGGGACCACGCCCACCCCGACCGGCTGACCCCTCCGCGCCCTCGCCCGCGTCCCGCGCCACCCGTTCCGCGCCGCCGCCCCGCCCGTCGCTGCGGCATTAAGGGCGCCTAAAATTCGGCTGGGGAGGGGGGTGGAAACGGGTTCGTTGGAGCTCTAGTTCTATATGGAGGACCTGCGCGCCAAAGAACGCGTCCGACCCGTCGCGGAGCGGCGTGCGGGGCGGGTCACGTTCGCGCAGCTGGAGCAGCTCGGAGTGGCGAGGGGGACGTTCGCGGGTTGGCTGCGTACGGGTGATCTCACGCTCGTGCTCCCGCGCGTGTACGCGTTCGGACACCATGCCCCGAGTCAGATGGGGGACCTGTGGGCCGCGATCCTGTACGCCGGCCCGGGCGCGATGCTGAGCCACATCACGGGTGCGTGGTGGCGTGAGCTGATCGAGTTTCCGGCGCGGTCGATCCAGGTGAGCACCCCGCGCCGCGTTCCGTCGCTCCCCGGGATTGAGATTCACGGCCGTCGCGCGATCACGCGTGAGCTCGTGCGTGGCGTGCCCGTCACCTCGATTCCCCAGACGATGCTTGATCTCGCTGCCGTCGCCGAGCTGAGGCTGGTGCGCAAGGCGCTCGCTCGCCTGGACTTCCGCCACGAGCTCGACAGTCAGGTTCTGTGGGACTTCTGTGGCCGCGGCCGCCTGGGCAGCACCGCGTTGAGATGGGCGATCGCTCACTACGACCCCCGTTTCGCGCAGACCAACAGCCCGCTGGAGGACAAATATCTGCTGTTCTGCGAACGCATGAACATTCCGAAGCCCGACGAGGTCGGCGTGTGGATCGAGGGCATCGAGTGCGACGCCGTCTACCACCAGGCGCGGGTGATTGTCCAGCTCGACGGCGGCGACAACCACTATTCACCGGCCCAGACGCGTATCGACCGGGCCAACGATCTGATCCTCCGCGGCCACGGCTGGATCGTGCCGCGCTACACGTGGTCGCTCATCGGCGAGCTACCGGACGCCGTCAGGAACGACATCCTGCAAGCGCTGCAGATTAGTAGTCGCCCAGCCGGCCGGTCGCCCACCGCTCCAGCAGCAGGTGGGCGATCGACACGGACGGCGGCAGCTGCAAGGAGGACTCCTCGCCGGCCAGCGCGGCGGCGACCTCGTCGCGCGTGAACCAGCGCACGTCCTCCAACTCGCCGTCGAGCGCCCGCGGCTCGCCACCGTCGGAACGCGCGGTAAACCCGAGCATCAGCGACGACGGGAACGGCCACGGCTGCGAGGCGACGAAGAGCGGGTGCGAGCACTCGATCCCGGACTCCTCCCGGACCTCGCGCACGACGGCCTCCTCCAGCGACTCGCCCGGCGAGACGAAGCCGGCGAGGATCGAGTACCGCCCTCCCGGCCAGCCCTGGCGGCGGCCGAGCAGCACGGTTTCGTCGTGCGCGACCAGCATGATCACCGCGGGGTCGGTCCGCGGGAAGTGGGTGCGCCCGCAGCGCGGGCAGTGACGCGAGTAGCCCGCCTCCATGACGTCCGTGGCCGCACCGCAGTTGGCGCAGAAGCCGCTCACGCGGTGCCAGCTCAGCAGCGCGATCGTGTACGCGGCGAGGCCTCCCTCGCCGTGCGAGAGCAGCGTGCCCGCGTCGCGCAGCGCCACGAGGCGAGCGCCGGCGACCAGTGCCTCCTGGGCGTGGCGCTCCAGGTCGATGGCGAACACGGCAGCGCCGTCACTATCGAGACCAAGCAGGATCGCCTCGTCCGCGGCGCCGATCAGCCGGGCCGCCGGGCCGGCGGCGCGGTGCAGGCGCGGCTCGGTGGTCGCGTCGAGCAGAACGGAGTCGCGGGTGGCGGCGACCACGACCGAGCGCGGGTCGCGCAGCTGCTCGGCGACCCAATCGGGGTCCTTGCGCTCGGCCGCGGCGCGGTCGAGCATCATGCCCGAAAGGACGGGCTCGGGGGGCGTCGGCGTGGCGGATGAGGGCGGCGTCATCGTCGTCTATCGACTGTAGATGCTCGCGTGATTGGCCTGCGCCGCGTTGATGGAATCGCGTCGCCGATTGGGCTGGTGACCGACGCGCTGGAGCACGAGTCGTACGATTCGCGGAGAGCAAGCAGATAGCCCGGCCACACCGACGCGCTCGGTCGAGTCTTACTGCGATGTGATCGACGCGGCGACGTGGCGCGTCAGCGACGAGGTGGCGGCCTGGGCGCCCCCGACCCCCAGGATCGCGAAGCTGGCGCCGGCGATGTGGCGGAACAGGTCGATGTGGAAGCCCCCGAGGGTGATCCGGCCGCCGGCCGGCGCCGAGAACTCCCACTGCCAGGCGGGCGCGCCATCGAATCTCGCCGCGGCGAAGCTGAGCTGCCGGTAGCCGGGCTCGCCGAGCACCGCCCGTTGCACCGATGCGGCGAACGCCCGCGGCCCGGCCGGGTCGTTCGGCGTGCGGTCGATGTCGATCTCGGTCGCGCCGCCCGGTTGCACGAACCGCGTCTCGGCGTAGGCGCCTCCGCTGATCGGCACGTCGTTCTCCGTCACCCGCCAGCCGGGCGGGACCCGTGCCGCGTAGGCGCCCGTGGCATAGCGCGGCCAGGACGCAGCGGCGGGGCGGGCGGGCTTCGCTGCCGCTGTCGTTGTCGTTGGCAGCGCGGACGTCCGCGCGGGCGTGCGCACACGGTGGTGCGTGGTGGCGCTGTTGCCGACGGCGATCAGCACCACCCCGACGGCGATCACGACGGCCAGGGCCCCCAGTGCGAGCAGGCGCTGCCATCCGCGCCGGCGCCCCGGCGGGCGCTCCTCGTCGTCGAAGCGCAACCCGGCGTGCCGGCGGGCCGGCCGGTAGACGGTGGCGTTCGGGGGCGGACGGCGAGGGTCGCGCGTGTCCTCACCGCGCCGGCGGCTGGCCGCCTCCGCGGCGGCGGTGGCGCGGGCGCGCCGGGCCGCCTCGGCCGCGGGCGCGTAGCGGCTCGTGTCCTCAGCGCCGTGTGGATCGTCGCTGCCCACTGGTCCGGAAGGTACCCGGCCAGCCCGTCGGGCAACTCATTCCAAGAGCATCGATCGCAGACGCAGGACGGCTGCCGAGCGCCACCCGCCGCGTGGCTGCTCGCGCTCGGCCCACCGGTCGAAGGACTCGGCGTCGGCGCCGAGGTCGGCGAGGACGCTCCAGGCGGCGTGCGGATGCCCGAGAAACAGCAGCGCGCTGCCCTTATGGAAGCCCGCCTCCAGCGCCAGTGAGCGCAGCCGCGGCTCGCTGGCGTCGCGGTAGCGGTCGATCACAGGCTCGACGGCGGCGATCGATTCGCGCATCCGGCGCCGGCGCCGGGTGATGCTGGGGACCGCCGAGCGGGCCAGCCGGACGGCGCGACCGAGCGCCTCGCTGGGATGCGGCGGCGCACCGAAGTCGAGCATCGCCGTCCCCGACCGGAGCAGGGCCGCGGCGATCTGCTCGGCCGTGTCCTCGTCGTCGCGCTCGGACGCGAAGCAGGCACGAAGCTCGTCGATGGTCGCTACCGCCTCGTCGATCCGATCGGCGCGAGCCAGCCACCACACCTTGTCGGCCAGAGCCTTGGCCAGGCGCATTCGCCGCTCGGGGGCGAGCGCTCCGCGCAGCCGCGCCAGGATCGCATCGTCCAGCGCCAGGACGGCGTCGACGTCCTTCGCCGCCGCGGCGACGTTGCGCTGCAGCGACAGCGCGCTCACCACGACCTCCCGCGCAAACACGCGCTCGTCGCTGTCGTAGCGGTCGATCAGCTCCCGGCAGGCGGCCACCGCCTGCTCGTCGCGTTTGAGCTGGCGCAGCGCGAACGCCCTGCCGTAGCGGGCACCCAGCGCGATCAGCGGCGCGTCGGCCGGTGGCTCGTCGGTGAAGCGCTCGATCAGCTCGTCGAAGGTGGTGATCGCCTGCTCGTGGCGCCCGAGGGTGTTCAGCAGCTCGGCCTTGTCGTGGAGCGTGCGAACGACCGGCGCCAGCAACTCGTGCTCCCACGCGTCGCCATAGCGCGCGATCACCTCGTCGTAGGACGCGAGCGCGAGCGTCGCCCGGTCGGCCTGGCGCGCCAGTGTCGCCTGCTCGCGCAGCGCCCTGATCACCTGCAGCACCACCGCCGTGTCCGCATCGTCGGCGTAGGCGCCGGCCAGCTCGCGGTAGCCCGCGACGGCGTCGTCGATCCGCCCCAGGGCCCAGAGCGTGGAGGAGCGCAGCGCCAGTCCCAGCACGACGAGGTCACGCAGCTCGCCGGGCGGCTCGGAGCGGTAGCGCGCGAGGAACACCTCGACCGTGTCGAGCGCCTCGGCCTCCAACCCGGCGCGGTGGAGGAACGCTGCCCGGTTGTAGGTCCCGATCGCGCTGGCGCGGCGCAGCCGCGGATCCTCGTCCGCGCCGTAGCGCGCCAGCAGCTCGGCGAAGGCGCCGTCGGCATCGGCGTAGCGACCGAGCGCGCCGAGCACGCGCGCCTGCTCGCCGAGCGTCTCGGCGACGAGCGCGCGCAACTCGGGGTCCTCCTCGTCGCTGAACTGCCCGGTCAGCTCCTCAAAGCAGGCGAGCGCCTCGGCCTGACGCGCGAGCTGAAACAACGCATCGCCCTTGCGTCGCAGCGCCGAGGCGACACGCAGCGCGGACTCCCGGTCCTCCGAGGCGCGCTCGGAGGCCAGGAGCTCGTCGCATTCGGCGATCCGGGCTTCGAGTTCTTCAGGGTCGGGCGGCAAGCATCATCCCGCCCGGGACTCTACTTCGCGGCTCAGCGCGGGTAGCGCGAACGCAGCGGGCGTCGCAGCAACTCGGGCAGCACGTTGGGCTGCTCGGCGTGCTCGACGGTCCGCTTCGAGAACGCGAACTCCACGAGCAGGAGCACGCTCGGAACCACAATCGCCGCCACTATCAGTGTCGTAAACCATGCCATGACATAAAGATGGCACCGGGATGCCCGACCGTGTGTGAGGAAGGCCACTCGTCACGGCATCGCGTTCTCGATCGTCACCGCCTGCTGGAAGGTCGGGCGGTTCACCCACTCCTGGGGCGGCTGGGTGATCGCGCCGAGCGCGGTGTAGCGCACCTGGTCGTAACACATCTGATCGCCGGCGGCGCAGCCGTCGGAGGCCGGATAGACCTCGTCGGGCGACTCGGAGGCCGCCTGCAGGAGCGAGGCCTGGAGCGCCAGCCGACAGCGCGTCAGCGACCCGTTGCCACAGTAGATCCGGTTCAGCGGACCCGCGACGCGGTCGCCGGCGGCGGCGCGCAGATCCGTCTGGATGATCCCGTAGAAGCCGTCGTCCCAGGCGGACCCCTGGTGGGTGTGCGGCGGGTTGTCGATGGCGAAGCGGCCCTCGACGTCGCTCAACAGCGCCGTCCCGAGCACCGGCTGCAGGTCGGCCTGGACCAGCAGCGGCCACCACGCGTCCATGATCCGGACGGCCATCGACTGCTCGTACTGGCCCGAGGCGCCCGGGGTGACCCGGTTGATGCGGTGCGCGCCGCTGGCCACCCACGTGCGCAGCTCGCTCACCGCTTGGGCCAGCACCGGGTTGGCGGGATGGCCGATGATCTGCAGCGCGTACGGGAGCACCTCGACGCCGCGCAGATCCTGGGTCGCGGCGTTGCCCATGGCGTTGATCAGGTCGGTCAGCGACATCGTGTGCGTGCCGCCGTGGAGGTAGGTGTCGATGTTCTCGTCGAGCAGCTGCGAGCGGTAGACGGAGGAGTACTCGCCGTCGACGTAGTCGTAGCCGGGCGCCGGCTTGTTGTTCCAGCTCGTCAGGAACGGCTGGTCGATGACCTGGGGATGAGCGGACTGTGGGGTGTCGGCCTCGGTCAGCGTGCTCGGCGTCGGAGCCGCGCTCGGCGTGAAGCCCTTCCACGCGTCCTGCGCCCAGCTCGGAAACAGCGGGTCGGTGCGCGCGGCGCGGACGGGGTTCTGGCCCGAGCCGAAGTACGCGATGTGGTTGCTGTTGACGAAGAACCAGTTGAACGTGTAGCCGATCTTGTCGGCGGCGGCGTCGAACTGCTGCGGGGTGCGCATCGCGGCGGGGTCATCGAACGCCTCAAAACCGAGCCCGGAGTCGAGCTCGTGGAAGTAGGTCGATCGCAGGTTGGTGTAGGCCACCGGCCGGCCGTCGATCGTGGCCCGCGCGATGACCAGCCCGTACGCGGTGCGCAGCGTCAGGAACGTCGCCGAGCCGGCCGGCGTTGAGTCGGCCAGGTTCGGCTTCCACGACTCGCTGTCGTACAGCTTCTGCATCGCCACGCACTGGCCGTTCAGCAGGTAGTCGTCGGAGCCGATCGACGGCGGGCCACCGCCCGGGGTGCACAGCGGCACCGCGAACGTATCGATGATGTTCTGCCCCTCGGAGGTCGCCGACCAGGCGTAGTCGGGGCCGTGACCGAGCTCGACGAACAGGTTCGTGCCAGGGAACGCGGCGCCGTCGGCATCGATGCCGGGACCGTGGATGTCCTCCTCCATCAGGACCTCCGGCGACCAGTAGGCGACCTGCGGTCCCATCACGGCGATCGGGTGACCGTTCGTGGAGTCCTTGGCGCTGACGAGCAGCGCGTTGGAGTCGCTGGTGGGGAAGTTGCCGAGCAGGCCCTTGCCGGCGTTCATCGCGAAGCCGGCGATCGGGTTGGCCTGAGCGGAGCGCGCGAAGCCGAGCTTGCCGCCGCTCGGGACCGACCCCGAGACCACAGGGTCATACCACTGCACCGAGCCGGGGTCGGGCAACGCGATGCTCCGGCGATTCAGCCGCCGGGGTGAGAGCAACGTCTGATACGGGAAGCGCCGTCCGTGCACGGTCGTCGGGGCCGCGGGATCGTCGGGTGCGACGAAGCTGAGCAACGAGCCGAAGCCGGAGCGATCAGGGCGGCGGGCGGACGGGGAGCGCTTGATCGGCTGCACGCCCTCGGGCGAGCCGTCGACGTTGAAGTGCTCGCGACCGAAGCGCTGCTTGAACTGCTGGTACAGGATCGCCGTCCGGAGCTGGTTGCCGCCGCCCTGCCCGAGCTCGCCGCCGATCAGCGAGCCGATCGAGATGATGTCCTCGACCGTGAACGGTTTCGGCCCCAGCGGCTGCCCGATCGCCGCGTACTCGCCGGGGATGTCGAGCGCCGCGTTGATCGGGTTCGATTCGGCCATCGCGATGTAGGCGTTGATCCCGTCGACATAGTTCTCGGCGTCGGAGACGAGCTGCGCTCCGCCGGGCAGGGTGGCCATGTAGGTGACCTGCGCCTGCAGGTCCTGCCCGGTGTACGGCGCGCTCTCCCACGTGCTCTCGTCCATCGCCACGTTCGTGCCGCCGGCGAACGACGCGAGCGTGCCGTTGCCGGCGTGACGCAGCGCGTCGATCTCGAACAGCCGCGTCTGCGCGGTCACCCAGCCGATCCCGAACTCCAGCTCGGCGCGAGTGTCGCCGTAGATGTGGGGGACGCCGAAGCCCTTGTCGAACTCGATCGTCACGCCCGGCTCGGGTGACTCGCTGTTGGCCACCTCGCCGGTGGGGACGCCGAACGTGGCGTCCTTGAAGTAGTCGGTGATCTGCGCCGGCTGGATCAACGGCGCCGCCGTGGTCAGCGCGTGATACATCGCGAGCTGGTCGTTGTTGTGCGCCGGTCGCGTCCCGGTGAGCCTGAACAGCGCGAGCTGGGCGAGGTTCTCGCTGCCACTCGTGCCCGGCGGCAGGATGTTGTAGAAGGTGCCGTCGTTGTCGGCGCCGTAGGGCTGCACCTGCGCCCCCGCCGGCGTGGCCAACGGGCCCGCCGCGGCGAGCGCCAGCGCGACACCCATCAGCAGGCGCCGAGCACGGCCACGACACCGTCGTTCCGCGGACGTCTTGGAACGTTCGTTGGCACCGGAGTCCGTTATGAAGGACTTCCTCGCCAAAGTTCGCGGGCCCGGCGTTATCACGACACGGCGCTGGAGGGCTACTTCTGGCGGATCACCGAACCCCGGGGCGGGGCGGTGGTGATCGTCATGGCCAGCGTGAACCGCACCTCCAGGCAACTGCCTCACTCCTTTCGGCGGCCATCCTATGTCGGGGCACGACGTCGGCGCAAACACCGGCCCTATACGCTTCAGGGCGCGGGAGACGGAACCCAATTGGCCGAGACGCAGCCCTCTTCGACAGATACGCAGGCATCTTCGACCACCGGTTCCCCCGGCGACAAGGCCGTGCCGCCGGCGCCGATGCCGCGCGACAAGCAGGGCTGGCGGGTGGCGCCGGCGCCCGACGGGCGGGGGATGCCCGACCACCACAAGCCCAAGCCGCCGCACCGGCTGCGCGGGTTCTGGATCTTCGTGATCGTGCTGCTGGGGCTGAATATCTTGACGGTTGCCGTCTCGCAGCCCGGCTCCAAGCCGCGCGTCACCGTGCCGTTCAGCCCGTTCTTTCTCACGCAGTTGCAGGACGGCCATGTGAAGTCGATCTCCGCAAAGGGCAACACGGTCAACGGAACCTGGACGACCGAGCTGCGCTATCCGCAGAACGACTCGAAGGCCACCGCAACGACGCTGTTCGCCACCCAGGTCCCGACGTTCTGGAACCACGACCAGCTGACCGCGGAGCTTCAGGCCCACGGTGTCCAGGTGAACGCCAAGTCGACGACCCAGAGCACGTCGCTGCTGGCCGAGATCCTGCTCGGCTTCGGCCCGACGCTGCTGCTCGTCGGACTGTTCGTGTTGTTCGCCCGGCGGGCGCAGTCGGCGGCCGGGGGCGGGCTCGGCGGGATTGGCAACTTCGGGCGCTCGCAGGCGCGCCGCGTCGATCCTCAGGCGATCCGGGTGACGTTCGACGACGTCGCCGGGATCGACGAGGCGAAGGGCGAGCTGACCGAGATCGTCGATTTCCTGCGTGAGCCCGCCAAGTACCAGCGACTGGGCGGGCGGATGCCGCACGGCGTGCTGCTGTTCGGCGCGCCCGGGACCGGCAAGACGCTGCTGGCGCGCGCGGTGGCGGGCGAGGCGCACGCGGCGTTCTTCTCGATCGCTGCGTCGGAGTTCATCGAGGCGATCGTCGGCGTCGGCGCCTCGCGCGTGCGTGACCTGTTCGCGAAGGCCAAGGAGGCGGCGCCGGCGATCATCTTCATCGACGAGCTCGACGCGATCGGCCGCTCGCGCCAGGGATCGGGCGGCTTCACCGGCGCCAACGACGAGCGCGAGCAGACGCTCGACCAGATCCTCACCGAGATGGACGGCTTCGAGGGCAACGACGCCGTCGTGGTGCTCGGAGCGACCAACCGCCCCGAGGTCCTCGACCAGGCGCTGCTGCGCCCCGGCCGGTTCGATCGGCGAGTCGCCGTGCAGGCCCCCGACAAGGTGGGGCGGCGCAAGATCCTGGAGGTCCACACGCGCAACATGCCGCTCGGCTCAGACGTCGACCTCGACGCGCTCGCCGCCTCGACGCCGGGGATGGTCGGCGCCGATCTCGCCAACCTGGCCAACGAGGCCGCGCTGCTCGGCACGCGGCGCGATCACCGGACCGTGCAGATGACCGACTTCACCGACGCGATGGAGAAGATCATGCTCGGCGCGCCGCGCGGGATCATCCTGCACGAGGACGACCGACGCCGCACCGCCTACCACGAGTCCGGGCACGCGCTGGTGGGGATGCTCACTCCGGGGGCCGACCCGGTTCGGAAGGTCTCGATCGTCCCACGCGGGATGGCGCTCGGGGTGACGCTCTCGACGCCCGACGACGACCGCGTCTCGTATTCGCGCGAGGAGCTCGACGCCAAGATCAGGGTCGCGCTCGGCGGGCGGGTCGCCGAGGAGGTCGTGTTCGGCAAGATCACCACCGGCGCGGAGTCCGACATCCAGCAACTGACCCAGATCGCGCGCCAGATGGTCGGGCGCTGGGGGATGAGCGACTCACTCGGGCCGATCACGCTGCTGCCCCAAGACGGGCAAGGACCGTTTCTGCCCGGGGCGGCGGAGACCTCGCAGCAGACGCAGTGGCTCGTCGACCAGGAGGTCACGCGGATCGTCGAGGACGCGCACGCGGAGGTCACGCGGCTGCTGACCGATCACCGGGAGCAGCTCGAGAGCCTCAGCCAGGCGCTGATTGCCGCCGAGACGCTCGACGGCCCCGACGCGTACGCCGCCGCCGGCGTGGCACTAACAGCGGCATAACGCCGTTACACGGCTGTTAGCCGGGCGCGACTACAACTTCTCCCGCGGGCCCGGCCGGGCCGCCCACGGCTCATGAACTCCATCACTCGCATATCGCTCGGGCTGGCGATGCTCGGGTGCGCTGTCGCGCTTGCTGCGTGCGGCGGCACCGGGACGTCCGCCGCGACGACCACCGGCGCTCGCGGGACCGCGAGCGGGATCAAGTTCGCCAACTGCATGCGCTCGCACGGGGTGCCCAACTTCCCCGACCCGAGCCCCAACGGCACCGTTGCCATCAATGGGTTCGACCCGCAGTCGCCGAGCGTCCAGTCCGCCCAGACGACGTGCATCAAGCTGCGCGGCGGCGGCGGGTCGCCGCCGCAGGTGAGCGCGGCGCACAAGGCGAGGCTGATTGCGATCTCGAAGTGCATGCGCACGCACGGCGTTCCGAACTTCCCCGACCCGACGTTTCCCACGGGGGGCGGAGCGCACATCAGAGTCGGAGGGCCCGGGCTCAACCTGCGGTCGCCGGCCTTCCAGAAGGCGGCCGCCGAGTGCGGGGCGCCGGGGCGCCGCCCCGGGGGCATCGCCGTCGTCCCGGCCTCATAGGTATGCGGATATCTCAATGCAACAAGCTCTAAGCTTCGGTGCATCTCTATAACGTTCACGCAGCTCACGTCGTTCCTCGCCGTGGTTCGTGGCGGCTCGGTCACCGCGGCGGCCGAGGAGCTCGTGGTCACCCAGCCGTCGGTGTCCTCGGCGATCGCGGCACTCGGCCGCGAGCTGGGCTGTGAGCTGTTCCAGCGCGCCGGCCGGGGCATCGAGCTGACCGAGGCCGGCCGCGCCTTCGCGGCGTACGCCGAGGACGTCGTCGGATTGCTCCAGAGCGGGCGTCAGGCGGCGCGCGAGGCCGCGCTGCTGTCGGCCCGGCGCCTGGAGATCGCCGCCGTCACGACGGCCGCCGAGTCGTTCGTGCCCGGCTTGATGCGGACGTTCTCCGACCAGCATCCCGAGATCGAGCTGACGCTGGTGGTGGGGAATCACCAGGACGTCGTCGGGCGAGTGCTGAACCACACCGCCGACGTCGCCGTGTCGGGCAAGCCCCCGGGTGACGAGCGCCTGCTCTCCCAGCCGTTCATGGAGAACGAGATCGTGTGCATCGCCGCGCCCGACGATCCCCTGGCCGGCGGCTCCCGGGTCCCGGCGGCTTCGCTGGCGGAGCGGCCATGGCTGCTGCGCGAGGCGGGATCGGGCACGCGGACGCTGAACGAGCGCTTCCTGGCCGAGCGGGGGATCGCGCCGCGCGTTCTCACCCTCGGGTCCAACGGCGCGATCAAGCAGGCGGCCCGCGCCGGTCTTGGCATCTCGTTGCTGTCGCGCGCCGCGGTCGACGGGGAGCTGCAGTCGA
>DASZLC010000047.1:0-3497 GCA_035552615.1 Solirubrobacteraceae bacterium
TCCCGCAGCTGCAGCAGGAGCTGACCGGTGCGGTGACGTCGGGCACGGCGCCGAAGGGGAAGCTGGTGACCGCGACCGTGTCGCTGTCGCCGGGATGCGCGGCGCTGTTCGGCGTCGGCTGAGGCGTCGATAACCGGGCACTCGATGCTCGTGCCGGTTCGAGTGCCCGCTGCGTGTCTCGCTTTCCTACCGCTGGCGGAATCTCGATCGCGGGGCGGCCCCGAGTGCCCGGAAACCGACGGGCCGACCCGCGCGTCTTACGGTGCGGGGTCCGCTTCGTCCCATAGCCGTCCACGCAGCCCTGAGGCGCGCGCGACGGGACGCTGCACGGCGCGGCGGACCGTGTCCTCGGTGCCGGCCAGGATCACCTGGCGCCGGGCGCGGGTGACGGCGGTGTAGAGCAGCTCGCGGGTGAGGATCGGCGAACTCGGCGCGGGGAGCAGGACGGCGGCCGTGTCGAACTGCGAGCCCTGGCTCTTGTGAATCGTCATCGCGTACACGGTCTGGACGGCGCCGAGCCGCGCCGGGCTGAGCTCGACGATTTCTCCCCGGCGCTCGAACACCGCGGCGATCCGGTCCTGCGGGGCGCGGACGACGACACCGCTGTCGCCGTTGAACAGGCGCAGCTCGTAGTCGTTCTCGGTGACCAGCAGGGGGCGCCCCGGATACCACTGCTCCTCGGCGGCGAAGCCAGGCACCAGCTCGGCCAGCCAGCTCTCGATCCGGGCCGTCCAGGTGGCGACGCCCTGCGGCCCGCGGCGGTGGGCGCACAGGATCCGGAACGCACCGAGCGCCTCGATCGCCTGGCGCCCGCGGCCGGCCAGCGCGGCCTGCACGACCGTGGCCGCCGCACCGACGGCGGCGTCGCGGACCGGGGTCAACGCCTCGCGAGAGTCCGTATCGGCGACGTCCACCTCGATCCACAGGACTTCATCGCGCCCCTGCCGCAACAGGTCGATCACGGCGTCGCCGTCGCCGTGGCGGATCGCCGTCGCCAGCCGGCCGATGCCCGCGCCGTAGCGGTGGACGCGGTCGAGCACGACGATCCCGTCGGCGATCGCCGCCCCGGCCGGCGGCTCGGCGGCATCGATCAGCCGCCCGGTGATCTCCAGCAGCCGTTCGCGTGTCCCGGCACGTAGCCGCAGGCCGTCGGCGGCTGGCCCGACGATGTCGCCGAGCACGGCGCCCGCCTCGATCGAGGCGAGCTGCCCCGGGTCACCGACCAGCACCAGCCGCGCGTCGGGCCTGATCGCCTCGGCCAGACGGGCCATCAGCGACAACGAGACCATCGAGGTCTCGTCGACGATCACGAGATCGTGGGCGAGGCGCTGGCTGCGGTCATGGCGGAAGCGGCTGTAGCTCCCCGGCTTCCAGCCCAGCAGGCGATGCAGCGTCGTCGCCTCCAGTCCCAGCAAACGCTCGCGGGTGGCCGTGCTCACGTCCAGCGCGCGGGCCTCGGCGTGGACGGACTGCTCCAGGCGCGCCGCCGCCTTGCCCGTCGGCGCGCTCAGCGCCACGAGCGGCGGCGGGAGGCCGGCGGCGGTCGCCTGCTCGTCGATCAGGCCCACGATCCGCGCCACCGTCGTCGTCTTCCCGGTGCCCGGGCCGCCGGCGACGACGCCGAGCCGCGCGAGCACCGAGCAGGCGGCGGCGAGCGCCTGCAACGAGTCCTCCTGGCCGGCGAACAGGCGGGCCAGCCCGGCGGCCAGCACGTCCACGTCGACCGACCCCGGCGGCGACTGTCCCGCGCGGCGCAGGTCGGCGGCGAGCTGGCGTTCCAGCGCCCAGTAGCGGTCGAGATACAGGCGGCTGCCGAGCAGCCGCAGCGGGTGTGCACCACCCTCCTCGCCGACGGCGACGAGCGGCGAGGACTCGACTGCGGCCAGCCACTCCTTCGGGTCGGGCCACGGCAGCGTTGACAAATCGACCGGCTCGTCGGACTCGACCGCCGCCGTCTCCCTGATCGTCGCCAGGTCGACGTGCACGTGCCCGATCCGCGGGGCGCGGACGGCGAGCGCGACCGCCAGCCCGAGCGCTCCGCCGGGATCCCCATCGCCGAGTGTCGCCAGCCGCATGGCGACGTGGACGTCGGCGGCGGCGAGCACGCCGCACTCGTTGAACGTCCCCAGCAACCCGGGGGCGCCGAGGGCTCGGCGCGCGTCGAACGGATCGGGGGCTACGGTGGTCACGGAGTGCCTTCGTCGAGGAGGTCGCTGAGCGCGCAGACCAGACCGGCCGGCGGCCGCCACGCGAACACGCCGCACGGCTGGCCGTCGACGAGCGGTGTTGAGGCGCCGAGCATCCCGCGCAGGAACAGGTACAGCACCCCGCCGAGGTGACGGTCGGGGTCGTATGCGGGAAGGCGCCAGCGCAGGTACCGGTGCAGCGCGACCGTGTAGAGCAGCGCCTGCAGCCCGTAGTGGCGGCGCTGCATCTCGCGCGCCAGGGCGGCCGGGCGGTGGTGCCAGGCGGTCAGGGGCTCCTCGGGTCCGGCCAGCCAGTTCGTCTTGTAGTCGCAGATCAGAAACCGCCCGCCCGCCTGGCGGACGACGAGGTCGAGGCTCCCGGTCAGGTAGCCGCGGACGCGCTGGCGCAGCGCCGGGTCAGTCAGCCGCTCGGCGTAGGCGGCCAGCGGGTCCTCGGGCCTCACGTGCCGGCGCAGCACGGAGGCGATCGCGCTCAGCGTCGCCCAACCGTGCGGCTGATCGCCGCCGGCCAGCGGCAGCTCGAAGGCGAGCTCGTCGAGCCGGTCCCGGCGGTCGAACTCGCACAGGCGCGCGTTCTGGGCCAGCGGCCCGAGCGGCGTCTCGATGGAGGCGCGGAGCCCGGCGCGGACGACAGAGGCGTCGCCGATCTCGGTCCCGCGCGCGGCGCGCGCCACCGCGATCTGCGCGTCGAGCTCGCCGTCGAGGTCGGCGGCGGCGAAGTCGGCCGCCTCCAGCACGCCGTGCACGAACGTCCCCACCTCGGCGCCGAACGGCATCTCGGCCAGCAGCGAGGGCGCCCGCAGGGCGAGGTCGGCGTCGAGCAGCCCGTCGCTCGCCTCCACCACCGGCGTCTCCTCGTCGGGCTCGTCGCCGATCAGCGGCTCCTCGCTCTCGCTGGCCACGGGCTGATCGTGCGCGCCCGAGGTGATGTCGGTGTACGAGGTGCGCCGCCAGCGCAGGTCGAGGTCGCGGTCGAACGCGGCGGTCGCCAGCACCGGCGTGTCCGGCAGCGCCTGGCTCCAGGACGTGGGCAGGCTCGGAGACATTTCCTCAACGGCAATGCAACCCGCCGCGTCATCGGCGAGCTCGCGCAGCCGGGCCAGCATCGCGTCGTCGGTCGGGGTCGCGCTCCCGCGCGGCGCCACGTTCCCCTCGCCGTCGCGAGCGAACAGGAGCCGGCCCAGCGGCGAGTTCTTTGAGTCCCACGAACCGGCCCACCAGACGACGGCCTGGTGGCGGGCCCGCGTCAGGGCGACGTAGGCGAGCCGAAGGTCCTCGCCACGGCGCTCC
>DASZLC010000048.1:0-3143 GCA_035552615.1 Solirubrobacteraceae bacterium
TGATCGCCGGCCTGGCGCTTGCCCCCGCGGCGAGCGCGAAGGCAGCCTGTGCCGCGCCGAATTCGTCCGGCGGTGAATGGCCGATGTACGGGCACGATCTGGCGAACACCCGCAGCCAGCCGTACGAGCGCAGCCTCGGCAGAGCAGCCGCCGCCGGCCTATCGGCGGCGTGGGTCTTCTCCACCGCTCGCTACGGCGAGCGCTCCGCGTTCGAGACAACGCCGGTGCTCGACGGCGGGTGCGCGTTCATCGGCTCGAGCGCCGGCACCGTGTACGCGGTCAATGCGGCCACCGGCGCGCTTGTCTGGAAGCGGCAGCTGAGCGCGCCCAATCCCGGGCTTGGAGGGGCGATCGTCGGAGCCGCCGCGGTCAACGGCAGCGGCGTGATCTGGCTTGTGAACGAGAGCGGCGGGCCCTACGCGGTCGCGCTCGCTCGCTCCACCGGCGCCGTTCTGTGGAAGAGCCCGCCGGTGATCAGACAGTCTGGCTACTACACGAACGCGAGTCCGCTCGTAGCGAATGGGCTGGTCGCGTTCGGCTTCTCCCCGGCCGAGGGCGATCCGAGCGGGCAGGGCGGGTTCGCGCTGCTGAGCGCGACCACGGGCCAGGTGGTGAAGGTGACACCCACGGTTCCGCCGGCTGATCAGGCGCAGGGGTTCGCCGGCGGAGGTCTGTGGAGCACTCCGGCGTATGACCCCAGCAGCGGCTACCTGTACTGGGGATCGGGGAATCCCAACTCCAAGACCAAGCAGGACCCGAACACCGACGCGATCCTGAAGATCGATCTGAACCGCTCGCATCCGACTTTCGGCCAGATCGTCGCCGCCTACCCCGGCAACGTCGACCAGTATGCGAGCGCGCTTCAGACCGTCAGCCAGACCCCCGCCTGCGCCGTGTCCGACAACGCGAACCTGCCCTATCCGTTCGACGATCCGGTCTGCGGCCAGCTCGATCTCGACTTCGGCTCGGCGGCGAACCTGTTCACCGACAGTGCGGGTCACGAGCTCGTCGGCGACCTCCAGAAGGCGGGCGTCTACCACGTGGCACACGCCGACACGATGGTTCCGGCGTGGGCGCAGAACGTCGGCGGTCCATGTCAGGCCTGCAACGCCGCATCCCCCGCCTTTGACGGAAGCGCGATCGACGGCGTGTCGACCCCGGGGGGCGCGATGTTCTCCCTCGGTCGCGATGGCGGGGCCGTCAACTGGCTGAGCCCGGTTGCCGACGGCCTCCACTACGAGTCGATCAGCGTCGCCGACGGGGTCGTCTACACGGTCGACAACAACGGCTTCCTGGACGCGTTCGACGCCGCCACTGGCAGCCCGCTGCTGCGCCGTCAGCTGACAACCGACACGGGGGCGCCCACCGGCGGCGGCCTGACGAGCAACGGCGTGGCGATCGCCGAGCACACGGTGTTTGTTGCGGCTACCTCATCCGGGAGCGCCGCGCCTTCGACGGGCGGGACGAGCGGAGCGCCGAGCACGGGCTCGGGCGCTTATGTGATCGCCTACCGGGCGGGATGACCGACTCCTGGGAGACCCACTAGCGTGCGCCGACCATGCGCGTGAACCCGAACGCGCACAGCGCTGCGACGATCAGCGCGATGATCGGCAGCCCGGCGCCGATCACGCCGGCGATCGCCAGCACCAGGCCGACCACGCCGACGGCCCCGGCGACACCGCCGGTGACGGCCAGCCGGTAGGCACGCTGCTCGCGCGCCCGCCGTGGGGTGTAGCTCCCGCGCTTCTGTAGATCGGCCACAGGTCCTAGGGTACCGGGTGCGGTCGCGGGCGCGGCACGAGCGCGCCGGTATCCTCAGACTCGATGGCTTTCCCGCAAACCCGCTTGCGACGGCTTCGCGCCACGCACGCGCTCCGTGGGCTGGTCCGCGAGACCCAGCTGACGCCCGCCGACTTCGTGTATCCGATGTTCGTGGCGCACGGGATCGATCGCCGCGAACCGATCGCCGCGATGCCTGGCGTCGATCATCTGTCGATCGCGCATGCCGTCGCGGAAGCCGGCGATGCCGCCGAGCTAGGGATCCCGGCGGTGCTGCTGTTTGGGCTGCCCGCGGCCAAGGATGAGGAGGGCTCGGGCGCGTGGGACGACGAGGGCGTCGTCCAGCTCGCCACCCGCGCGATCAAGGACGCCTATCCGGACCTGATCGTGATCACCGACCTGTGCCTGTGTGAATACACCAGCCACGGGCACTGCGGCGTGGTACGTCCAGACGGCAGCGTTGACAACGACTCCACGCTCGAGCTGCTCGCGCGGACCGCGACCTCCCAGGCCAGGGCCGGCGCGGACGTGATCGCCCCCAGCGACATGATGGATGGCCGCGTCGGGTTCATCCGCGTCGCGCTCGACGAGGACGGCCACACCGACACGCCGATCCTCGCCTACTCGGCGAAGTTCGCCTCGGCCTTCTACGGACCGTTCCGCGAGGCCGCGGGCTCGACGCCGGCGTTCGGTGATCGGCGCAGCTACCAGATGGATCCGGCCAACGGCAACGAGGCGCTGCGCGAGGCGCGCCTCGACGTGGAGGAGGGCGCCGACATCGTGATGGTCAAGCCGGCGCTGCCCTATCTCGATCTGATCCGCCGGATCAAGGACGAGACCGAGATGCCCGTCGCGGCCTACAACGTCAGCGGTGAGTACGCGATGGTCAAGGCGGCCGCCGCCGCCGGCTATCTCGAGGAGCGTGCGGCCGTGCTCGAGATCCTCACCAGCATCCGTCGTGCCGGCGCCGACATCGTGATCACCTACCACGCCAAGGATGCCGCGCGATGGCTGCGGTAGGCGCCTCGAGGGACAGCAGCGGGCCGTTCGGGCCCAAGCTCCGCAGCCGCAAGCACGGGGCCGCGATCGCGCTGGACGAGCTCGACAAGCGGCTGCTCAACCTGATGCAGGGGAGCTTCCCGATCGCACCGCGTCCGTATGCCCAGGTGGCGAGCGAGGCCGGAATCTCCGAGCCGGAGGCGATCGCCCGCGTCCAGCACCTACTCGACGAGCGGATCATCCGCCAGGTCACACCGATCTTCGACACCCGCGCGCTGGGCTACTCCTCGATGCTCGTCGCGGCCAAGGTCGACGCCGAGAACCCGTGGCGCGCCGCCAACATCATCAACGCGCACCCCGGCGTG
>DASZLC010000049.1:0-3065 GCA_035552615.1 Solirubrobacteraceae bacterium
GTCGAGGTGGCCGCGGTCGCGCAGGAGCTCGGCGCACGAGTGCCCGGGCACGTGCTCCATCACGATGAAGTGCTGGTGCTGGCGCTCGTCGAAGCCGAAGTCGAACACCTGGACGATGTTCTGGTGGACGAGCCGAGCCGCGGCCAGCGCCTCACGCCGGAAGCGTGAGACGAACGCCGGGTCGTCGGCCAGGTGCTCGGCGAGCAATTTCAGCGCGACGTAGCGCTCGAGGCGGTCATCGAACGCCAGGTGCACGGTGGACATGCCGCCGATGCCGAGGCGTCCCTCGATCTGGTACCGACCGGCGATTGTCGCTGCGCTAGCCATTGTTGTTGCCGTTGCCGCCGCCCAGGCCCCCGCCGCCGCTCGGCGCCGTGGTGGTAGTACCCGTGGTAGTCGGGGTGGTTTCGGTGGTCGTGGTCGGCGGCGTGGTCGTCGTGGCGGTCGTAGTGGACGGCGTGGTGGTCGTCGTCGGCGTCGTAGTGGTCGTCGCGGTGGTGGCGGTGGCGGTCGACGCGGTCGTGGTCGTCGGCGTGGTCTGCTGGCAATCCTTGGCGGCGAGCTGGCCGACGGTCGACGCGCCCTGGCTCAGATCGTCGCGAAGCGTGGTGTTGACGGTGCTGGGCAGCGCGCCGACGGCATTGCCGAGGCCCTGCGCAGCGTTCGAGGCGCCCCCGCAGTTGTGCGCGCCGACGGCCGCTGAGACGTTGTTGAGCCGATTGCTCAGCGAGTTGGCCTGGTCGCTTGAGAGCAGGCCGGCGCCGCCGCCACAGGCAGCGAGCAGCGAGACGGCAAAGCCAGTCCCGCACGCAACGAGTGCGCGAGGCAAGAACCGCATCCTCGTCGTGACTTTAGTGGCTCGGGCGCCAGAGCCGGATTCGGCGGCACGGTTGCGCGAGCCGCCCGGGCCAGGAATGCGGCTACTGCCCATACGAGAGGCGCTCGGCGAGCGAATCGGGCAGCCGCGCCGCGCGGATCGCCGCCGCGGCGCCCTCGATGTCGTAGTCGATCCGGCGATAGACGGCGGTCTGGGCGTCGAGGTCCAGCTCGACCCAGGCGGCACGCGGATCGCCGTCCCGAGGCTGCCCGACGCTCCCGGGGTTGACCAGCCACTCCCCCTGCTTAAGTTCGAGCTCCTCACCATCGGTCCGCGTCTGGCCGCTGGCTGCCTCGCCGGGAAGCCGTCCGAACGAGAGCGCCACGTGCGAGTGGCCGATCAGACAGACCCGGTGGGTCTGGGCGTCGAGGCACAGCTCGGCCTGGAGCGCCGAGAGCACGTACTCCCAGACCGGGTCGCGAGGGCTGGCATGGAACATCCCGATCTGCTCCTCGAGCATCACCGGCTCGAGCCCATTCAGATATTCCAGCGTCTGCGGTGTGATCGTCTCCTGCGTCCATTGGGCGGCCAGCGCGGCGCCGCGGGAGAACTGCTCGAGCGGGAGGTCTCCGCGAACCCCCATGTCGTGGTTCCCGGCCAGGCAGATCGCCGCGTGCCGGCTTGCCAGCTCGACGCATTCGTCGGGTTCGGCGCCGTAGCCGACGAGGTCCCCCAGGCACCACATCTCCTCGCACTCGGAGGCCTCGATCGCGTCGAGCACGGCCTCGAACGCATGGCGGTTGCCGTGTATGTCGGAGACGATCGCCACCCGCATGGTGGCTACAGTTTCCCCGGTGAGCCGCTTACCACGCGTACGTGAAGCGTGGCCGGCGCTGCTCGCCCTGGCGGTGGCCGAAGCTGGGGCTCGGCTGCTGGCTCCGCGCAGGCCCGCGCTCACGCCGGCCCCGGTCGACGCCGAGCGCTACTTCAGCTCCCGGGAAATCGAGCGCGGCGCCAGGTTCGCGCGGCCGCAGCTGGCGCTGGGGCTGGGAGGTGCCGCCGGCGAGCTCTGCGCGCTCGCGGGGCTCGTGGTGGTGATCGAGGCGCGTCGGGGCCGGTCTCCTCGGCGGCGGCCCCGTGCGCGCCGCCCGGTGGCACGAGGCGCGATCGCCGGTGCTTCGATGGCGCTGGGATCGACGCTGGTGACGCTGCCACTGGGGGTGCTGGGCCGACGCCGTGCGATCGCGGTTGGACTGGTGACCCAGCCGTGGCGGGGATGGGCGGCCGATCTGCTCAAGTCGACCGCGATCGAGACCGGGCTGGCCGGGGCCGGCGGGGGCGCCGTGGTCGCGCTCACGCGGCGCTACCCGCGAGGCTGGTGGCTGCCCGCCGCGGTTGGCGCATCGGCGGTCGGGACGCTGTTCGGGGCGCTGGCGCCGGTGGTGCTCGCACCGCTGTTCAACGACTTCGCGCCGCTCCCCGACGGTCAGACCCGCGCAGACGTGCTCGAGCTGGCGCGCGCGGCCGGCGTGGGAGTGGGGGAGGTCTACTCGGTCGACGCGAGCCGCCGCACGACCGGTGCCAACGCGTACGTCACCGGCCTGGGCCCGACCAAGCGCGTGGTGCTGTTCGACACGCTGCTCGACCGCTACTCGCGCGACGAGGTCCGGGTGGTGGTCGCGCACGAGCTGGCGCACGTCCGCAACCGCGACGTCCTGCGCGGCGTGCTGTACGCGGCGATCGTGGCCGGACCGGTCGCGCTGGCGGTCCAGCGGCTGAGCTGGGCGCTCTCGGTGCAGCGGGGCACGGCCGAGGCCCTCCCGGCGCTGGCGCTCGCGGTCGCGCTCGTGTCGGCGCCGCTCGGCCTGATCGCCAACCGGATGTCGCGGGCTATGGAGCGTCGCGCCGACGAGTTCTCGCTGCAGCTGTCGGGCGCGCCGGACGCGTTCGTGTCCTTCGAGCGTGCAATCACGATCCAGAACGTGGCAGATGTACAGCCGCCCCGGTGGGTCACCGCGGTGCTCGCCTCGCATCCTCCGACGCTCGAGCGGATCGCCGCCGCGGCGGCGTACTCGAGCCGCTAGGCCTCGTCTTCCTCGTCGGTGACGCCGTACTCGGGCAGGTTCTTGATGCCCTCGCGGGTCTCCCACTTCGAATAGTTGTCCCGCATCGCATCAATCAGCTCACGCATGAACTTGGCAGAGAGATTTATCCGCGAGACCACGACCCCTGGGATCTCCTCATCGTC